>JAJZNT010000018.1 GCA_021811685.1 bacterium
TGACGAAGTATTCGAAAAAGGGGTAGAACTGCCGCAAACCCGGGCCAGATTAAGAGTTCAAGCCATACGGGAACTAATAGATTTAGGGTTATTCAACGGCGCCGACTGGTGCATGGTGAGCGCCAAGGATAACTTATCGCCCGCAAAAGCACTCCTCTTAAATGATCCCTACGAAACCGATCCCGCCAGACTCAAGGATTGGATAAAGAGCTTAAGGGGAAAACCGGGGTCAAGACTGTCTAGAGTTACTCGATCGTTAAGGTACAAAAAAGAGAGTGTAGCCTAGTCTCTGGTGTAATATGTAAGAATATTAATATAGTCCGATCTAGAGCATAGGCTAGATTATTAGACACAATGGATAATAACCTAACTATTTCTAGCCCTCAATTTAGTGAAGGGGCTTTTATCCCTGAAAAGTACACCGCTGACGGAGCTAACATTAATCCTCCGCTGGCTATTAGCGGGGTAAGTGATCGGGCAGTTTCACTGGTGTTGATTGTGGATGATCCTGATGCCGCTACTGACCCTGACGGTCCGGGTAAAACTTATGACCATTGGGTAGTCTTTAATATACCCCCGAGCATTAAGCAGATTAACGAGGACTCGGCTCCGGAGGGTTCCGTGATAGGCAAAAACGGTTCCGGCCAAAACCGATACTACGGTCCGGCTCCGCCAAACGGCACGCACCGTTACTTTTTTAAACTATACGGATTAAGTGCAAAACTTAATCTAGATAGCAATGCCTCCAAGCAAGATGTAGAGAACGCGATGGAGGGTAAGGTAATTCAGAGAGCTCAATTAATGGCTGAATATTCCCGTTAGCTTATACCTTGTCTGCAGCTTCACGTACTTTTATAAATAAAGTCCCGTCTTCTATGGCTCTTAGTGTATCGATGCCAGATAGGTCATTAGGAAGCAAGCTGCCTCGAGCGGGTTCGAGTTCTGAGTTAGAGCTTCTATACATATTGCGCCATTGTTCCGGAGAGAACGCCCTTGGATAAGCCGTCCAGCCTAAACAATTAGCTGAAGCACCTAAACGCCGCAAGGCGCCGTGTATTAGTCCGTTATATAAAACATTTAAGGATTTACATAACTCGTCTTCATTGCGATGCACTGTTGCAGTAGGGACGTTTATGCGCAAAGCATAATATGCAATTCCAAGTACTAGCTTAGCAAAAGCACCATCTGGGCGCTCTCGATCTTCACTATCAGCCAAGACGACATCTGAGGCAAACCGTCTCAGAATACTTAAACTCTCTAACTTTTCTAAATCTTGCTTAGATGTTGCCGACATTAGATCAATTAACCTTGTTATAGGAAAGCTATATTACAGCACATAAAGATACTCGGCGCAATAACTCAATCACTTAGCTTTGCCTGTACTCTCTCGTTTTTTACGGGCATTTTTAGATTTATTACTTTATGCCCATAACCAATCGCCAGGCCTTATTCCTAAGTCCCCCCATTCCTGCCTTCTTAGTATCACCTTTAATACCTACTTCAGCCAGTCCTTTATAGGTGTTAGCTTTTCGGTATATCGGGTGTAAATAGCCTACACCGGCAATTATTAGAGGGTAATCATGCTTAATAAGAAGTTTATGCAGGCGTCTATCTACCTGCCTGAAGAACGTTAAAAGCATTCTTTTGTCTACTTGGCTAACATCGTACTGCTCATGAAATGACTCTCCTCTTTTACCTTGGATGGCCGGAGCTACTCTGTGAGTTTGTCTGGACTTAGGAAACTCATCTATTCTAAGCGACTGTTTAAGGTTTATAGGCATTCCTGCTACTTCTAAGGGAGTTAAGTTAAAGCGATCGCCGCTGAGCAGCCGCACATTACTATGGCTTAAGGCTAATACGAAGAATGGCCGGTTATTGTTTATGGCTCTTTGCAAAGGTTCTAGATTGAAGCTTCTTCCAATACTGACCATGGACGCTAATTCATAGTCCGGAATGTGATAGGCCATGAACTCTTTCTGGTGCAGAAACAAAGCAACGCAACCACCGCGCAACGGCCAGAAATCGTAGGAATCAATTAACGCTCTCGCCGGCTCAAGTATTCTTTTAACTTGTTTAGGCTCAACTCCTTCAGAAATTAATGATTGCCTGGCATCTTTTAGTAAATTCTTAATAGCTAAGCGGCTGGGGTTAGTGGCACCGTTTGGATCAATAAGTGGTGAATATATTGTTACACAAACCGGTTCATGAAAGGACTTTAATTTAACGAGATCGTCCTGGCTAGGTAAAGATATCATTAAACACTACCTCCGTTTCTTGCTAGCTTAAAAAATCGTAATATCGTTCACTACGAGCTTAGTCCTGAGAGCTTTTAAGTAATTCTTTGGGCATTGTTCTCTCTTCGTTAATGAGCATCTCCAACTCTTCGCAGCGAGTTTCAAACTCAGCGCGGCTCCTGAATATCTCATCTTCCGGAAACTGATTAACAAAATCAATTACAGTTTTTGGAAATCCCCACTCGTGTGCGGTTTGCATGATCTCCGCACAGTTTGCCGGAAAGTGGGTGTCTTCTGCTAGGCCAATAATATATCTGATGGGCGGCAGTACTTTTGGATATTTCATAACTAACCTCCTCAAAAAACAAACTAAAGTATTTCTTATCCATCTTTATTTAACATCAATGCTCTTAATGCTTTTAGTTGTCTCTATGGGCATAACTATCCTGAGCCGGCCATTTTTAAATTCAGCGCTAGCCTTATTATCGTCTACTCCGCCCGGCAAGGACACTCGCCGGTGATAGTGGCTCGAGCTTTCGTGCAAGAAGTAGTGCCGTTTAGTTCTATTCTCGTCGGTATCTTCGTGCTCTGCTTCAATTTCTAAGATGCCTTCTCTTGCGGTAACCCGTAACTCGCTTTTATTAAAGGCGGGCAGGCTTATTTCAGCTACCAGGTTTCCGTCCTCCTCGTACATATCCATACTTCCAGACTCTCCCAAGTTTGGAAATAGGTCCCATCCCTTGTCCCAGAACTCATCTATAGTTCTATTTATGTCCCTAAGTGGAACATACCTAACTGCGGGTAATGCCATGTTAGCCTCCTCTCTATTTCATACCGGAGTAAACTTTTCCTCCAGGCAAGAATAATTAATTCATCTATTCTTTGCTTCATAGGCTGTTCCTCCTGTGACTTTTACTATCTGCTTTTTTAGTAAATCTACCTATAAGTATTGTTACAATGTTTAAAGAGTTACCAGCTTAAGGCAGTTATAATACTTTTTAGGAGAAAAACCCACTAAGTCATGAATATAGCCGTATTAAGTAAGGTCGAAGCATTTTTCGGCAACTATACGCTTAAGCATTTTGATGGCCGCCAAATCCTGATACATGCCGGAGAAGATCCTAAAGGGATTATATATTTGCAGAGCGGCCAAGTACGTCAGTATGACATTACTGAACGGGGAGACGAGGTGGTTGTAAATGTGTTTAAGCCGCCGGCATTCTTTCCTATGCTCTGGGCTATCAATAAGTCGCCTAATGAATATTTTTACGAAACTGTTGGCAAGGTCGAAGCTAGAGTGGCGCCAGTAGATGAGGCCCTCAGCTTCATTAAACAAAACCCCGATGTGGTATATGATCTTTTAAGCAGGCTGTACTCAGGGGTTGAGGGAATGCAGCGACGGATGGCGCATTTAATGGGGGGCAGCAGCCGCAGTCGCGTATTGTTTGAACTGGCTCTAGAGTGCAGGCGCTTCGGGGTTAAGGGACGTGACGGCTCCTTTGCCTTAATGATCCGCGAAGAAGAACTTGCCAAGCGCTGCGGCTTGGCCCGCGAGACGGTAAGCCGTGAACTGGCTGAACTAAAGAAAAACCACATAATCGAGGTTAACTATAACCACTTTGTAGTTAAGGACTTAAACCATATTGAAGCTGAACTTGGGACCAGACTATAGAGCTTATATAAAGCCAAACAAACAGCGGCCGGCATCCTTAATTTTTAGAAGCAAGGTATTATATAGCTGTGAATATCCGCTATGGTATTGATGAATTCTTGTCTCGGTTCGAAAAAAACTACGTAACCTATAACCGGATCGAGGTGTCTAAGAGCGCCTTAACTTACAACCTTAACTATTTTATAGGGAGGCTTAATAAGCCGGTAATTCCGGTACTTAAAGCCAATGCCTACGGTCACGGTATTGGTTTGGTCGCCCGCGCTCTAAGCGGCAGCGGTTGTCCTTATCTTGCTGTTGACGGGTATTTTGAAGCCTTACGTATTCGCCGGGTATGTAAGACCCCCGTTTTGATCATGGGTGCAATCGCACCCGAAAACTACGCCAATATGCATCTAGATAACTATGCTTTCGTGGTAGATGAAGCGGAAACGATTGATGCCCTGGGCCATACCGGCAGGCCGGTTAAGCTTCACCTGGAAATAAACAGCGGCATGAACCGGCGCGGAGTTAAACAAGACCAGGCAGGTGAGTTAACCAGGAGAATACTTAGCTATAAGAATCTGGAGCTCGAAGGGGTTATGAGTCATCTTGCAGATAGTGACGGAGATAATCCAAACACAGTGAATCGCGCGGTATCGATCTTTGACTCATGTGTCGAGGAAATAAAAGCTGCCGGCGCTAACCCCAGCATTATTCATTTGGCCCAAACAGCAGGCAGCCTGAAAGCCAAATCTAAATACGCTAACGCAGTCAGGATAGGTATTGGTTTGTACGGGCTTAATCCTTTTAGTAGTACCCATAAATTACATAAGGATTTACAATCTCTTAAACCGGCCCTAAAACTAATAAGTACAGTTTCTAAGGTTATAGATTTAAATACTGGGGATAGAGTTAGTTATAACTATACCTTTACAGCGGATAAGCCACTGCGTATCGGGATTTTGCCTCTTGGCTACTATGAAGGGGTAAACCGCAGCTTGAGCAATAAAGGCCAGGTAAAAATCGGTGATAAATTCATGCCCATAGTCGGCAAGATATGTATGAATCACACAATTATAGCTTTGGGTGATTCTAATACCAAAGTCGGCGATGAAGCGGTTGTTATAAGCGATAACCCGCGCGATCTTAACTCTCTAGATTCCATTTCCTCTACATTTAATCTTTTTAATTACAATCTGCTCACGGCGCTTAGTCAGGACGTGCGGCGCCTGCTGGTGGAGTAAAGCTACTCTTCCGGCTCGTAACTGCTGCGAACCTTAGCTCTAGCTCTGGATATGGCTGTCTTAATCGCTCCGGCACTCATGACGATGGCTATACCGCCGATTGCTCCTGCGGCAAGCAGATGCTTAATCTCCTTAATTGAATATCCACCAACGTCTCTAAGGTAAATTAGGCGCTTATCTCTATCGCTTAAGCCTTCAAGTATGGCGTCAGACCGGTCAAAAGCCCTATTAACAACTCTTGATTCAACGTTTTCAGGATCAAAAAGAGTCTCCGGATTTAAAAAAGCAAGGCTGTTAACGTCAAAAGGAGCTAGCCGCTGGCTTTGCTGTTGCTGTCTTCTTAGGTGATTGAGACTGGCATTACGCGCAACCGAATGCGCCCAAGAAGATTCTTTACCTTCTTCTCTAATTTGCTCATGGGTGATAGCCACAAACAAGCCGTACAGTGTAGTGTTGACCACCTCATCTAAACCAGGGCCGCTGACTCCTGTTCGGGCAACAACGGAGCGCAAAAGGGGATCAAATTGTTCAACAACGCGGCTAAAGGCATCATTGACCGCATTACTGTCTTCAGGTGTTTGGGAATAAACTTGCCTGAACCTTTTGACGGCTTCCCTAAGCGGACTTGTTTCTGGATCATAGCCGGGTATTGGATAAATATTGCTATTCATAATAAAAAGCGACGATAAGATAATGAGTAGATATTATCTCACAATAAATCAAAATAAAAAATAACAGAGGCCAAAGTGCTTATGCTATAAAATGATACTCAAAAAAGTCAAGTTTTTGAAGTAAAATAATCATAGTTGTGAGGTTGTTTTGGGATTTGGGATTGCTTGTATTGCTGTTTTTTCTCTCATTTGGAGGGTCTTCTTCAGCGCTAACAAATTCGTCAATAAGCATTAGCGGTGTAGTGCCTCCGATGCGCTTTATTGTACTTAACCGTAAGCATCAGATAATAAAAATTGTTAGCAATACAAAACTCCAGGTAACACCAGAAGTGTGGGTAGGCAGTATTGGCCGGGGACGGCAAATAACTCTTTCAAATGCTTTACTTAAAAGCTATTATTTGAAGATCCGCGGACGCTATTTAGGGGACGGAGTACTTAACTTTAATAATATCGCTAAAGCTAATCCCCGCTCATCCGGCCTAATGTCATATGTGTCGATGCTAAGACTGCCGGGCAAGCTTATGAGGCTAATTCCTTAACGCGGCTTATATAATAAGTTTAATGAACTTTGTTAACTAAAACCATGCGTGCACGCTACCTATTACTACTTATAGCTGCTTTGCTCTACGTCTTGCTGCCGGCAAGCTCCGTATTTGCGCTAAATGTAAAAAACTCCGGGAAAATATCACAGGCTGCCGCATCTCTAAGAAGTGTTGGCAATCAAATCCTATTGCCCAGCGGTAAAGCGTTTATTCCGGAGGGAATATCCGTTTATGGCGGCCTTGAGGATACTGACTACATGGAGAATATACCTAATATTATGGCCCAAATTAAGGCTGCGGTAATTTACTGGCACACAAACACTATTCGCCTGCAAGTGGCTGAGAGTAATCTGTTCGCCAACGTAACCCCGGGCAAATCATATAATGTTAAGTTTTTAAACCTGCTTGTTAAGTTAGTAGATTATGCCAGAAGCCTGAACCAGGCAGTCGTAATTAATGACCAAACAGAATTTACCACGAATATGGGCGGACCCACCGCTATAACTGCCCGGTTTTGGCGGGTCATAGGCGACAAGTTTGCCAATAAACCTTTTGTTATTTTTGACTTATTTAATGAACCCAGGGAAGGTAGTATTAGCGGCAAGTCT
Source organism: bacterium (assembly GCA_021811685.1). GTDB lineage: Bacteria > Patescibacteriota > Saccharimonadia > Saccharimonadales > UBA4665 > JAJZWH01. Next base: position 6,951 of record JAJZNT010000018.1, read on the forward strand.
GTCCCGGTTTTAACCAAGAGCTATAGTCACTTCCAGATACTACGGCTTCTAATCAGGCGCCATTCAAATAGAAAAGTAAGAATTAACTCAAACTTAAGTTGGCAGATCTGGAAATACGGCGGAGAACTAAACGGCATAAAATATATAGGCATGCAGGAGCTGGTTAATCAGATAAGATATAGAGGTATCAGTAACCTAATTTGGGTCGAGGGTCCTGATTGGGCATATGTTTTGCCTAAAAACAAGAATCTGCTATCTGGTGATAATATAGAGTACTCATTTCATCATATTAACTTGAATCGTTTGTCTTCATGGTTAGTCGTAGGCAAGCTGGCAAAAATTCGTCCAGTAGTTGACGGTGAATGGTCCCAGTACCAATCGCCTTGGGAGGAGTGCTTCGTTTCGTCACCTACTACTGTTCCGAAGTATCTGGCTTATCTTAAAGCGCATAATGTCGGGTTAGTGGCCTGGTCACTGCAACCAGGTTCCCTATTAAAAGGTATTCCCGGTAACATTCCGGCAAACAACAATTCGCCTAGAGATACTAAAAAAGCTAGTAATATGCGTGAACCCAGTAGATTCTCTAGGGACTACGCATGCAATAATCACTTTGGCCAAGGTGCCGGCGCCTTAATCAAGCAATACTTTATAAATAATGCCCAGTCCCTATAGCCTGATAATTTTTAATTATTAGAACAGCATCTATTTGAAAGAGGAATTGTGTAAAGGACAACAACAAATAATTGGTTCACTGGTAGCTACTGGTATAATAGATTAAGTTTTACCGTTGAATTTTCGGGCAAGACCATAAGAATATGTAGACCCGTAATTTATACGCCCGAACACACAATCAAACCAAACAAGAATAAGAGATATTTATAAGCTGTAATGGAAGATAACAGACCTAAGCCAAGGTATATAGAAGATATTAAAAACTCTTCATCTGTCCCGCAATTCGGGCGTATCTCAAACAAGACAGGCGGCAGCGACCTTAAACCTAGGCTAATTGGGCCTACTCGTATTCCGCCTTTATCCGATAAATCCGATAAACAATTCAGTCAATTGTCAAGATCTTCTGCTAGCATGCCTTCCAATAACATGAACAATCCTAACCCCAACTCTGCTAGTCCGCAAAGGACCATGCTTAATGCATCTCTACCCAACAGCGTATATGGACGCAGTATGGGGGGGCAACCATCTTCAGTCGGTATCAAAAAACGTAAGTCTAGGTGGGTTAAACGACATAAAATTATCTCATCTTTTCTTCTAATATTTTTAATTATTTTAGGCGTCGGCGGCTGGTTTGGCTCACGTATCATAGGTGACCTGAATAAGGTATTTCATGGGAACCTCTTTAGCGATGTGCAGGCGTTGTTTAGTACTACCAGATTGAACGGTGAAGCTCAGGGCAGGGTTAACGTATTGCTGGCCGGTTATCAAGGAAGCTCAAGTGACGAGGGCGCACTTACCGATTCGATAATGGTTGTCAGTATAGATACACGCAACAACACCGCATTTATGCTGAGCATTCCCAGGGATTTATTAGTACATATTCCCGGCTATGGATATCAGAAGATTAACTACGCCAACTCTGTCAGCTCGTTTAATAAATCAGGATATTTTAAGGGCGGTATGGGTCAGCTGCAGCAAATAGTCGAGCAGGATTTTGGAATTCCGATCCAGTACTACGCCTTAATTGACTATAGGGCCTTTGAAGATGCGGTTAATGCCGTAGGTGGAATTACGGTCAACATCCAAAGTCCCGACCCTCGTGGACTATACGATCCGAATGTCGATAAGGCCCACGGCGGACCGCTTAAATTGCCCAATGGTCCGGTTAACCTAAACGGATTGCAGGCTTTGGCTTTGGCATTGGCCCGTGGTGACTCGCCCTATGCCTACGGCTTTCCCAAAAGTGACATTAACCGTGAGCAACATCAGCGGCAGGAGTTGGCAGCGCTAGAGAAAAAGGCTTTAAGTGCCGGAGTGCTGACTAATCCTTTGACCATGACTCATTTATTCGACGCCATAGGCAATAATGTAACCACTAATCTTAGCCTGGCGGATGCCCTAAGAATGGCTCAGTTAGTCAAACAAGTTAACGTATCCAGGATTAAATCTTATGGATTAAGTTATGGTAATAGCAATTCGGACTTACTGACAACTTACTACTCGCAAACTACCGGTGACTCGCTAATTCCTAAAGCCGGTATTAATAACTATTCTCAAATTCAAAGCTACTATAATTCGATCACATCCAGCAGCTCAAAGTAGTACTTTAACTGCGCTTTCCTTTTTTCCAGTCTACCGAGGTCAAAAACGGAGCAAAAATATCCTGATCAATTGATATATTTAAATCCATTATTTCGGCCCTATTCGGATCCCTATCCTGAAACTGCACGAAGGGAACATCCTCGATAATGCAGATTGGAGTAGTCTCGGTGCCTTCTCCCATAGCTACTACGGCGGCCGCAGCCAGCCCGCTGGCCACATTTGAGCGGCTCATTTCGTAAGTCCGGCCGAATAAATCTTTGCTCCCCCTGTAGTCCTTAAGCGCAGCGAATCCGCTATGCGCCAGGTAAATGCCGCTGGTGCCTCGCCGCAGTGGAGTGCTGGAGCTGTCAGTGATGATCACGCCAACCGACTTTAGCTTAAAGCGTTGTTTTAGATAACTTCTAATGTTATTCGCTGAAGCTTGAGGGTCAATTGGCCAGAGCACGTAGTTGCCGTTGCCGTTTGACTCATCGATACCGGCCGATCTAATAAACGTGTTATTAGTTACCGTGAAGATTGAGCCGTAGCTAAAAACTTCTTCAGTATAAAGATCGGCTTCCCGTTTTATGAGTTTCTTTTTAGGAGTATTGGCAACCGGAACTATCCGCTTTTCACAAATCGCCACAACCTTAGAGGTTATCGCAAAAACGCTGCGCTCCGAAACTGAGTCTAAATATTTATCCAGGAAGTCACTTAAAGACAAATCGGCGTTTTTTACTACACCGGTTTTTATTGGCTTAACTACCACTTAATTCCTCATAATTTATATAATATTTGTAAAAACATTATATACGTTTAAATCAGATAACAGTTATGCCGCCTGTTAACTTAATGTTTTTTAAGAAAATCTTAATTATAACTCTAGTACAATAAAAGGATATGCTTTTACAAAATATAGACAAGTCAGAGTTCTTAAGTGTAAACCGGTTTGCTCAAAGGACGAGCTGGCTGCATGGTTTTATGCGCTTTATATCAAATGAGGGGGTATATATCTTCATTTTATTCTTGATATCAGTCTACTTGCTGATACGTTTTTTGCCTAAGTGGTCAACTAAAGACAACCTGGTTAAAGTTATTATTACCGGGCTGGGAACCCTGATCGCAATCGGCATTAATCAACCGCTAACGCATATCTTTAAGGAGCCCCGTCCTTTTAATGCGCTGCCCCATATCCTGGTTTTAATTAATCGAGTGCATGATTACAGCTTTCCTAGTGACCATGGCGTAATGGTCGGAGCGGTAACTGCCGGCATGTTTCTAATAAGCCCAGTAATAGGCGTTATATCGCTCGTATTGGGGCTAATAGTTGCTTTCTCCCGGGTATATACGGCGGCCCATTATCCTCACGACTTAATCGCCGGAATGATAGTTGGTTTAGTTGTAGTTTTGGTTTGCTATAAATTGCTGAAAAAACTAGTCGCTCTCACGATTGACTATCTGGAGAAAACTCCGCTTAACATTTTTCTTGTCAGGGAGTCGGGTGTGCCTAAAGAGGAAAATCGTTAAACCGGCTGGTGTTTAGGATTCGGCGCTAGGTTATAAGCAGCGACGTTTTTAACTTCTCTATCAAGGCCGCATTAGACGGTTCGGACAAGGTGGAATTGTCGGGAAAGACAATTGTCGGTACAATTCTCAGCCCGTCGTTAATCGTGGTTACATATTCAGCCGCAGAACTGTCATCTTCAATGTTTATCCATTTATACTTAATTCCGTATTGATCCAGAAGCGAGCGCGCCCTATGGCAATCCGCACAGTAAGTGGTTCCGTAAACGCTAATAATACTATTATTTGCTTTGGGCATATCTAACCTCCTATGTCAATACGCATAAAGGCTTCAGCATTCTTAAGGCCTGCTTCCTCTCCCAGGCTTGCGGACCATTGTTTAATCCTCTCTTCGACAAGGTCTATATCCGGAACCTGGCTGGCGTGAGCTTTGAGCGCGCTAATTTTCTTATCGATTACCCCGGATATGTCTACATAATAATTATGCTGCTCAAAATTTGTCAGCAGTATAGTTTTTACCTTATGCGGCTTATAACCTTTAGCGAAAAGATCAGGAAAGCTCATATGGTCTCGGGCCAAAGGGAATACGGCGTCTAAGGTTGCCTGGCCGGCGGCCCGGTGGTCGGGATGGTTAATGAAACCGCGTTTGGGTGAGTATAGTACTGAGGGGTCCATAGTTACAACTACATCGGGTCGTATTTTACGGATAGACCGTACAATATCACGCTTTAAATCTAAGGTAACCTCAAGTTCTCCGTCAGGATACCCTAAAAACTCAACGTTTTTCTCAGAAGAGCCGATCACTTTAAGCGCCGCTCTCTGCTCGGCTTCGCGGGTCTTTGCCAGCTCAATTGGAGAGGCCTTGTAGTCTGCAGATCCTTTACTGCCATCCGTTAAGATCAGGTAGTGAACTTGCGCTCCTTGTGCGGCGAAAGCTGCCATAGTCCCGGCGGAACCAAAGTCTAAATCGTCAGGATGGGCGGCGACGCCTAGTACGATTTTTGGTCTTAGCTCGCTAAAATTATTTGATTGCATAGGGTCTATTGTAGCGCAAGGCAACTTGATTTGGCTCAAATTAATAAAAAGCTATAAAATAAGAAGCCGTGAAATTATATAACCGGGTAACTCATAACTACGATGAATTCTACGTCAAAGAAATAGCCGGCATCTATGTATGCGGGATTACTCCTTACGACTCGGCACATTTAGGGCATATTTTTACCTTTATGACCTATGACCTTATTCAGAGACGACTTGAGGACGACGGAATTGAAGTGCGCCTGGTACGCAATATAACCGACGTCGATGAGCCTATTTTTAAACGGGCAGCAGAACTAAATATTGATTACAGGAAGCTGGCCAGGCAAGAAACCGATGACTTCCAAGACGTAATGCGGCGGCTCAATTTTCGTCCGGCTTTTGCTGAGCCTAAAGCCAGTGAGTATATAGACCAAATGGCGGATGCCATCAAGGATCTACTGGATAAGGGAGCAGCTTATCGATTAGGACACGATATCTATTTTGATGTTAAATCCGATCCATCGTATGGCTCTTTCAGTTCTTTTCCGCCTAAACTCTTACCTAGGTTTTTAAAGTTACGCGGCGGAGACCCCGATAGGGATGGTAAGAGGAATCCTTTAGATTTTTTACTATGGCGGGGAATTTCAGACAAAGAAGATAAAGCTGCCTGGGACAGCATTGTAGGGAGGGGCAGGCCTGGATGGCATATCGAATGCACGGTTATGTCAGCTGAGACGTTAGGAATTCCTCTTTTATTACATGGCGGAGGAAGTGATCTTATTTTTCCGCATCATGAATCGGAAATCGCCCAAGCGAGGGCACTATATGAGGAATCTAGTTTTTCAGAACATTGGCTCCATGTAGCTCCTCTTTCGTATCTAGGTGAAAAAATGAGTAAATCCCTCGGCAATTTAGTCTTTGCTAAGGACCTATTAAAAGCGCATAAGCCTAGCGCCATACGTTTAGCCCTAATGCACTACCATTACCGTGAAGGGGGAGAGTGGCAGCCAGAACTGCTAGATGAGGCTGCAGATCTTCTTGATAGGCTGAGTTCTTGTTTCGGGCGCGTTTCGCAGGATCAAGCTTCAGCCCTACTAGATAGCTTAAGGAATGCAATAGATAATGATTTAGACACCCACTCAATCTACCATATACTTCAGGACTTCTGTGATCGGCCGGTAGGTGACGGCAAAGCCGAGAGTGAAACTCTAAATCGCATTACTGATTTATTAGGAATTAAGTTCTAACTTCTAGTAAAATATAGAGGCTTTTAAGTTAAAGACATATAGCCAAATCAATGCTAAACTTGTTAACCATAAATCAATAGTCCTAGAAGTCATTAAGAGCTTTACAAACTCGTGTACAATGAAGGGGCAACAGTCGCGAAAAAATAATGAATTATTCAATTAACGCAAACCGCCAAAGGCCGCCTAAACGTAGGATTTCCTTAGTTGTGGCTGTAATTGTCGTAATCGGCGCAGTCGCGGGTGCGTATATTTGGCATAGCAACAGCAAGGGCTCATTAAGTACTAACGCTTCACTATCCGGCTCGACTCAAGGACTAAGCAGTAAACCGCTGCTTGCTGCTGAATCCGGTTTGTTGCCCTGGCAGCTAGATGCGCCCTTAAGCCGAATGGCGGTTTACCCTGGACCATCAAGCAATGAGCTAGTGTTAGCCGGAGGGTTAACTTCCAGTGGATCTTCGGCATCAGGTATATATACCCTTAATACTACTAACGGACAATTAACTATGAGCGGTACTCTGCCTGCAGCCGTACATGACGCAGCCAGCGCCCAGATTGGAGGGGCGTATGGAATTTTCGGCGGCGGTGACACCAGCTCAGTAGGCTCAACCACTACCTTTAGTTTAAACGGCACTGTAGCTCACTCCGGCAACCTGCCTCAGCTCAGGTCCGACGGCCGGGCAGTCAGCGTAGGGAATAAAGTCTACATAGTCGGAGGATATAACGGCAGCCAAGGAGATGCTAAAGTCCTGTCAACCGAAAACGGGGTTAATTTTAGCGAAGTCGGCTCGCTTCCGGTTCCGGTAAGATATCCAGCGGTGGCAGCTTTAGGCAATATGATTTATGTTTTCGGCGGTGAAGCGACATCGGGAGCTAACTCCGGTAAACCGGTTAACTCGGTGCAAATAATTGACACTTCTAACAATAGTATTCATCTGGCTTCCTGGACTTTGCCCTCACCGCTAGAAGGCGCTGTAGCATTCGTAGTTAATAACGAGTTATTTTTAGCCGGCGGTCAAAGCAGCACGCCAGAATCGATAGTCTTAGGGGAGGGAACGACTCAAGTACCGGGACTAAATGTTGCCAGCGAATCATATTTTCATAACACTATTTGGGCGGTTAACACCCAAAACAATAAGTTTTTAAAGGCCGGAACATTGCAGGTTCCCGTTGCCTATGCGGGTGCCGCGGTTCTTGGATCCAGGGCATGGATTATAGGAGGGGAGTATAACAACCAGGTATTAAGCACCGTGCAGATGGTGACTCCAAACTCAGGATTTGGGATTGCCGGCAATGCGGGCGCCGGATCACCTTATTACGGAGCTAAACTGATGATTGCCGACCGCGGCAACAACCGGATACTGGTAATGAACTCATCAATGCAAATAACCTGGAAGTTTCCCTCACAAACTACCAGTGCTCAAGTGGCCAAGGCTTTTTATTTCCCCGATGACGCTTTCTTTATAAACCACGGTACCGGTATTATCTCTAACCAAGAGAATAACAATACAATAGTCGAGATCGGTTATCCGTCGGGCAAGATACTGTGGACTTTCGGTCACCCCCTAGTAGCCGGCACGGCATACGGATACTTGAATGCGCCAGATGATGCCTACTTGCTCAAGAATAATGATGTGGTCGTGGCTGATGATGCTAATTGCCGGGTACTGTTTATTAACCCGGCTGGAAAAGTTGTGGGGCAAATCGGCACTACAGGAGTTTGCGTGCATAATCCCAATGTATCCCTGGGGGCGGTAAACGGCGACACCCCGCTTTACGACGGAAATATTCTGTTATCTGAAATCCGCGGTTCATGGGTAAGCGAGTACACCCCTCAAGGTAAAATGGTGTGGACAACCCAGCTTCCCATATCCTACCCTTCGGATCCCCAGCAGCTAGGAGCCGCACCAGGGAAGAACCCTGACACCTACTTAATTGCGGATTATGCCAACCCCGGCTCAATAGTTGAGTTTACTAGAGAAGGACAGATACTGTACAGGTACCGGGAAACTTCCGGTACGGGAATGCTAAAGTATCCATCACTAGTAGAGATGGTGCCTAGCGGAGTATTTATGGCTAATGACGATCATCGTGACAGAATGGTGGCAATTGACCCTACTACTAAGGCGCTTGTCTGGCAATACGGAGTAAGTGATCAGCCGGGTACGAATACAGGGATGCTGCATAAACCGGATGGCTTTGACCTTTTACTACCAAACGGCACGACCCCGACCCACGGAGCAACTAAGTAGTTCTGGTCAGATAACCTCACCAACCCCTTGGCGGGCAGTTAAGGCTAGCAGTTCGTTATCAATTAAGGCTACCGCTCTGCCAATAGTATTTCCCTTAACTCTACTACTAAGAGGAATACCTTGTCTTTAGTAAGCCATTTTTTGAAAAATTAATAACAAACATTAAATCTTATAGTTATTCTTTATCTTCAGGAATCATAAGTACTAGTATGAGATAATTTATACATACGGCATTTTTAACTCACGGGGATCGAGGGGGATAGATGCATTCCTTATTAGAGCATTTAAAGAAGAATGTCTTAAAAAGAACTACCAGGTGGATAAATAGCCCTACTCGAATCATCTCAGTCATCTTGGGCATTGCACTTGTAGCCACATTGGGTATTTCCTTCATGGAGCTCTATGCCAACGACAACATAACCAGGGTTAATAATAGAAGGGACGCAGTAAGAAACCAACTAAACATTGCGGATAGTCTGCTTACTTCAATTCAGACTATAGATATTGACCAGCGAGATTACATACTAACAAATAACAGTGCCTATTTAGAGAAGTCTCAAAGTATATATCCTGATCTCGGCGGCTATATTAAGGAATTAAAGTTGCGTACGCATGTAAAAGTAGTGGATGCTGACACTAACAAGCTAATCTTCCTAACGCTTGGCAAGGAAAAACAGCTCAATCAGTCAATAGTAGCTTACCAGAAGTCCGGAGCGGCTGCGGCGGTTGCCACCTTTTCAGGCTCCGAGTACTCTACGACCAGGATTGAGGAAGTGGTTAAGGACATAAGATCTAATCAAAAGCAGATACTTAATAATTACCAGTCCGATCTTGACCTTTACGAAAGCTTATTAAATATAGCTTCACCGTTTGTTGTGGCACTTGATGCAGTAATCTTTATTATAACCATCTATATATTTCATTGGGGCCTGGAAAAGGAGAGGAAGCTAGAAAGGGCGCAATCGGAGTTTATTTCAATCGCTTCGCACCAGCTTAGGACTCCGGCAACCACAATTAAACAGTACGTATCTATGCTACGAAGTGGCTTATTCGGCAGTCTAAACCGTAAACAAAAGAATATCTTAAATATTATTGAGGGGGCAAATTCACGTAGTATTAGCATAGCCAATAACTTGCTTTATTCGTCGCTAATTGAAAGCGGCAGGGCAAGAGTAAAAATATCGCCTTGTGATTTAGGAGAGATCATAAGCAAAGCCATTGAAAATTATGCTTCAGTCATTAAAAACAACGAATTACGACTTAAGCTGTCTCTTCCTAAGAGAGCATTATTTATTGACTCGGACGCCAATTACTTGCAAATAGCTTTTGAGGTCATTATAGATAACGCCTGTCGCTATAGCGAAACGGGCAAGCACTTAACTATTACGCTCAAGAAAAAACACAAAGAGTACATAATCAGATTCAAGGATTCGGGCATAGGGGTAAAGCCTTCAGATCAAAAGAAATTATTTAAGAAGTTCTCTAGGCTGGAAGACGGCATAAAAATGTACCCTGACGGCAGCGGAGTAGGTCTATATCTTCTAAAAAGTATTAGCAAGGAACTTAACTTCAGGTATAGCCTAAGTTCCAGAATAAACAGAGGCACAATGCTTGAGCTATATTTTCAAAAGTAGAGTCAAAAACAAAACCTTAGTCCGGAAAAAACCAATGCCTTCTTTTCTAAAAACGGGTTGATCTAGGATTACGTATATGTCCGGGCCTAGGAAGTTTATTCGCTGTTTCGTTGCTGCATGTGGTAGGTTTGACCTTCCCGCCTTGAATCTTAGCCTTAACTTGCTTAGTTCTTTTCGGGTTAGGCTTTTCTATTTTTTGGCTGTGCTTTCTGCCTTTCTTGCTCGGAATATTGGCTTGAGCGGCGTCTTGCTTACCTTCTTGTTTTATTAGTCTAAAAGGAGATTTTTGTCTGCCCTTTAGTCCGGCGCGTACAGGAGGATCTTCCTGGTACTCGGGCTCCCAGGAATCAATCTGCTTAGCTAACTCGTCGCGGTAGCGTCGGTAAGCTGTCTGCTTAATCAAAGAAATAACTACGTCGCTTAGAGCTATTCTGCCTATGTGTGAGCCGTAATCATCGCGTAATTGTTCGACAAGCTGGCTTATCGGATTTTGGTTTATGGCTAAGGCTTCGACAACTGCTTGAGCTGCACGATACTCGTCTACAATACTGGCTTTACTAGAAATCATTGATCCGCCGGGGTCTCTAACCGTTTGAGTTAAGAATTTCCGGTGGCGATCTTCAACACTATCGCTATAGGAGAAAGTAAATAAGGGAAAAGTACCTTCAGGAGCTACTTCTTTTAGTCCAGACTTTGCTGCCAAATTTAAGCTGCTCAATGCGTAAACTACTATTGACCGGTGCAACACTTCGTCATCCCCATCGTAGCTGAGCGGCATACTATCAAGTAAAAAAGTTACTTTCGGGTACATAAACTTGCCACTATCAGTTATGTTTAGCGGACCTTCACTGTCTCCTTCGCCTGAATTATGCATATTGTAGGTATAGAGCAGCTATAGACTTAAGTCAAATAATTGACCCGTATACAAGTTAGTAATTAAATAAAATAGCCTTAACCAGCTGCTCACGTACCATTGTCTAACTTAAGCAGTTTCTTCCTTTGAACAATAATTAAGGCGAAGACGCCCAGTGCGAGCGGTACCCAATAACTCATGATTCTGTATGCAAGTACGGCCGCTACTGCTGCTGTTGAAGTTGTCACGTGAGCTGCCAGTATTCCGGCTATTAAGCTAGCTTCTACTCCTCCTAATCCCCCGGGGGTCGGCAGAGACGTTCCGATCAGCACGCTAAAGGAAAAGATTAAAAAGACTGCCGGGAAGTAAATACTAATCCCAAAAGCACTGAGCATCAGCCACAAAGCCGTAACCGTAGACGTTGTTTGAATAAGGGCACACAGATATGCACCAAGTAATCTGGATGGTTTTCTGCGGTATTCTTTGAGTGAGTTAATCAGCTGCCTCAGAAAGTTTCGTAGGCGCGTAATTCTGCGGGATAAAACAATTAATGCTACCGTTACAACTATAACGGCAGCCAGGGCTACATATAGCCAGTCCTGGTTTCTTAAATACAAGCTTTTTTCGCTTGGGTAAAACCCAAATAAAACTAGCATAATTGCTAGCAGGGATAAGTTAGCAATTACCCCAACTAGATTGTTGACCCCCAAAATGACGCCCGATTCGATTTCGCTGTGTTTATTAGCGCGGACAAATAAGAAGTTTACGCTTATGTTGCTTAGGCCTGCAGGCAATAGCAGACTTAAAGGAACTCCCCCGAACTGTATGGCCAACAGCGGCCAAAACTTTAAGTGATGAAAGGCCAGTATCTTGTAGCTAATGGCCGATACGACGAAGGCAATTAAAAACACACCCCCGGCAGCCAGGGCTAACGACCAGTGAGCCGGCTGAGTAAGACTGCCCTTTAGGCCAAATATTTTAAGTCTAGGTAAGACAACGTACAGGCTTAAGACTGCGATTGCGATTATGATTAAGGCGCGTTTTACGTTTTTTGAGCGCAGAGATAAGGTTGAAATAATATCGTTATTTATCGTCTTCGGCATATGTATTCAAGGTGCATTATATGACTTTAAATTAGATATATCATTAACTAGCCAAGCCTAGTGAATATCCCGCCTGCGAAAAGCGGAAATGGACATCAGCAGGCAAGCCAGAGACAGGCAGGCACTAAATATAATTACCGACCAATCAAAACTGCCCTGCAAAATTTGCGCACTGTGGTAGTAGTGGTAAGGAAAAATGTGGCTGATGCCGTTAAGCCAAGACGCCGTGGCGGCCAATGAGCTAATCACATAGCCGCCTATACCGTATGCGGCAGCAATACCAATAACTGTACCTCTGCGTAAGCCCACGGCTGCAAGCAGGAAGGCCACTGAACCAAACGTTAAAACTAGCATAAAACAGGCGACGCAGGCGGCAGCGATGTCAGTAAGAGGGATGCCCATATTTACGATCTTAGCCAAGAGAATGGTTGCAAAAGAACTAAGGAAAGTAACAAGAAGCAGGTCAAAAAATCCGGCCTGGGCTTTAGCCAGCAGTAGTTTTGTTCGGGAAACGGGACGAGATAATAGCGTCTCAATGGTTCTGTCTGCTTCCTCATGGCCGATTAAGCTACCGCCTAAGCCGACACTTAATATTGATAGCACTAAAGGCAGTACCAGATAAATTATCTGACTGTTTAAATAACCTATCGGCGAAAAGAAATCGGTTCCTCCAAACAACGCCAGAGCCGTACTGTTTAGCCCGGAGAAGCTCTTATTGAGCTCTGCGGCATTAGACCGGATGGTAGGATATAGGGCCAAAGTTAGCACAATCAGCCCAATAATACCCAGACTCCACCAAAACATTGCCCAGCGCCTTTGCCATAAGCTCCATTTGGCGATAGAAGACATACCTAGCCTTCGTCCTTATAAAATCGTATAAACAACTCTTCCAAATCGAGCTGTCTAACTTCTAGCTGGGTAACGTCATGTTCTGAAAGCAAGCCAAGCAGGGGCGGAAGGCTGCCCTTCAAACGAACGCTGACATGATTGCTGTCATGGGAAATAACCTCTACTCCTGATAGCCTTTTAAGCTTAGCCAGTGGCGGTTCTCCTCTAAAAGTAATGTCAATGGTGTGTGCGGCATCTTTCTGAAGTTCAGCAATGCTGCGCTCGGCAATTAAACGGCCCTCCCGGATAATACCTACCCGGTCACATACCCGCTGAACTTCTCCAAGCAAATGGCTGCTCATAAAAACTGTCGCTCCTCGTTCCTTGGCTGACTTAAGCAGCCCGTAAAAAGCTTCCTGCATCAGGGGATCTAAGCCGCTGCTCGGCTCATCAAGGATCAATACATCCGGTTTATGCATGAATGCCTGGATAATGGCATACTTTTGCTTATTACCCCTAGATAGTTCACCCAGTTTCTTTTGAGGGTCAGCCCTAAAAGTTCTAGAAAGCTCTTTTATGTACGACTGCTCACTCGATCCTTCCAGACTGCTCAAATACTTTATAAACTGCTCCCCGCTCATGCTCGGATACATCGGCATATCACTGGATAAATATCCCACTCTGCGTTTAATACTAACGCTATCCCTTACTATATCCTTGCCGAGAATCGTAGCTCCTCCGGAAGTCGGTTGTATAAAGTTCATAAGAGTCCGGATAGTAGTAGATTTTCCGGCACCATTGGGCCCCAAGAAACCATACACCTCACCCGGCATTATACTGATGCTCAGGTCTTTTAGGGCGTATACCTTACTTCTGCCATAACGCTTAGTTAGATTCTTTATTTCTATTGCTGCATCAGCCATTATTTATTAAGTATAGCTTATGCTTATATTAACTATTAGCCGTAATATAAGCGCAAAGGCTAAGCCGCCATATCCCCGAGGTATTGTTTAATGTTATTGCTGTAATCATAGGTTTCTCCCGGCGATATAAAGCGAAGCACTATTTCTCCTAAGTTTTTTCGCGGATGGTTAACCATGCGTTCCTGCTTTGCATCTTCATGAGCCGGTATTAATTCTTCTATAGACGGTTCAATCGCAATAGCCAATATTTCCCTTGCTGCCCGTCTTCTTTCTTCGTCGTTCCTAGGCCGCATAACTGAAGCTACTAAGCTTTCTACTCTCGTTTGAGACAGCATGTCTTCGCGCTGGATTTCCAGCATATAGTTAACTAAGAAATTGCTGATTTGAGGCCTCTTGCTATATTGTTTTTTGCTTGCTGCTTCAAAGTTGATTTTATGCCTAGTCTTTTCATAGTCATTTTTACTGAAACTCACAATCTTAACTTCGCCGCTACTGCTAAGATCTATAGCTTGTCTGGGTACGACGCCCGCGCAGGCTAAAACTACCGTCGTAAACTGGCTTTTAATATCTTCCGGTAGAGGCGGGCCATAAAAAATTTTATGATATCGATCATGAAGAAATATGGGCAAAGATTGAGTACGGCTGTATCTTACAGCTAGCCCGGCCGCCTCTTTAATCCCCAATTGTTCAAACGGGGCACTAGGGGAAACATCACCGCTAAGCTGCCAACTTCTTCTTGGGTGAAACGGGTGATGCGAATTAACCTTATTTTTAAAAAAATCCGCGCTCCTTGCGAGCACGGGTAATGGGAGTAAGTTAGTCACCGGATCAATCGGTGTTATCTCTACGGCTTTAGCCATTTTTTTCTTACTTCCATTGTTTATTTCGCCTCTAACTGTCT
>JAJZNT010000011.1 GCA_021811685.1 bacterium
GTCTAAAAGTGGTGGCAACCTAGCACGCCATTAGGGCGGATAGTGGATTTGTTTGATTGGAAGCTTGAAGCCAACGTAGAGCGGGATATCGCCCGCAGGGTTTACTCGCATTTGTTGGACCAGAGCGCTAATTTTCATGCCAATCGATTCGGTGGATCTTTAGTCTCCCAAACCAATAAGCTAATGGGCAGCTATATTCGTTTTGCGGATACTACCGTATTCCAGGTTCTCCAGCTTCTCTCAAGCATGATCTTTACGGTAATTATACTTAGCAGCCGGGCTCTTCTGTTTGTGATACTGCTGATTATTTTTGCACTACTGTTTATGGTTGCCAGCATTTTCGTTACCAGAAAGGTTCGCTTCTTAAGCGCAGTCCAGGCGTCGGAAGAAAGTAAGCAAACGGGGTACTTAGCAGACAGCGTAACTAATATCTTAGCTATTAAAAGTTTCGCCGGCGGTAAGTTTGAACGAAAACGGTTTGACGAAGTAACCAATAACACTAGGAAGGGCACTTTGGCTATTATGCGGGCCAGTCAGAGACAAAACAGCATTTTTAGCTTCTCGACAAAGGCGTTATCTTCGATAGCTCTGCTAATGGCCATATTAGGAGTCACATTATTCAAAGCAAACCTAGCCACTGCATTTTTAATCTTTAGCTATACCAGCAGCTTAGTGGGATTGCTTTGGATGTTCGCTAATAGCTCGCTTCGTAATTATAACCGGGCGTTTGGGGATGCCAGCGACATGGTGTCTATTTTGCAAATCGAGCCGGAAATTAAAGACCCCATCCATCCCGAACCTGTCCGTATTCACAAAGGAGAGATTACTTTTAACCATGTGGACTTTAGACATGACGGAGCAAATGATGTGTTGTTTGAAGATTTTAATATTGAGATAAAGCCTGGAGAAAAACTGGGCCTGGTAGGCCACTCAGGATCGGGTAAAACAACCTTTACCCGTCTAGTACTTCGCTTTAGTGATATTGACGGTGGGGAGATCTTAATTGACGGGCAGAACATTGCTGAAATTACCCAAGATGATCTACGCAGCAACATTGCTTATGTGCCCCAGGAGCCAATCATGTTCCATCGAACAATTAAGGAAAATATTGGTTACGGTAAAGAGGGTGCAAGTGACAGCGAAATTGAGACGGCATCAAGAGCAGCTCATGCCCATGAGTTTATTGAACTATTACCAAAGAAATACGATACGCTAGTTGGTGAAAGGGGAGTAAAACTTAGCGGTGGCCAAAGACAGAGAATTGCTATAGCCCGTGCAATGCTCAAAAATGCACCAATCTTGCTGCTAGACGAAGCAACAAGTGCTCTGGACAGCGAAAGCGAGGTATTGATACAAGACTCGCTCTGGAAGCTAATGCAAGGAAGAACGGCCATAGTTATTGCTCACAGACTTAGCACAATCCAGAAAATGGACAGAATAGTAGTATTAGACAACGGTAAAATTGCCGAGCAGGGAACACATAAGGAGCTAGTGCACAAAAAGGAAGGTATTTACTCGAAGCTTTGGGCTCACCAGTCCGGTGGTTTTTTGGAGGAATAAGCCATAGTGGCAATCAACAAGCTATCCTAATAAACTGACAGCCTATTGCTTTATGAGATTTTTGTAGGGGTAAAACTTCAATTTCAAACTTCTTAAAACTGAATCATGGTCGGGGATAGAGGACTCGAACCTCCGGCCTCCGCGTCCCAAACGCGGCGCGCTAGCCAACTGCGCCAATCCCCGTAATCAGGGGTTAGTATAGCAAAAATAAGACTTATTCGTATATCCGGTTTAGGGAGGTGGCGCTAAGTGCCTTGCCTGTTTTAGGATCTACTTCAAAAATCAGACCGTTAAACTGCCAGGGTTTATCGCTGTCTAGCTGGTTGGAAACAGACAAACCGTCGCGCCAACGTTTAACAATAATGTCGGTCTTAACTCCAAGGCTGGAGTTTAGAGTTCCGACCATGCCAACGTCGGTGATGTGGGCCGTACCCTTAGGCAGAACTCTGGCGTCTGCCGTAGGCACATGCCAGTGGTCTCCTATAACCGCACTGACTCTACCGTCTAAATACTGTCCGATTACAATCTTTTCGCTGCTATAGTCTCCATGAAAGTTAACTATGGCTGCTGACTTAACAATGTTTCTCTCAGCATCAAGTATTTGATCGATAGCTGTAAGCGGATTGTCCAATTTAAGTTTTGAGCTCCTGCCGACAGTTTGCCCTAAAAGGCTGATGAAAAGAACTTTGCCAAATGGCGATTTAAGATACTTGTATTTTAAGCCGGCAGCTCCTTCTCGATAATTAGCCGGCCGGATTATCGGCTGCTCTGGGTCTTCGAGCAAGGAAAATATGTCTTTACGCCACAACGTCCAGTTGCCTGCTGTACAAAAATCTACTCCAGCAGCTTTTAATCTTAAGAAGTCTTGGGGTGAGCAGCCCCTGCCCGATGTCACGTTTTCCGCCTGGGCAATTACTAAATCTAGTTCTAATTCTTTCTTAAGTTTAGGGAGCTCGGACTCTATTAGATCGAGCCCGGTACTCCCCATCACGTCACCGATATAGAGGAATCTTATTTTATTTGGCAAATTCAACTGCCCTGGTTTCCCTTATTACGTTAACTTTTATGGTGCCCGGGTACTGCATAGAGGATTCGATCTTGGTAGCAATATCCCGCGCTAGACGAATCGCACTTAAATCGTCAATTTGCTGAGGACGAACCATTACTCGTACTTCCCTCCCCGCGCTTATAGCATAAGACTTGTCAATTCCATTAAAGCTATTAGCTATATTCTCCAGTTCTTTCATGCGCTCGACGAAGTTTTCTGCACTTATGTTTCTCGCACCCGGACGGCTGGCACTTATAGCATCAACCACACGAATAATTAATGCTTCAACGCTGGTTGCTTCTACGTCGTCGTGGTGCTGTTCAGCTGCTAAAGCCACTTCTTCAGGCGCACCGTACTTTCGCAGCATCTCTCCAGATATGTGATGGTGTTTCCCTTCCATCTTATGCGTTAAGGCTTTGCCCAAATCGTGAACCAGAGCGGCATATTTAGTGGTTTTTACGTTTGCTCCGACTTCTTCGGCAATCATGCCGGCCATATGTGCCATTTCAACCGAGTGCTTAAGCACATTCTGGCCATAGCTGGTGCGGTACTTAAGTTCTCCCAAGAGATGCAGAATTTCTTTAGGAATTCCGATGATACCAACCTCCCTCGCTGCGTCTTCTCCGGCCCTAACGACTTCCTTCTCCACATTCTTCTGAGCTTTTTCTACTACTTCTTCAATTCTTCCGGGATGAATCCGGCCATCCTTCATTAACATCTCCAATGATTCACGGGCAACTTCTCTTCTTATGGGGTCAAACGAGCTTAAAACAATGTATCCGGGGGTGTCGTCAACCATGATGTCTACTCCCGTAGCTCGTTGAAGTGATTGGATATTTCGTCCTTCCTTTCCAATAATCCGGCCTTTCATTTCTTCGTCTTCCAGCTTAACCGAAGTAATGGTGCGCTCTGCCGTAACCTCGCTGCTCATGCGTTCCATAGCTGTTGTAATAATCAAGGCAGCAGCCTCTTCCGCAGTTTCCTTCGCTTCGTTTTGCAGCTTACTGATAAGACCTGTTATATCGTGCCTAATGTCACGTTCGGTCATTTGCATCAGCTTTTCTGCAGCATCAGCTTTAGTTAGTTTGGCAATTTTCTCTAGTTTTTCCTGTTGCTTGGTTCTAATGTCGCGGATCTCATCTTTTAACTTCTCTAGTTCTTCCTCGCTACTGCGCAGCTTTTGGGACCGCTTATCTAAATCGTCAAGCTTTTTATCCAGTGATTCTTCTCTAACCACCAGCCGGTTTTCAAGGTCCTTAAGCTCCTTCCTTCTGGCCTGTTCATCTTTTTTAGCTTCTTCAGCTAGTTTAGCCGCATCCTCTTTTGCCTGAGCTATAAGCTTTTCAGTTTCTTTTTCGGCTTTCTGTCGTTCTTTTTCGGCCCTTGCTTTTAAATTGCTTTCTTTTTGCTTGCTAATAAAGGTACTGGAGCCGAACCCAATACCAAGCCCAACCACAGCAAGTACTATGGATAATATAACCATCTGTCGTCCTTTCTAATGATTCAGGGTTAACTAGCAAGAAATCTGTCCGCCAATCGTGTCCCGAAGCAATCGCTTATCACTTCACTAGCTCCGTTTTTTGATTACCGCTATTTCAATTCCTTGCTAAATGCAAACCCCAAAATTGCTTAAAATCAGTTATATGCAAATGGCCCAACTTTAGTGAATATGTCTCTCTAAAAGTTAAGCTCTGTATGTAATATACTATCTGCGCCTTAATATGGTCAATTTATCTCTTAAGTTTGAATTATTTTCGGGGGGTAGTTATTCGTGCATCCCTCCCGTAATCAGGCATTGCCAATACTTCGTTTTCTCCCGATAACAGACTAGTTAATGCTTGTTTTTGCCAGGATTTACCCTTCCCTGAACTTATAGGTAGGCTCAGACCATAAGCCAGTGCATTAGCCACGCTGTGTCCGATTCTTAATCCGGTAAAGCTTCCAGGCCCACTAAAGATACCGATTCCTTCTAAATCCGTCATCTTTTTTTGCGATTCTTTTAAGACAAAGTCTATCTCACGGTTTATACTCTCTGCCAGCTCTTTATCCGCTTGCCATTCGTGCCGATAAAGAGGCTTCATGTCTTCAAAAAGATAAAGTCCGGCTAGTGGTTGATCGGTCTTAATAAGCAGGTTAAGCACTTAAAAATACTCCGTTAAATAAATAGTCTAACTCGGCCGGATAAAAAACCCTTGCTATTCGTTCCTGATAACCGGTTACACTTAGCTCGAGTTTAACATGCTCTCTTGGGAGTACGCCGTGCAGCACGTCGGCCCATTCAATGACTACTACACTGTCCGGATCGGAAATGGCTTCGGCCAGAAGATCAGATAAAATACCCGGATCATTGTCCAGACGGAAAAAGTCAAAATGAGCAATTTTTATTTTCCCGGCTTTGTAGTCGTTACGAATAGTAAACGTCGGGCTGGTTACATGTTCTTTGCTACCGGCGCCACGAGCAAGTCCCCTGACAAAAGTGGTTTTTCCTCCGCCTAAGTCACTTATTAGTTCAATAATCTCTCCCCCTCTTAACCTGGAACCGACCTTAAAACCAAGCTCCTCTGTGGCCTTTTCGTTTCTAAGCTTCTTTATCCCGGGAAGAGATCCGTTCATATAGATAATTATAGGCTAAGTTATAGCCCTGTGTAGAAGAGTCGCTAGGACTCGGTTTATACTAGAGTAGGATATGTTAAAGCTAAGCTCCGCCTTAATCAATAAACCAGTCATGTCTCTCAGGACCGGTGCTCCGATTGCCTTAACTACAGCGACACTTATTAATCCGGATAACCTTAAAGTCGAAGGGTTATACTGTTCTGACCACTTTAATAACCAAGTTATGATTTTGCTCTACCAGGATATCCGAGAAATATCTCCTGAGGGCTTTGTAGTCGATGATCATGAGTCTCTAAGCGATCCCCCTGACCTAATTAGATTAAAAGATGTAATTGCGCTTAACTACATTCTTATGGGCAAACCAGTAGTCACGACCAGTAAAGAAAAGGTAGGTAAAATCAGTGACTACGCCGTAGAAATCGAAACCATGTATATCCAAAAGCTATACGTAGAACAATCGCTGCTTAAAAGCTTCACCGGCGGGAGTCTGAGTATTGACAGAAGTCAAGTTCAAGAAGTTACAGAGCGCAAAATAGTGATTAACGACCTGGTTAAGTACAGTCCGGTAGCAGCACCTTTGGCCGCCGCCTAATGCTTAGTTGGCGGGCCAATACGACTGGCAATATCGTTGTAGTTAAAGCCCTGTCTGAGAAGATAGCGAAAGAACCTCTCTTGTTTATTGGCATAGCGACTAGCCTTAGCGGTAATAATTTTATCCAACGCCGCCAGCTCATCATAACCCGACTCTTCCATATTTAATGAGATGATCTCAGGATCAATCTGTTTTTGTTTTAACTTAAGCTTAAGGTGGCGCTTACTAAGCGGCCTAATGTTTTCGCTGTCGTGAATGAAGGCCGCCACCAGCTTATTTTCATCAATGATTCCTAGGTCTTCCAGCTTTGTAATAATCTTTCTGGCGCTGGCCGCATCGCACCTGCGCCTCTTTAGATAAAGCTCAACTTCAGATTTTGAGCGCAACCTGGACTCGGTATACTTCAAAGCGGCCAAGTAGTCTGAAGTAAACCTAACCTGACACGTTAACCTGGAATAGGCTTGCCTGTTAAGCTCTTGGTGAACGGATAGATGCAGGTTCAGAACGTCTTCGGCACTCAAATATCCCGCAGGTTTAGAGTCTACATATACGCGGTATAGAGAGCCCTTGTTCAGCGGACCCTCTATGGCGGTGATTTTCATTACTTTTTTATCAAGCTGATTGATTGGAAGTAATGATTGACTTAACGATCGTATCTAAAACTTTCGGATTGTCTTTAAGATAGGTCTTGGCTGCTTCTCGGCCTTGGGCTATTTTCTCTCCGTTATAGGAATACCAGGCGCCTGTTTTCTCTACAATACCGCGTTCGGCAGCTAAATCAATAACGTCTCCGGAGCGGGAAATGCCTTCGTTATACATAATGTCGAATTCTGCTTCTTTAAACGGCGGAGCAATTTTGTTCTTAACTACCTTTACCCGCGTTCGGTTACCGATTACTTCATCTCCTTGCTTAATCTGGCCAATCCTGCGAATATCCATCCGCACACTCGAATAGAACTTAAGCGCATTCCCGCCGGTTGTTGTTTCCGGGTTGCCGAACATAACCCCAATTTTCATGCGAATCTGGTTTATGAAGATAACCGTAGCTTTAGAACGGGAAATAACTCCAGTTAGTTTACGCAAGGCCTGACTCATTAGTCTAGCCTGAAGCCCGGGAAGACTTTCCCCCATGTCGCCCTCAATCTCGGCTCTGGGCACTAAGGCTGCTACCGAATCAACCACAATCAAATCAACAGCATTTGAGCGCACCAGTGTTTCGGTAATCTCTAAGGCCTGTTCACCGTTATCCGGTTGGCTTAACAACAGGTTGGCCACATCTACGCCTATGCGCTTTGCATAAGCAGGGTCCAGGGCATGTTCGGCATCAATAAACGCAGCCGTTCCCCCGCGTTTTTGGACTTCGGCAATTGCGTGCAGGGTCAAAGTGGTCTTGCCCGAGGACTCCGGTCCATAAACTTCCACTACTCTTCCCCTAGGAAGACCGCCGCCTAAAGCCAGATCTAAGGACAAGCAACCAGTAGAGGTAAACTCAACATTACCTGCAGCATGGTTCTCCCCGAGTTTCATGATTGCTCCCTTACCGAATTGTTTTTCGATTTGCTCCAGAGCAACTCCAAGAGCCTTGGTTTTGCCTTCCTCGCCTGCTTGTTTCTGAACTTCTAGCTTGGTTTTTTTAGCGGCTTTAATCATAACAAGAAAACCTCCTTACCCTGATACTTCAGAACTATACTCTAACTTAGCTAATACTATAGCCCTAGACTATGTTTAACCAAAATGCTTAATTATGATTTTCTTAAGAATAATTTCATTCTCTGGTTATGTCCTTAGCTTTTTTAGCTCCGGATTGGTATACTAAACGCTAAAGGTAAAGTGGGCCAACTAAAGTAATACACAAACATGCGTATAGCGGATAAAGCACTGGAAGACTTTCTAGCCAAAAGCGGTAAAGTTGACGCCGACCAACTGGCCATGTTGGAAGAGCAGCAGAAGACCGAAAAGCGTCCCCTGCAAGACCTGGTCATTGCAGGCAACATACTAAATGAAAGAGATCTCACCAAACTTTATGCAGATCAGGCCGATGTTCCCTTTGTAGAGCTAAACCCCAAGGACATAAAACGCGAACTACTAAAGGAGCTACCGGAGAGAATTGCCCGCCAGTATAATGCGGTGGTTTTTGATGTTGACGAAGACGGGGTCAGGTACGTAGCCATGGCCGACCCGGACGATATTCAAGCCCTGAACTTCCTGCAAAAGCAGCTGGGAAACAATATTAGGGTATACATTGCGCCGGAAAGCCAAATAGTAGCCGTATTAGACACGTATCGGGGCAATATATCCGGGGAGTTAAATAAAGTCATCTACAGCGAAGAAGCTTCAGATAGCGATCAAGAAGATGAGGAAGTTGACGAAAATGACCTTAAGGAAGACTCGCCGATTGCTCAAACTGTGAATTTAATTATTGAGTACGGCATTAAAGTCGGAGCCAGCGATATTCATATTGAACCAAGGGAAAAGTTTGTTATTGTTCGCTACCGAATTGATGGGTTGCTTAGAGAAGCCAACAAGCTACCAAGAAGGGTTCTAAACGCCCTGGTTAGCCGGATTAAGATATTAGCCAACCTCAAGATTGATGAGCACAGAGCACCTCAGGACGGACGCTTTAAGATAGAGGCCGGGGGTCAGGTTTTTGCTTTACGCGTATCTACACTGCCTATTGTCGACGGCGAGAAAGTAGTAATGAGAATTCTCAACGAGTCGAGTAAAGCCTCGAGTTTTGAGGAGCTGGGATTCTGGGGAGGAGCACTCAAGGTTCTAAACCAGGCCATAGTCCAACCTAACGGCATGATCCTGGTTACCGGTCCTACAGGCTCGGGAAAGTCCACCACCCTATTTAGTGTTCTATCTATGCTTAATACTCCCTCGGTAAACATTTCTACTGTTGAAGATCCTGTAGAATACCGGATTCCGGGAATTAATCAGGTACAGGTTAACCCGATCGCTGGAATGACTTTTGCCAACGGCTTGCGCTCTCTGCTCAGACAGGATCCTAACATAATTATGGTGGGGGAGATCCGTGACAGCGAAACGGCAGACCTGGCTATTCAGGCGGCACTAACCGGGCACTTAGTATTCTCTACGCTTCACACCTCAGATGCCGCAACCAGCCTGCCACGCCTGCTGGATATGGGGACCGAGCCTTTCCTAATTGCTAGTACCGTAAGAGCAGTTGTAGCCCAACGCCTAGTCAGGCGCTTATGCCCTGATTGTCGTGAAACATTCGAGCCGGATAGCGGTACGCTTGATCGCATTAAAGCTTCTTTCGGTCTTGTGGGAGAAAAAGCCTTTGTGCGGATTCATGAATTAGAAGAAGAGGCCCAGAAAGACGGAATCGGTGGCGCCACAGCAGACAAGGGAGAAGTTAAAGATTTAAGCAGTACGGCGCGGGGAATTAACCGCCTATTTAAGGCGCACGAGGATGGGTGTGACACTTGTAATCATAGCGGCTATAAAGGGCGAATCGGAATTTACGAAGTACTTGAAACGACACAGGAGATACAAAAAGCTATTATCAATAACACCCCCAGTGAAGAAGTAGAATCAATGGCTATAAATAAAGGTATGCTAAGTATGCGGCTTGACGGTTTTGTTAAAGCCTTGCGCGGACAGACATCAATAGAAGAAGTGATGCGTGTAACTTCAACAAGCTAGGAAGCAAATGCCAGATTATTCATTTACCGCCCGCCAGATTAACGGCCAGCTTGAAAAAGGCACGATTAGTGCCCGGAATAAAGAAAACGCCATTGCTACATTGCGAGCTAAGCAATTGCAACCGATAGTCATTGAAGAAGCCAAGAAGCGCGGTTTGAACATGGAGATATCCCTTCCCGGGGGTAATAGGATTAAGTCCAAGGACCTGGTTATCTTTACCCGGCAATTGTCTACGATGGTAGACGCCGGAGTGCCAATATTACGATCTCTTTCGCTGCTTAGGGATCAGACATCATCACCCAAGCTGAAAAAGGTACTTGAAGGAGTCCTGTCAGACATTCAAGCCGGAAGCAGCTTAAGTGATGCTCTAGCCAAACATCCTGACGCCTTCTCTAATATTTATGTAAACATGGTAAGAGCTGGTGAAGAAGGGGGTATTTTAGACAAGGTGCTCGAAAGACTAGCCTTCCAGCAAGAAAAGGATTCCGCAATCAAAGGCAAAATCCGAGGAGCCATGATTTATCCAAGCGTTATATTTACGGTAACTATGATTGCCTTTTTCGTCTTAATGACCTTTATAGTTCCAAAAATCGGATCAATTTTAACCCAGCTAAGTAACGGCAAGGCCAAATTGCCTATTTATACCAGGATCCTGCTTTCAATCAGCCACATCATGAAACAACCGATGTTTATTATCTCCATAGTAGTTATTTTGCCACTGCTTATAGTCCTGTTCCGCCACTTAACTAAAGCCGGTAAAGGACGTTATAAATGGCACTCGTTTCTGCTCAAAGTCCCGGCCATCAAGGACATTCTTATTAAGAGCGCCGTTGCCCGTTTTGCCCGCATTTTTGCCTCACTAATGGGGGCCGGGGTGTCTATTGTCGACTCCATAGAAACCACAGCCGGAGCCATTGGTAACGCCGTAATCGAAAAAGAACTTTTAGATTGTTCTAGGGCCGTACAATCCGGCAGCAGTTTTTCAAAAGAGCTGGAAAAAAAGCCGCACTTTCCACCGATTGTAGTTCAGATGCTAGCCGTCGGCGAAGAAACCGGTAAAACCGATTTGGTAATCTTAAAGGTTGCTGAGTTCTACGAAGAAGAGGTGGATACTGCTATTGCTTCAATATCCTCAATTATCGAACCGGTTACCATCATCTTGCTCGGAGGCATGGTAGGTCTGATTGCGGTAAGCGTATTCGGACCTATTACCCAAGCTGAAACCAGCCCCTCCGGATTACTACTAGCGCTACCTAAGCTATTCTTCTAAAGCAGTGCTCTTCAAATAGTTATTGACTTTATCTTAAGCATAAGAAATAATACTAGACACAGATGAAAGCAACTAAAGTCTGCTCATAAAAATACAAAACCATTAGAAAGGTGGGCAAATAGTAATATGTACAAAAAATTAAACGCTAAGGGATTTACCCTTATAGAGCTGTTGATAGTGATTATAATTATCGGCATCTTGGCAGCTATCGCTTTCGTAGCATATAACGGAGTAACTAACAAAGCACACGAGGCCGATGCTCAAACTACTCTAGATCAAGTAAGAAGTAAGCTAGGCGTGTATTACGCCAACAATAATAATTATCCGGCTCCTGGAACAGCTTCGGGTACATCAGCCTGCGGCAGCACAGCTGAAGTAACCATTAATGTAGACAACTGGTTAGACAGCACAGATGGCGGCAACAATAAGTCGCTTTGTCAAACATTCGTTGACTCCTCCTCAAGCGGCACGATCATTACTAATGGATACAGCTATTCATTAACTCCTTCGGGATGTACTGGTGACACGATTGATACCACCGGTACAATTACCCCCGGCACCGGTACCCCTTGCACAGGATTTACACTGACGGCGGGACCAGCTGTCGCACCTACCGGCACAATTAACGTAACTAACTAGTTAGTTAAACCAGGATTACTAAAACCGCTTGGGCTAAGGCTTAAGCGGTTTTATAATTATCTAAGGTATGAAGATAAAAATACTGTGGCGGCAAGACATAAAAGCTACTATGGACGACAAGGGCTTTACGCTGATTGAACTGCTGGTAACTATTCTTGTTCTAGGAATCGTAATAACTGGCCTTTCCGGGATGTACTATGTAATGCAAATTACACAGACCAAAACCCAACATTACGACTTAGCGGTTAGGGACGCACGAACCGAGATAGAAGAACTAAGAAACGACGGCTATGATTCACTAGCCTCTGGAAGCACCTTAACATTTACCCCGCCGAAAGGTTTACCGTCTAACGCCACGGGTACAGTTAATGTGTGCATTCCGAATAATTCAACCATTTGCCCCCCAGGACTTAAAAGAGTTGACGTAACCATTAGCTATAAAGAGTATGGTACAACGCAAACCGTTACCTTAAGCTCGGATATGGGAATTATAGGAATAACCCAATGAGGTCGCTTAAGCTCGGTAAAGATAATCAAACGGGCTTTACGCTGATTGAATTATTGGTGGTAATGATCGTAATGGCCATATTGTCAGTAACCCTGGCTGCTTTTATCTTTAACTGGATGAGTGCGGCCGGACTTGCTCAAGTTCAGGCTAATCTACAGGATAGCGCCCAGACTGCGCTTGACACCATAAATAACGACATTATGCTATCCGGAAGCGTTGACTTAAACAACCGCTGGCCAGACCCAAATGGACCCGGGGGCAACCAATACGGATGGACGACAAGCCAACAGGTATTGGTTCTGGCTAAAGTAGCTACAGACAGTAGTGGCAATCCTATATATCTTGACTCTCCAACAAATTATATAACCCAAAAAGATAATGAGATTTATTTCCTTTCAGGAACTACCCTATACAGACGAACTCTGGCCTCTAATAGCTCCGGGGATTCTGCAATAACCACCTGCCCAGCCAGTGACGCTACGGCTTCCTGCCCGGAAGATAAAGTTATAGCGACAGACGTAACCAGCTGGGTGGTATCTTATTACGATGCTAATAATAACCTCATACCCAATCAAAGTCCGTCCATCTACGACCAAGCCCGTTCAATCCAGTTAAGCATAACTTTGTCCGGTTCTTACGGGCCACAACCGGTAAGTGCCAGCTATACTACCAGGATGGTATTTAGAAATGTTTAAGAAAAAGCTTATGGCATTAGGTTTAAAGAGGTTTAGGTTAAACTCTGACGATAGAGGGTGGTTATTAGTTTCTGCGATTGTAATGATTATCTTTCTTACGGGTATAGGCATTGCTATATCTCAACTAGTAACACTTCAATACCAGAACGCAAGACTGGAAGAATATACCCAAAACGCACAGCTTACTGCGGAAGCCGGCATCGAACAGACGGTTAATCAACTTAACATAGATAATACCTTCTGCGGCTTTAACTCTAGCTGTTCCGGCTACCCGGCCCAGACATTCTTCAATAATGCCGTTCAGGGGATGGGCGTATTCACGACCACCATATCGGATAATACCGGAGGATCAAAAACCATCATCTCTACCGGAGAGGTGTACCGTAATGCCACGGATACTACGCCTTACGTTACCCGTGCGGTCAAAGTAGTTGTTGTCGGAACCAAGAGCAGCGGCCCGTCGGTATATTCCGGTCCCGGCGGTCTAATTCTCGGCGGAAACGCTAATATTACCAACTCAAACGTATATGTCGGCGGAACGATTACCATGAACGGCAACTCGCAAATCGGCACTTATAACCAGCCGGTTAAAGTCTCTGCGGCGAATTACGCCTGTCCTGTTCCGGCTGACTCCACATATCCCTCTATGTGTGATAGTAGCAACTACCAACCCATAATCTTCAATTCTAACAATCCGTTAATTTACGGCACGGTTTGTGCCAACGGTCAAACCAGCACCGGTCCCAATAATAATATTCAAACAGGAAACCCCAGTTTAGGCTTCCAGGGCCTAAACCCGTCTAGCTGCGGTCTCCCTATTGCTTATAACTCACCCACCAGCTACTATAACGCCGCTAATAGGACTACACAGATAAGTGCAGTTACTAATACTCAAGACGGTAGCAGTGCATGCTCTACGCCCTGGACGGCGAATACGGAGTTTACTGGAGACGTATCTCTAACGGGACACTGTAATATAACTATAAGCGGGCCGATATACATTACGGGCAATTTATCAATTGGTAGTTCAGTAACAATAACAGTAGCTAGTAGTGTAACCTCAATTCCCACGGTTTTGGTTGACGGCACAATCAATGTTAATGGCTCAGCCCAGATGCTTGCAAACAGTTCGGGAATAGGTATTCAGTTTATTACCTTCAAGAGTGCCGACTCCTGCACAACGGCAACAGGCTCTAGCTATTGCCAGAATCTTACCGGTACCGACTTATATAATTCACAGACAGAGCAGAATATCCTAATTAACGGAAGAGTTAATCTGCCGGGTATGATTTTTGACGCCTATTGGAGCGAGGTGGTACTATCCGGTTCAGGAAATCTAGGAGCCGCCTTAGGGCAAACCGTTTACTTAGACGGGAACGGCTCAGTCATTTTCGGGACTCAATTAGACTCAGGAACTCAAACGTGGACAATTACCAGCTACGAACCGTACTATCCAACCCACTAGAATAAAAGTAGTATGAATAGTCATTTAAACCGCGATAGAATAGTCTAATAAGGACACTAACTCACCTATAATATCTAAAGGATAAGCTACCTATATGTATAAATTAAACTCGCAGCAAGGTCTTAGTCTTATAGAATTATCGATAGTACTAGTTACGGTATTAATCCTGGTTGCAATTGTGGGCTTTGCCTATGACGGTATTAAGGCCCGCTCCAGAAACGACCAGAGAACAACCCAAATACGTAAACTCCAGGTCTTTATAGAGACCTTTTATTCGCAAAACATGTACTATCCCAGTCGGGCAGATTTAAATAACTTCTCTTGGGACCAACTAAATTTTAAAGGCTTTAGTATAAACGACATCAAAGACCCTCTTTGGGCCAGCAAGGGTAAAGCATGTACGGTCAATAATAATCCTATCTTGCTAGCCAAATCCCAACTCGGCTGCTTCGGCTATAACCCTACTAATAATGGGGCAAGTTGCGAAAAAAATGCTCAAAACTGCGACAAGTATACGCTTACCGCCACCCTGGAGAACAGAGGCGGTATTTATACCAAATCGCAATTAGATTAATAACTATTTCCCCTAAAGGGTGCATTTTTTAGTCAAAATCATCTATACTACTAAGTAATTAAACTAATGCTTGTGGGCAGCATACAAAAACTTCCATATTTTTTTAAAGCTAAACCGTTATTTGGGATGGATATAGGGAACGGTTCTTTAAAGGTAATGCAAACCGAGCCCGACCCTAGATCGGACACTTCACATACCAGCGCTAAGACATTGGCTAAGTTAGTAGGCTACGGCAGCTGTAGTTTTGACAAGTCAGCAATAGATAAGGGTGTGGTTGTAAAGCCAGAGATTATTGCCCAGGCCGCACAGAAACTCTTTACATCCGGTCTTGTTGGAGACATTACAACTAAACGGGTGGCAATGACAATACCGTCCTATAGGACATTTACCCGATCTCTCAGCTTACCTAGTCTATCAAGCAAGGAACTGGATGAAGCCATCAGGATGGAGGCAGAACAATACATTCCCGTACCGATAGATCAACTATATTTAGACTACCAACAAATCCGCGCTACCAATGACAACCGTGAGTTCTTAATTGTTGCAGTGCCTAAAAACATTGTCGACTCATACATCGAGCTAGTAGTAATCATGGGCCTGGAGCCGGTATTTATAGAAACGACCATGAGCGCTGCGGGCAGGTTGTTTTCTAATGATTATCAAAGTGATATACCGACCATAATTATTGACTTCGGTTCCTTATCTTCGGATATAAGTGTGATCGATAAGAATAACATGCTGGCAACAGGCACGGTTCAAGGAGGCGGAGAAATATTCACTAAAACCATTGCCGATACATTGCATGTAACTCCTGAGGAAGCGCATATCATTAAGACTCACTACGGTCTTGGAGTAAGTAAACGCCAGGCTGAAGTACGCGAAGGATTAGAGCCGGTATTTAACCAGATCAATAAAGAGATAAAGCGCCTGATTCGCTATTTCGGCGAACGCTATGGAAACGACCGGCCTATAACCCAGTTAGTCACCTTAGGGGGTGGCAGCAACATACCTGGTCTAAATGAACTGCTAACGGACAGGTTAAGATTGGCCGTACGTCCGTGTGACCCCTGGCAGTATCTTGAAATAAATAACCTAAAGCTGCCCTCTCGGGCAGATAAACAAATGTATGCCACGGCTGCCGGTTTATCGATGGTTAATCCGGGCGAGGTATTTAAAAAATGATTAATTTACTGCCAGCTGAAACTAAAAAAGCTTACCGTTATGCCCAATTGAACACGAGTTTAATGAAGTGGGTATTAGTATTGATAATCGGTATTGTGGGATTGGTCGCTGTCGGCACTTACGGATGGATTAATCTTCACAGGTCAACTACAAGAAATCAGGACAACGTAAACAGCTTGAAGCAAAGCCTGACAGCAAATCATCTTTCAAATGTCGAGAATCAGGTACAATCAATATCTAATGATTTTTCCCTGGCGGTTAAGGTTCTCTCCCAAGAAGTGCTTTTTTCTAAGCTACTATCCCATATGGCTGCGGCAATGCCTTCGGGAGCTAATTTAACTTCACTAAACATAGCCAACACCGCCAGCGGGTCAGGGTTAGATATATCGGCTGAGGCAACGGATTACACTACGGCTACCCAGGTACAGGTAAACTTATCTGCTCCGTCTAACGGCATCTTCTCCAAGACGGATATAATTAGTATTAATTGCAATAACAGTTCGGGAACAGCCAATAATTATCCCTGTAGAGTCCAGTTAAGAGCCCAGTTTGCGCCTAATAACCAGTTCTTATTTATTAACCAGAAGGTGAAAAGCTGATGAACCAAGGAATACAACTTAATAGTCGTATTTTGAACCGCTTATTATTGATTCTAATTGCTGTGCTTGTTCTAGGTGTACTTTTTTCAAGCAAAATTATTGTTGATCGTCTTAAGGGACAATCTAACACTCTAGTAAGCTTAAAAGCTCAAGGCCAAGCCTTATCCGAGGAGCAAACATATTTAGCTAAGGCTAAGGCGGAGATTAAGCAATATTCAAGTCTTCAACAAATAACCGAGTCGATAGTGCCGCAGGATAAAGATCAGGCGGCAACCGTAAGAGAAATTGTTAACCTGGCCAAAGCAAACAACATTACTTTATCTGCAATTACTTTTCCCTCATCATCACTAGGAAACAGCCCAACGGCAATCACTTTGTCCCAACTTACTCCGGTTAAGGGAATTCCCGGGGTATATACTCTGCCGATTCAGGTGGATGGCGGCCAGGGCAATAACGCCGTAAGTTATAGTAGCTTTTATTCGTTCTTAACTAGCTTGGAGCAAAATCGGCGCACAAGTTTGGTGACTGGGCTTAACATTCAGCCGTTGCCTAATGGATATGTGACCTTTAGTTTAACAATTAACGAATATGTAAAGCCTTAAAGATATGAGTGAAGCACAAAAGCCCCAAACAAAATTAAATATACAGTCGCTACGTGATGTAGCCCTAAAGGAAAAGAAATACGCCTGGCTTATTCTACTTATTTTCTTCGTGGCGGTTTACGGATATATCGTGCTGCAAATCAATAACTTCTCAAGTGCTCAGCCTACACAATTTCAGGTATCTTCATACCAAAAAACTACAACGACCGCCCCGATTAATCCTGTGCTGGTAAAGAAGCTTGAAAGCATGAAAAACAACTCAGTTAGCGTACAGGCCTTGTTTAACCAATCCCGCTCAAGCCCGTTTTAATTTAGATCAATTTCGACTGATTAGAATCAATCTTGGTTTTTGTTTTACCAAGGTGCGAGTAGGTCTTAGCCGTTACTTTGCGTCCCCTGGGAGTCCGCTCTAAAAGTCCTATCTGTAGCAAATATGGCTCTATCATGTCTTCAATCGTTAAGCGTTCCTCGGCGGTTATTGCAGCTAGGGTCTCTACACCTACAGGCCCTCCGTTATAACTGTCAATGATCGCAGCTAATAACATCCGATCGGAAGGATCAAGACCTAACTCGTCAATATCTAATAACTTTAAGGATTTATGGGCAATCTCGTTATCTATAATTCCGTCCCCGTTAATATCCGCGAAGTCACGAACTCGTTTTAAGAGCCTGTTAGCAATTCTTGGGGTAAGCCGCGAGCGTGATGCTAATACCGTGGCAGCGGCAGGGTGAATTGTTATGTTTAGGATCTTAGCTGCGCGCTTAATTATGGCTTCAATTTGCTCTGGGGTATAAAATTCCAGACGATGTACCATACCAAAACGGTCACGAAGCGGAGCAGCAATAGCGCCCGTTCTGGTAGTCGCCCCGATAATCGTAAAGTGCGGCAAGTCCAGACGCAAGCTACGGGCGGAAGGACCCTTACCGAGCATTATATCAAGTTTAAAATCCTCCATAGCAGTATATAGAACTTCCTCTACGGTTCTGGGCAATCGATGAATCTCATCAATAAAAAGAATGTCATTATCTGAAAGGTTGGTCAGCAAGCTTGCCAAATCTCCAGGACGCTCAACTGCCGGACCGCTGGTTATCCTAATTTGTGCACCCATCTCGTTAGCAATAACCGAAGCCATAGTGGTCTTTCCTAGACCCGGAGGTCCGTAAAGCAAGATGTGATCAAGCGGCTCGTCCCGTTTCCTGGCGGCAGCAATAGCCAGCCTTAGGTTCTCCTTTAAGCGATCCTGACCGATATAGCTAGAAAAGTCTTTAGGGCGCAGCGAGATCTCTTCTTGAGGATCTTCGTTGTCCGCTTTATCTGCAGAAGCATTAATAATCCGATCGATCATAGATTTAAAGCCATTGTATCAAGATTAGCTCCGCCTTTTGAGTGCCAGCTTTATTCTTTCCTGAGTAGGAAGTGCAGTATCTACACTGGCTAGAGCACTCTTGGCGTCGTAAATACTAAAGCCAAGACTCATCAACGCTTCTACGGCCTCATCGGTCTCACTATCACCACTTCTGCTGACAACCGCCTCTGCGCCTTCTGAAGACACAAGACCGACTTTATCCCTAAGTTCTACAATTATTTGCTCAGCAGCTCTACGCCCAACTCCCTTGGCGCTTTGCAGCAGTTTAGTATCGCCTCCAGCAATTGCCTGTTTGATTTTTTCGCTTGATCCCAAATTCATCACCGCTAAAGCAACTTTAGGCCCAACATTTTTTACAGAAAGTAGTTTGTCGAATAATTGCTTACCCCAATTAGAATCAAAGCCATAAAGATCATGGGCGTCTTCTTTTATCTGCTCGTGGATGAATAGTTTCGCTGTCCTTCCCTCTTCGATGCTTCCTAGAGTGGCCAAACTTACAAAAACTTCATATCCTATCCCGGACACATTAATAACTACTCTGTCTATCCCCTTCTCTTCTACTTTGCCTTCGATTGAAGCAATCATGACCTATATTATGTCATATTAGAAGCTAATATCTGGGAATGTGTAAGTGCGGCGGCTAAAGCATCAGCAGCATCATCAGGTTTGGGAATTTCCTTTAGACTAAGAAGTACTCTTACCATTTCCTGGATTTGTTTCTTGTCTGCCCTTCCGTATCCGGTAATCGCCATCTTAATTTGCAGCGGTGAATACTCGGCAACTTTAAGTTTAGCCTGAGTTGCAGCTAACAAGATTACCCCTCTTGATTGAGATACTGACATGGCAGTAGTTACGTTTCTGGCAAAGAATAACTTTTCTATACTTATCCATTCAGGTTTATGGTCCCTAATGAGCTCACCTAGTTCGTTATAGATTGTTAGCAGTCTAAGTTCGTCTTTTTGTCCGGCCGGCGTACGTATAACTCCGGCATCAAGTATATTAACTCGGTTGCCCCCCGACTCTATAAGGCCGAAGCCTACTATGCCGGTACCGGGGTCTATGCCGAGAATCTTGGTCATAACTAATTATTTTAATTCTAGCCTTTTTAAACCAAGCTAGCCATTATGGATTCAGAAATATCAAAGTTTACAAAGGTATTGGTAACCTCGTCTATATCCTCAAGTGCCTCCATCAGCCTAATTATCTTGCCGGCAGTTTCTGTGTCATCAATTTCCACTGTGTTTTTAGGAACAAACACCAACTCTGTATCAACAAGCTTAAGTCCATCGGCTTCAAGCGCAATTCTTACTTGGTTTAGCTGCTTAGGATCGGTATAGATTACACTACCGTCTTCCTCTTCAACCATGTCGTCTGCGCCCGAATTAATGACCGCATCTAGAACAGCATCACCTTTTTCCTGCACCCTGATCATTCCGCGCCTATCAAACTGGAAAGCTACACTACCCTTATCGGCTAAGCTACCGCCGTGCCTAGTAAGGGCAACTCTTACGTCTGAATAGGTTCTGTTTACGTTATCTGTTGCACACTCTACTAGAATGGCCACTCCGCCAGGACCATAACCTTCATAAATAAGTTCTTGAAGCTGGGCGGCGTCTTTATCCTTCTGTCTATCAATAGCTCTCTGAATATTGGCGGTCGGCATATTAGCGGCTTTTGCTTTATCGATAGCTAATCTTAATGAAAAATTAGTCTCAGGATCAGTTCCGCTTCTTGCCGCAATAGCTATAGCATTTCCCAGCTTTGTGAAAGTAGCACCGCGGGCAGCGTCTTTAGCTCCCTTCTGCCGCTTGATAGTAGACCACTTGCTGTGTCCGCTCATGGGTTAAATAAATCCTTTTTAAAATACTTTTCTTATCTGTTATTTTAGCATAAAAGTCTCTATTAGGCCACGCGCGCCCCTTACCTTTAATTAACACGTGAACTTAAAGCGTTTTCATTGCAAGCAAGCCTTATACGCTTAAGATAAGAGTTAGTACTATTTAAACAAACCCGATAGACATCTTGATTTTCCTCGTCGGTATAGTTATAGGGGTACCTAACTCGGTTGCAGGAGGAGGTATGCTTATCGGTTTTCCGGGCATGATCGCGTTTTGACTGCCGTCAATTTTAGCTAACGCAACGATTAAACTCGTGGTGCTTCCAGGCCAGCTAACGTCAGCATATGGCTACAGAAAATTTCTTAGAGGCATACCTAAGCGATACCTGCTCATCTTAATACCGACGCTGATAGGTAGCATAGTTGGAGCTTTATTGCTTGAATATACCCCCTCTCAACAATTCCGTCTGATAGTGCCTTATTTGATACTGGCAGCTGTGATTATCTTTGCCCTACAGCCGGCCATACAGAAAATAATAAGTAAGGATTGGATTTGGGACATAAGTTAATTGTCCCGCTAGGAGCAATTACTCT
>JAJZNT010000013.1 GCA_021811685.1 bacterium
CTCAAATACCTCCATGATTGTCTGGGATATGGCCAATGGTCCTGATCCGTAGGCGTTAAGCATCAGATAGACAGAAATAAGGCCGGAAATAATTAAAGCGTAGATCGGCCACCGTGTCAGCATTACTGACCATCCGTGCTTATTAAGCAGGTTAAGGCTGAGTTTTAAGAATACCGCGTTCATGGCGTAGGATATGGCCGCTGCGAATCCTGCGAGCAAGGCGCGTAAATTAGCCGACTCTAGCTTACGGATAATAAACGCCAAAACTATGACCATTGGCGTGACTATAGATACCAGTATTATCCAAGGAGTGGCATTATATACCAGCCTGCCTCCTACCGGGTTAGTGGCGGCAAACAGTCCCGCTAACCCGCTGATAATAAGCAATACCGAGAAAAGGTCCCTCAGTTTAATGTGAATCTTCAGTTTCCAGTGAATTAGCAGCAGCAGGAATATAAGGTCGGAGGTCATCAGCGGCATTACAATGATCAGCGGCCCGTTTTTAAGAGCAATTGCCTGAAACACGAAGCCCAGTATTTGCAACACGAAACCGGAAATAAACAGCCGGCTTTTTATCATTTCATATACAAAACGGTGGCTGAACAAACGTTTAGCTTCCGGCTTGGCGGTAGCCAGGCGCTCAATTACGGCAGACGAAGCGTTCAGTAAAGCCGCTAAAACTGCCGCCGAATAAGTTATCACAAGCATAGCTAAGCCTTATTGTAATGCAGACATGTTGTTTTTTGCACTCAGCCGAATGGCTTCATCTGTTGGCGGCGTTAGTTCAGATATAAAAACATTCCGGATAGTGTAGTACAGAGATTTTTCTGAGCATCTATATCAGATCTCTATATGTCCATCAGGCGGCAGGGCTCAGCAGAAATATAAGCCAATCCTTATCATCTACGCTCATTCGAAGAAAACTTTTATATAGGCTTACCTTACAGAATCTACCTTTTGAGAGCTCAGAAAGCAGGCAGATTAATTCTCGGCGGGTAGACAGACATGGATAGAGGTTTATGCATATTTACTCGCCCCTAAAGTAGTGAGCTTATAGCAACTTTCTGTCTTAACTTCTCTTTTAGTAGGGTATATAGTATTTTTAAAGGTTACTTAAGCTAGTTTTCAAGGAAAGGAGCTTTAGGGTTATGTCTAAAAAAACCATTCTAAGTATTATAGCTGCAGCGGCAGTAGTAGTTGCGGCGGTGTTAATAATTATCTTTGTGCCTAACAATAATAACAAGAACACTAACTCCAGCTTTACTGCGGCAGATAAAGCAGCAGCAACCGTCAGTATCAAGGCTAACTACATTACTTTCTTTGCAGCGAATACAGTTATAAGTCGGCGGCAGACTTTACTGCAAAACGGCAGTCAGTTTGCCCAGGCAATGCAGGGTGAATTTTCTCAATTGACTAACGAAAAGCCCAGCGTTGTAGTTAATAGCGTAACCTTTAACGGGCCTTCTGCGGCAACAGTTAACTACACGGTAAATCTAAACGGGCAGCCGGTCTTAAAAAATCAAAACGGAGGGGCGGTTAAAATTAACGGAAAGTGGCTAGTCAGCGATACTACCATGTGTCAGCTATTAACGATGGCCGGACAAGCGCCTTCGCTATGCCAGAATATTCATTAAGTAAAGGATAACTAATACTTACTAAGTTATGGCTGGACGTTTAGCCAAAAGGCTAGGTGGGCACTATTCTTTGCTAATTCTTTGTGTCGTATTATTCTTGACCTTTCTAGACAACACGATTGTTAGCGTAGTTCTGGCGAATGTTCAATCTACGCTTGCTGCGGGCGTGGTTGACCTGCAATGGGTCCTTGACGCCTATATGCTGGCGTTTGCCGTGTTTATGCTAAGCGGCGGAACTTTGGGCGACTTGCTGGGCCGAAAGAAAGTTATGCTC
The DNA here is from genome assembly GCA_021811685.1 of bacterium. Lineage (GTDB taxonomy): Bacteria > Patescibacteriota > Saccharimonadia > Saccharimonadales > UBA4665 > JAJZWH01. Next base: position 1,909 of record JAJZNT010000013.1, read on the forward strand.
TCAGGGGTCGGATTATTTGTAGCGGGATCAATTGTTGCTGCTGCTGCAAACTCAATAGATACTCTGATTGCCGGGCGCATAATTATGGGGCTTGGGGCAGCCGCCAGTGAACCGGGGACTCTGTCTATGATCCGTCACATATATCCAAAAGCCCGATCGCGTTCCAAAGCTCTAGGCATTTGGGCGGCGGTAAGCGGTATAGCTCTGGCTTTTGGCCCGATTATAGGGGGAGTTATTGTCGGCTTTTCATCTTGGCGGGGAGTTTTCATTTTTAGTGTAATTTTTGGAGTTTTGGCTCTAATTGCCGGTTGGATATTTCTTCCGGAAAGCTCGGATCGGAAAGGGCGCAAGTTGGATCTAATCGGGCTGTCTCTGGGGGGTTTATCTATAAGCACAGCGGCGATAGCCGTTATATTGGGCGAAAACCAAAGCTACCTTAGCCCGTTAATATTATTCTTGTTTGTTCTTGCCGTAATTTCGTTGCTGGCGTTTATCTTATATGAGCGCAAGCAATCCGATCCGGTACTACAGCTCTCTTTATTTAAAATTCCTAAGTTTTCAATTGCTAACACGATTGCCTTTAATGCCAACTTCGGTATTTTTGCAGTATTCTTTTTTGTAGCCCTTTATTTGCAGTTTATTGCCGGTTATAGCGGCTATCTTATAGCTGTATCATTTATTTCCATGACTGCAGCGATTGTTGTTTCCTCAATACTGACTGGCCGAATCTATAAATTGAAGCGTACGATTCCGCTGATTGTAATCGGCTCACTCTTATCCGGCGGCGGAATATTTATATTAAGGCAAGTAATTCACCCCAATGTAACGGCAGCCGCTTTGTCTTGGACCCTGGCTTTGACCGGCTTCGGCTTCGGTATTTTATTGGTTGTTATGACCTCATCGGTTCTTGGTATAGTATCGGCTAAACGTTCCGGCATGGCGGCTTCTAGTGTTAATACCTTTCGTGAACTAGGAGGAGTGTTTGGCGTCGCGGTATTAGGGTCAATTGTTAATGCCCAGTTGAACGGGGGATTAACAGCTAAGCTTCAGGCACTGCACCTTCCGACAAATTTTCAGTCATTTGTCATCTATGCCGTCACCCACGGCGGACATACACCTCAAGCCGCACACATATCCATTGCCGAACTCGCATCTCATGCTGCCCTAATAAATCAAGTGACAGGTGTGGCCTATAAGGCCTTCGGGCACGGGTTGACCATAGCGCTATATATAGCCGGCTCGCTATTGCTGCTGAGCGGAGTTATCGGAGCGACATATATGACTATTGGTTATTTAATTCCTAAAGGTTGTGGTGCCACTACTAAAGACTCTTGATGAACTGCTTCAGGGGTTGTTTTATGTCGTCCTGCTCAAGCGCGATTTCAATTAAGGCTTTAATGTAGTCTAGCTTGTTGCCGGCATCAAAATAACGGCCGTTTTTTATTTCACAAGCGATTATTTGCTTGTCTTCTCTAAGCATCAGTTTAAGGGCGTCGTTACTGTATAGCTCTGCATTAGGGCCTAAACCGGCTTTAGCTTGTCTTAGATAATCGAAAATATCCGGCGTAAGAATGAACCCGCTGACCGTAGCCAGATTGCTCGGAGCTTTATCTTTTCCGGGCTTTTCAATAATCGAGTCAACATCGATTATGCCCGGAGCCAGCTCGCGGCCTCCTGCAAAACCGTATTTTGTATAATCGCTTTCATTTTCCGCCCTAATAACACTTAGTACCGGACACTTGTATTGGTCATAAACGTCTATCATTTGACCGAAACGGGGCGGGGTAGCCTTAATAAAGTCATCACTGAAAGTGAAAATAAACGGCTCGTCACGGATCAGATGCTCAACATTAAGTAGTGGCGTACCGTTACCGTAAGGACCTTTTTGGCGGACATATACAAAATTAGCCAGGTTAGAAATATCTTCCACCATTTTTAGAAGCGGAAGCTTAGCTTTCCCCCCGCTTTTTAAATTAGCAACCAGGTCTTCGCTTGGACGGTCAAAGTGGTCTTCAATACTGCGTTTGTTTTGTCCTGTGACAATCACAATGTCCTGCACCCCGACGCTCACCAGCTCTTCTACTACGTATTGGATGATAGGTTTATCGACAAGGGGCAGCATTTCCTTTGGCATTGCCTTGGTCTGAGGAAGAAAGCGAGTACCGAAACCGGCAGCAGCAATAACCGCTTTTGTAATTGCAGGCATATAAGAGTAATACTATCATAGGCTATTAATGATTTAGTTCGGATTGTATGCTGAAAGAAAGTTTATCAGCTTAAATACAGGGATGTTTGCCACAATCTAGCGTTAGTGAAAAAAACAATTATTGGATTTGTAATTTTGGGTGTTTACGCCGTTTATAGTCTGGGAATTAGGCACAAGCGACCGCTTATTGCTAAGCCGTCCTCGCTTAGCAGCGCGCCGTCTCAGTCTACATCAAACCCGACTAGCCCCTCGTCAGCGACCACCAAAAGCAGCGCTCAGACACAGACCGCCTCAGGCGCTAGCTCTAGCAGCGGCTCAACCTCAAGCGGCACTAGCTCAAGTAGCGGTAAGTATAAGGACGGAACCTACAAGGGTAGCGTAGTTAATGCTTATTATGGGAATGTTCAGGTATCGGTTACTATTTCCGGTGGCCGGATAAGCGACGTAAAGTTTCTGCAATATCCCAATACGCATTCTACCTCTGTATATATAAACTCTCAGGCGATGCCGTATCTGAAGCAGGAAGCTATTCAGGCACAAAGCTCTAACGTCCAAACAATTTCCGGAGCAACCTTCACTTCATACGGTTTTATTCAGTCATTGCAAAGTGCATTAAGTAAGGCGTAGGCGGTAAATCATAGTGAAGCAGACGCGTTTAATTATGGGGATGCCGATTACTATCGAAGTAGTTGGTTTGCGCGATCCTAAAGTACTAAAGAAAGTATTTGATTATTTTCGGGAAGTCGATGCGCGGTTCAGTCCCTATAAATCTGACAGTGAACTTAGCGCCGTAAATAATGGATTAGACCCCGATGGTTGGTCGGAAGACATGAAGCTGGTTATGCGTCTATGTGAAGAGACGAAACAAGCCAGCGGCGGTTATTTCGACATTAACCGTGGCGGCTATATAGACCCTTCAGGGTTAGTTAAGGGCTGGTCGATCGCCAATGCGGCAGAATTGCTTAAAGACTCAGGCTATAACAACTTCTATATTGAAGCCGGGGGAGATATTCAGGCTGAGGGATTAAGCGAAACAAATGAGCCGTGGACAATCGGCATCCGTAGCCCTTTTGATATTAATAAAATCGTAAAAGTTATTAAAACGACCGGAGTAGGCGTTGCAACCAGCGGCAAGTATCTGCGTGGAGATCATATATATAATCCGCTGGATAACTACTCTAGCCCAGATGAAGTATCCAGTCTGACAGTGATGGCACCGAATATATTTGAAGCTGACCGTTTTGCTACTGCTGCGTATGCCATGGGTAAGGTCGGAGCGGTCTTTCTTAGTGCGTTGCCTGGCTTTGACGTTTACCAGATAGACAACCAAGGACAGGCGCTGTTTACTCCGGGAATCGAGGCTGCATGCTAGACGCTCTGCTTAAGCCGGTCGATAAACTGGTTAACACGGTCTCTATGTATCGGTTGCTGCTTTACTACCTAGTCGGGTTATTACTGGTGGCCGTAGTGCTTAGTGCTTCCGGGATCATGCACTATTCGGCTGTGGACATAGTAATCACTTCTGCCATATTGGTATTCGCCTGCTGGGTAATTAATAAAATATTAGCTGCAATTTTCTTTGTGCCGGTTAATCCCGAGTCGTCAATCTTAACCGGACTAATCCTGGCGTTAATCGTGCCCTCTAAACCTACGGGTTATAGTCTACTATTCTTGATTGCCGTATCAGGCCTGGCTATGGCCTCAAAATACATTTTATCTTACCGAGGCAAGCATATTTTTAATCCAGCAGCTATTGCTGTCTTCTTAACCGCCATTGGACCCAAGCAGTCGGCAGATTGGTGGGTAGCAACCTCTGCTATGCTGCCGTTTATTTTAATCGGCGGCCTGTTAGTGGTGCGTAAATTGCGCAGAGAAAACATGTTCATAGCCTTTTTGCTGGCCTCTACAGTGGCCACGATGATTTATTCTTACGGCGGAGGGATCGGCAGCAATTTAAAGAACATGGTACTTAACTCAGCAGTCTTTTTCTTAGGGTTTGTAATGCTTACCGAACCGCTGACTCAGCCGGATACCAAGATAAAACGCGTGCTTTATGCTATCTTGGTTGGCGTTGTTATGGCTCCAGAGTTTCATATTGGGCATGTCTATACTACCCCTGAAGCCGCTTTAATAATCGGCAATTTGTTTGCGTTCTTGATCAGTAATAAAGTTAAGCTGTTTCCGGTCCTGGTCAGGAAGTATGCAATCGCTACGGATAGCGCCGAGTTTGTTTACGCTCCTGAGTACAAGTTTAACTATCAACCTGGGCAGTATATGGAGTTTACCCTGCCGCATGAGAAAACTGACAGCCGGGGATCCAGACGTTTCTTTACTCTGGCTTCTTCGCCTACGGAATCCGATCTAAGACTAGGCGTAAGATTCTATAAAGAAGGCAGCAGTTATAAGAACGCCATGATTGACTCAAAAGCCGGAGACACTATAGCTGCAGGAAACTTAACCGGAGATTTTGTTATGCCCCGGGACAAGAAGCGCAAACTCGTATTTATTGCCGGAGGTATTGGCATAACTCCCTTTAGGAGCATGATTAAGTACCTGATAGATAAACGCGAAAGCCGGGATATTATCTTAATTTATTCTGCAAGTGATGTTGATCATCTCGCATATAAGGACCTGTTTGCTCAGGCCAGAAGCCGATTGTCTATAAAAACCTATTATGTATTAAGTGGCAAAAAGAAGGAATCACTGGACTTTGCTATCAGAGGGAGGGTTAATGGTGAGTTAATTAAAAAACTGGTTCCTGATATAGATGAACGTACGTTTTACATCTCTGGTCCCCTCGGTATGACCGAGGATGTTGAGGCTACTTTAATCAGTCTTGGGGTAACTCATGCTAACATAAAAGTTGACTTCTTCTCCGGCTACGCTTAAATAAAAGCCTGTATAAGTCAATTTTAATAATTCAGAATCCGCCCTAATAAGGAAGGGCTTATAGATAAATATACTTATGGCAACAAACGACAGAAAAGTTAATTTCTATGACGACAAAGGACATGATTACCGGGATTTTTGGCAAGAGCGTGATTACGAACACAACTCGGAGATGATTGCGATCGATAAACTATTGAAAGGACGCCACTTTAATTTGACGATGGATTACGGCGGAGGGTACGGCCGGGTAACCCCTAAATTGCTTGAATATTCAGACCGGGTCATCTTAGTGGACCCCTCAACTAAACAGCTGAAAATGGCTAAGGAAAAGCTAAAGGGAATGGATGTAGATTATGAGCTTCAGGAAAAAGCAGACAGCGTTCCCGCGAAGGACAACTCCCTAGATTTGCTAGTAATGATTAGAGTGTCTCATCATTTACCGGATCCCAAGCCGGTATTCACAGAAATATACCGCTCGCTGAAGCCTAAAGGAATGGGCCTAATTGAAATTGCTAATGAGGCGCATTTTATAAACCGGCTCAGGTATTTAAAAAAGCTTAGTGGCGTGCCTAAAGAGCCAGTTCCAATTGGCGAAAAAGCTAACGGTCAAGGTGACGAAACTCCGTTTGTTAATCATAACCCGGCTACGATCAAGTCTACTCTTGAAAGTCTGGGGTTTGAATTGGTGGATAAGTTATCGGTATCTAACTTGCGTAGCGGAGCTTTAAAGAAACACCTGCCACTTAAATCCATGCTTTTTCTCGAGAGGTCAATGCAGCGCCCCCTAGCAAGTGCTAATTTCGGACCAAGCGTTTTTATGCTTATAAGGAAAGTCTAGGTTTATGGAAACGAATCCTCTAAAACAACACCCGCGCCACTCTAGGGGGGTAACGGTAATTTTAGTAATAATAATTGCGGTAGCTGCGGTAATCAGCTACGCCGAGGCTAACCATACATCCACTCCCTCGTCTAAGAACGCGAACGCTTCCAGCCGGCAACTGGCATCTGGATCGTCTCCCAGTACAAATAAGACTTCCTCTGCCGCTTCAAATAAACTAGCTAGCACGAGCACTATTAAGCATATTTTCCTTATAGTAATGGAGAACGAAACTGAGGGCAGTGTTATTGGAAACTCGTCTGCTCCCTACATTAACTCTCTGGCGAATCAGTACTCTCTTGCTACTAACTATTCCGGAGTAGCTCACCCCAGCTTGCCTAATTATCTGGCTCTCACGAGCGGTTCAATCGATGGTACGACTACTGATTGTAATCCTCCTAGCGCCGGCTGTATTGTAAGCGTTAAAAACCTGGCTGACAGCTTAGAGGCAAAGGGCTTGAGTTGGAAGCAGTACGCTGAGAGCATGCCCTCTGCCTGTTACACCTTAAATTACGGAAATGACTTTGCAACCAAGCACGTTCCTTTCCTTTACTACAGTGATGTTATAAACAACACCGCTCGTTGTGCCGCGCATGTTGTTCCTTACTCTGTACTTAGCAGTGATCTTAGCTCCGCTTCAACCACTCCGAACTTTGCCTTCATTACACCCAATCTGTGCAACGATATGCATAACTGCGGTATCGCTGCAGGGGATGCTTGGCTTAAGAGTAATATACCTGCCATCTTAAATTCAGCGGCATTTACTTCTTCTCCATCGCTGCTGTTTATAACCTGGGACGAGGGTGATCTGTCTAACAATAACGTGGCCACAATTGTCGCCGGTTCTGCAGCTCAAACCCATTACCAATCAGGCGCCAGTTTTAATCACTACTCTCTGCTGCACACCATTGAATACTATTTTGGATTACCGACGCTGACAGCTAACGATCAAAACGCACCGCTGATGAGTAGCTTCATCAAACAAGGCATAATTCCGCAATAAAGAGGAACAAATGATTATTCATTTTGCAGCTAATGTGCCAGGTTATATTCAGTCGATTGCTCCGGTTGTCGACCAGTACGGCTATTTAGCGCTAGCGGGCCTGCTATTTTTGGAAGACTTCGGCGTATTAGTACCCGGGGAGACGGTGCTTATAGCTTCAGCTTTCTATGCGGGCCTAGGACAACTAAATATTATTTTAGTTATCCTAGTCGGGTTTGCAGCAGCAGTGCTAGGGGATAATGTTGGTTTCGCCATAGGTAATTACGGAGGCAGGCCTTTGGTATTGAAGTATGGCCGTTATGTTCGTCTCAAGCAGGAACATTTAGATAAGGCCGAACACTACTTTAACCGTCACGGCGGAAAAATTGTGGCCGTTGCCAGATTTATTGACGGGTTACGCCAGTTAAACGGAATCATTGCCGGGATAAGCGAAATGAAGTGGGCCAAATTTATCCTGTTTAATGTTATCGGGGCTTTAGTTTGGGTAGCATTCTGGTCATTGATCGGCTACTACGGGGGCGAGCATATATCCACGTTCTTGCATTTTGAGCTTTACTTTACCATTGCTTTTATCCTTTTGATTGCGGGCCGCATAACTTACAAAAAGTACTTGAAGCCTTGGACTAAAGCCAGAAGTAAAGACCCCTAAGAGTATTCCTTAATCAGCTTTGAATATTCTTGTGCACTGGGTTTCAGTGTTCGCTCCATGGTCCTTCGGTCGACTGAGGCTAAGCCGAACTTAGGCCAAAAGCCTTCACTCCACTCGTAATTATCTAGAAGAGACCAATAAAAGTAACCGCGTATATCCGCTCCGTCCTTATGCGATCGGAAAAGAGCCTCTATATGGTCAGAAATAAATTTTGCTCTTTTGGTATCTAGTGCATCCGGTATACCATTCTCGGTAACTATTAAAGGCAGATTATAGCGGTTTAACTTTTGGGTTACATTGTATATGCCGTCAGGATAAATACCCCAACCCATATCATTTAATATATCTTGTCCGGTATTTTTTAGTGCCCAATTTGCGGGATGAGAAAATGAAGCCTTCACAAGCATGCGCATATAGTAGTTAACGCCAATGAAGTCCATGTCATGCTTAACTCTGTTGAGTATGTATTTATCTGGTATAAACTCCAGCTGTTTTTTAAATAGCCAACTCACAGGGTCTAGGCGCCCTAATTGGAAGTCAATAAGTCCGTGTGCGATGCCTACTTTTGCTCCGGGATTAGTATTTTTAATAACACGGCGGGATTCTTTGTGCGTTTTAACTACGTTTTTTATATAGCTATAACCGCGTACCGGGTTCATTTCGATCTTAGGCCATTCCGGCCAGGCGCCACCGCCTAAATAGCGTTGTAGAAGATAGCTACCAGGCTCGTTAATGGTGCACCAGTAGTCGACTTTGTTTGCCAGTCGCCTAGCAACGACTTCACTGAAGTTTGTAAAAATATCTACTATATTTTCGCCATGCCATCCGCCATATTCTTCTAGCCAAGTCGGATTAGTAAAGTGGTGCAATGTAATCATGGGCTTAATACTGCGCTCAATAAGAGCATCAACCATTGCTTCATAATGATCTAGAGCCTTAGAATCGTATTCGCCTCTTTTTGGCTCGATTCGTGACCACTCGATTGAGAATCTATAAGAGTTGCATCCTATAGACTTCAGCAAATCAAAATCTTCTTCATAGCGATTATAGTGGTCTGCAGATTTTCTGGATACATAATTATTGGTATCCTCTGCCTCTTCTTTAATTGCGTCCCAATCTGGCACTACTCCTTTCAGACGAGCTTTTGCTCCACTCGCTAACTCTTTAGATACACTAGTTTCCCATGCAGACCAGTCATTATCTAGGCCACCCTCTACCTGTTGTGCGGCCGTAGCAGCTCCCCATAAAAAATCGGCAAGGAAGGGCTTATTAACTTGAGTGGATTTTGGTTGTGGCATTAAATTCCTTTAATTGTTTACCCAGTATAAGTCTAATATGGGCGATGAGAGAAGGGCCGCTGACAAAAAATATTAATATAAACGGCTCTAGCGCCCATTGTAAGATCATAGCCAGCGAACGTTTAAGGGTATACTTTTCCGGCCTTTTTGGCAACAAACCTATAGATACGCTAACGGCAACAAGCAGGTCGACGAAAGCCAGAACTTGCATAATGATTACTACATGAAACAACTTAAAAGCTAAGTCGCTAGATCCGCCAACGTGATTTCTGAGTAGCCAGGGCAGCCAAGCACCTACTCCCAGTGCGAGCGGTGTTGTTGCCCAAGCCATGTAATCATCTACCTGCCTGTAAGCATGCACAAGCTTACTAGCCAGGCTAATTTGTTTATCTTTAAGTACGCCGCGTAACATGTACGGCGTGTCCGACGTACCCTGTGCCCAGCGTAACAACTGCTTAAATTGAGACTTTAGAGTATCCAATAGGCCGTCACCTGCGACCGCATCCTGGCAAACCGGCAGCCAGATGGGTATTACTTTATGATCTCCGTGATAGGCAAAGTAACTGCGCCAGAATTGATGCCCGTCTTCGACGATTGACCTAACGTTCCAATAGTCAACATCTTCAAGTGTCTTAAGGCTTTGCGCATATGCCGAGAACAGCCTTAACCGACGGGGCCTGAGCATATCCATCATGAACCAAAAGCTGGTATCCGCTGCTATAACTCGAATGGGCGGGCTGGCGCTCCAAATATTATTCGTAAACAGCGGTAAGGGCTGAAATGAACGATGAGTCCGATTTTCTGCTAGGGCATAGCTCCATGATAGTTCTGCGAGATAATTCGGGTGAGGCTTATTATCCGAATCAAGCACGGTCACTACTACGTTTTCGGGGGCTATCTGTTTGTCGCTGCAGTATCCTTTAAGCCACTTTGCAGCATAGGTAATGTTACCCGCTTTAGCCTTAACTTCTCCCGGCAGATTGCTCGGGTGTTTAACCGACCTAACAAGCCCCAGCTTGCCGTCGTATCTATTTGCTAGCGTTCTTATTATCCGCTCGGTCTCTGTCCCTCCCCTCTCTTCATAAGCAATAATGAGCATAAGTTTGCTTGGGTCATAATTACTGGCTATGACCGATTTAATTGAAGACTCAATGACCTCTTTCGGCTCGTTATAGACGGCTAGAATAACGGCCTGGTAAAGCTTTGAGGGGTCAATAGCATTATCACCCAAAGCCTTGTTAAGCTGCCTTTTATACCAGCTTTCCGCTAATCTTTGCTTTATAGGAATATCCGGATGCTGAACCTGTATCTTTCCTGAATTGAGACTGTCTAGTTTCTCGCGCCAGTTAATCATGCAGGCAAATTTGTAATTAGTAAAACTGCCGAGCAAACGGTATGCGTAACCCAGCATTCTTATAAACCAGGCTATGGTAAAAACTAGCAGCAGCGTTACTGCCGTGTCTATGCTAAGAAAGCTTAATACGACAATAAGACTCAGAAAAATAAAGGGCAGTAAGCCCCAGACTATCTCAAGTATCCGCTGCCATTTTTCTTGGGGTGCTTGTTGTCCGATTTTATCTTTAATCACAGCAGCCAAGTCATTACTTCTTCGTTTGCTAATATCAATAATCCAGGCATAGGCTAAGTCTTATAGTAGCGTATATCTTGAGAAAAAACTGATGGGTCAAGCGTTAAAGTTCAGGCAACGATCGATAGAGCTGGGTTAAGGTTCGGTTTAACTATGAGTCTCAGCAGTACTTTGCCGATACGAAGATGCAAATTACTCCCGGTGTTATTACTAGCGCTAATAGCAGTCTGCCCCCTAAAGAACTCAATCTGGTTGATTGGATTGTTTAGGTCGCAGAGATACTGGAGGGCCTCGATTAAGAAAGCCATGCCGTAAAGTTCAATTAAGCTAGTTATAACTTCCTTAGGGTGTTCATAGCCTAAGAACTTCACTAGAGCCACTAATTGCTGAATTAACTCTGGAGTTACTTTGAGCGCAACTTCACCCGTCTCTTCATTAGAAACCATGCAAACAGAAAGCTCTTCTTGAATAGCGCTCAAGACATTTGTTAGTTCCAGGTATTCTTCCTGATCATCAGCCGTCGGCAAGTTATTTTCTAAGACTTCTGCTAGTTGGGCAAAAGTTTGTTCTAGCCCTTGTTTATCCGCCTGTTGCAATACTTCCCCTAAAGATAGGCCCTCATCCATAACTTCCTGTTGCTGTTTTATAAAAGTATCAAATATGGGAGTGTTTGCCTCGTGTTTCAACAGCGCCCGGCTAAAGCCATCGTCTTCTAGATCGTAGCTCTCTTCACTTGTTAAGATTAGTTCTTCAGCCGGCTTACTAACCTCACTATCCTCTGAGATAATTGTCAAAAAAGTTTCGTATAGTTCGATTACATCTGCCTCATAGCTGAGCTGTGTCTGTTCTTCAGGTTGGGCGTGCAGCCACACCACACTATCCGGAATTAAAGCTAAGACTCCGGCTTCGTCCGCCACTTCTAGACTAAAGGGTAGTTCTGCTTCAATTGTGCCGTCATATGTTTCATTCAAACCATCTAAACTGCCTAATTCTTCAACGGCCTCAGCTTCTTGATAGTCTAAGCCCAATAACTCTTGATCAAGATAATCCATGCCCGTAAATAGCTGATTTGCGTTAGGTCTGCTATCTTCTTGTGCTGTATAGGCTTCAGTAGGCGCTGCTTCCTCCGCCAAAAGAGCCTCAGCCGGACTTTCCCCTAAAACCGTCTCTGTCTCTTTAGTTTTTGCTTTATCTCCTCCTAAGCTTTCTACCTCTACGGTTTTTTGGTAGCCACGTTCTTTCTTTGCTGCTTTCTTTTCCGGCGGTTTATCTAGCTTCCGGCTAGCCGCATTGTGCGCCGTGTTTTTAACTTGTTGTTTCTTGTTAGAAGCAGACTTTAATTTTATCGGTTTAGTAGTCTCTTTGGAGTTCTTTTGAGCCCGCCTTACTGGCTGAACCTTCCCGGCCTCCTTATCTGATGTTGTTTTTGGCTCCGGCTCTATATGAACAGCCTGATCTATCTTTTCGTCAGCGCGCAAAACATAGTCTTCAATACTCGTAAGCATCGGCCTTTTTCTCTCATCGCTTGCGTCTGCTTCTGTGTCGCTTATTATTTCCTTAGGCGTTTTATGAAAAGGAGCCTCTTCGGTCTGAGCTAAACGGCTAATTACAGCCTCAACCAATGCCGGCTTTTCTCTTATCGGTTGAGTATTTGAATTTACTGAGCTGGAATGTTCCCCTTGTTTATTATTTGTAGTCTCTGCGTCTCTGTCTTTAAGCCTATTCCTTAATCTATCTGCTAGGTTGTCCCAGCGCTCATCAGAGTCTTTTTCTCTATCACTCGAGCTAAACAGTTCAGGATAGTCTTCCTTTATTTTGTCCGGATTATCTTTATATTCGTGTACTCTTGCTTGAGCATATTCTGGGTTTGCCTTAAGGAGTGCCGCCAAATAAGCGCAACGCTCAAATAACTGTTCGGGGCTTATATTTGAGTAGTCTATATTACTGTGGCGTTCTTGAATTTCAGCCCACAGGTCGCTATCGTCTTGTGCTTGCCCTAACTCAAAATTTGCCTGCATTCACCCTCTCCACCAAGATTTTTTTATGTGTATTTATTAAATGCTGCTTTTATTGCATCCCTTCTAGGAACAAAGCTTGGGTCTTTGGCGTCAGATCTTAAGAAATCTAATATTTCAAATAGTGCAGCACCTGGAGGAGCACCGGTTTTACATGTTAAATAATCTTCTACCAGGGCGGGAAGCCCGTCTTCGTTAAGTATAGTGCGGCCATCCCTGCTCTTTAAGGGCTTTTTTAAAATCTCAGGGTTGATTTCGCATTTTTCTACTGTACGCCTCATTATCTCAGAACCCATAAGCCTATCTTTGCCGCGAGACTCTGCAAAGCCCAATGCAAGCTCGTCGATATCCATGTGTCTTAGTAGCTCTGGATCTATGCTTGGTAATCTTTCTCCGGGATTCATCAAGCCCAGTATAGCAAACCAACTTATAAATATCCTTAATATAAGCCGTTTTTCGCTATATGCCCCTGTACTCATTAGTTATAGCTTCCGACTACCTTATATGCATATATATGACAACGTATCGTGATATAATCAAGCAGGTTCTACTAAAACAAAAACTACATGTCAAAACTGTTAAGGCGGCTGGTTAGGTTACTGGCCCATTTTGCACACCGGCGGGTAATACCGTTTTTTGGCGTTGCTGCCTTTGCTGCTTTAATGACCACCTTGTTCGTCCCGCCGCTGATTAAAGTTACTATCCTGCCTTCAAGCGCCAATAACACCCAAGAAAAGATAAACCAGATCAATCCGCAAAAACCCAAGAATATACCTAAGAAATCCAGCCCGCCGGTACAGGCGAAGTCGCAGCCGGCTCCTCAACCGTCTGTGGCCGTAGCCCCAAGCAAGCCTGTTGCTACGCCAACTACCGTTACGGTATCTCCCGCTACCGGCAGTAGTGTACCCACTCTATCTCCAACCTCGTCTTCTACTACCACAAGTTCAACTAGCGGAACGTCAGGCTCTAGCGGTGGCAGCGGATCATCAGGAGGATCTTCGACAACTACCAGTTCCAGTCCTACTCTAGCTACGCCGAATTATACATCTAGCAACTGGGCAGGGTACTTTGCGGTTAACAGTAAAGACAGTTACAGCGCCGTCTCATCTTCTTGGGTGGTTCCTACTCCCACAGGAAATGGTACCTCATTGTCGGCCGATGCTACATGGATAGGCATCGGCGGCATTACTTCAAACGACTTAATCCAAGTAGGGACTGCCGATACGGTTTCCGCATCCGGTCAGGTGTCCACTGAGGCTTTTTATGAAATGCTGCCAAACTCGGCAATAACAATTAAAAACTTTTTAGTAAACTCGGGAGACTCAGTAAACGCGTCGCTAAGTCAAGTGACTAGCGGTCAGTGGAAGATAACTATTAACGATACGACAGACAGCCAGTCGTTCAGCATTACGGTTGCCTATACCTCGACTTTGTCATCGGCTGAATGGATAGAAGAAGACCCGAGCGGCACCGGCGGGCAGCTTTATCCTCTGGATAACTTCGGAACTGTATCTTTTAGCGCCGGTTCAGCTCTCGTAAACGGTACCAGCGAGACAATTAAGGCCGCCAATTCCTACAGCGTAGCTATGGTAGATAGCTCAAATAAGACGGAGGCAGCTCCTAGTGTTATTGGTAGCGACGGTGCTAGTTTTAGTGTTATATGGCAAACCTCAAATTAAAGCGTTCAGGCCCGTAAGTTATGCTTTTTCCAGAGAATGCGAAATAATAAAAAGATAAGCATAATCGTCAATAAATAAAAACCCTATAAAATTATGCATCCTCTTGATCGCTCTGATAGCCCTCGCAAACCCAAGGTAATCCAGCCGAACACACCTAACTTTTCTCAAGAACTTAATCGGCTATTAAATCAGGAGCAAGCTTCATCTGGTGAAGGGCCTTCACGGCAGGCCGAAGGAAACACGCAAGGATCAGCGGCAAGCCAAACAGGTGAATCTAGCGTACGCCGGACACTCAGAACCAAGTCGGTCCGGGTTTAGTGAGCGACTCATTACCCTCAACTTTTTCAGAGTCTACTAAGCTGGAACCGGTAGCTGCAGCGGCTTCGTCTCAAATCGAGCATCAGCCAGACACTCCGCAAACCGCAGCATCTAGCCAGCCCAGAGAGCGCTATCCTGGACAGCCTGGGTCTGGGGCAATATATCGACTAAACCACCATTAAAAGTACTAGTCCTAATTCACAGCTGACTAAAACCGACAAAGCTTTGTCTATGCCGGCAAGCATTCTTACGGACCTTAAGCTTTGAGCTTTGTGAGCGCATTCATTGACTTAAGCTATGCCCTTATGCTTAGCTTTAACTAAATCGACTAGCCATAATAGTTTATGCATTTTATGTTTTTAAATATTAGCGCAGCAATAGTTAACTTAAACAAGTCACAGCATTTCGTCCACTGGTCGATCTTTACGGTATCTTTAGCGAATTTGATTCTGATTGCTACTATGCTGGTCATCTTCGGTCTAGCAATTACTCTGCCCTTTCCGAGGATCAAAAAAGAGTTGCCCCCGGAAGAGCACGAGGCTGTACCTCCGCTATCTTCCGAGTCTAAGAGCATGTGGACAGCCTTCATCAGAACTAAAGCTCTAAAGTTTCTGCCGCCAAGCAAGCTTCTGCCGGACCGTCAACCGGCATATGTTGCCTCGTGGATCTATGTCTTTGGGGTTGCTACGCTTGCTGCGCTGGGTGTGGTTATTGTTTCTGGCATAGTCTTAGCCATAGG
Source organism: bacterium (assembly GCA_021811685.1). Taxonomy (GTDB): domain Bacteria; phylum Patescibacteriota; class Saccharimonadia; order Saccharimonadales; family UBA4665; genus JAJZWH01. The sequence continues at coordinate 17,170 of JAJZNT010000013.1, forward strand.
AGGTATTAACTGGTGGCATGAAAGCAGCGTCGGACACTTCTTTAACAGTATGCACCTTTGGGGTGTTGAGCTGTTCATGGCCTTTATGGTCATACATCTTTGGGGCAAGTTCTGGATGGCTGCATGGAGGGGTAAGCGTTCTCTGACCTGGATGTTCGGCGTACTGGCATTCTTAGCTTCAATAGTCGAAGCCTTTACCGGATATCTTTCACAGCAAAACTTCGATTCACAATGGATTGCCACTAACGGCAAGGATGCGGTTAACTCTACCGGGATGGGGTCGTTCTTTAATTTAATGAACTTTGGGCAAATGTTGACCTGGCACATTGTAATAATGCCCATAATCCTGCTCTCCTTAGTCGGAATTCATATCTTGCTGGTTCGGGTTAGGGGTGTATCCCACCCCATTCAGAGAGCTAAGGGACGGGCTGCCAGAAGGGCACTTAAAGCCGCCGAAGCGGCTGAATGGCGCGGTCCGACCAGGAGGTATGACATCATAAAAGAGGGCACGATTGCCACTTCGATAGTCCTAGTGTTGGTACTACTGCTTGCAGCACTGCTTTCCTCTCCGGACCAACCGAGTCTCACCGTTCAGACCTGGTCTAAGCTCGCGCCGGCGGACTTTATGGCTACTACGGCTAGCGAGCTTGCCGGTACCAGCGAAACGGCCACCTATGGCCCCCCGTATAATCACGCAAAAGCCATGGTGCAGAAGGTAGGGGTAAGCTGGCAAATGCTTACCGGTGTACATACTCCCATTAACGCAGCAGAGGACTTCGTGCTTAAACCGCTGTCCGTACTATCATCAAGCAATCCGGCCTTATCCAACGCTCTTTATAGGTATAATCAAGCCAGCTACGCAACAAAACAAACCTGGGATAATAATTATCTAAGTGCGGTTACTAAGGTCAGTTTCAAAAACTCTCAGCCGTTAGTGCCAAAAGCTAATGACGGCCCGGTGCCGCTGCTGGTGAGCAGTGAACTTACGATGGCCAGAAGCGGAGCTATTGATGCCAACTTGTTATCCCAGCAGCAGTTTTACGGAACCAATTACACAAAACCTTTGCTGTTTATTGAAGACGGGAATTACTTTAGTTCAATTGCCAAAAGCGAACATCTTATCGGCTCTCAATGGGGGGTAATGAACGAAGCAGGATCATATCCGGGCCAGCCGTGGCTTTGGCTGTATACGCTTTGGTACCAAATCCCTGGCTTTAGCACTTCGGCCAACGTCGATCTAATCGCAATTTATCTTACCGGAGTAGCGACCGTAATTCTGCTGCTGGTGCCGTTTATTCCCGGGCTTAGGGATATTCCTAAAATTATTCCTCTGCACCGGATCATTTGGCGCCAATGGCATGCCTCAAGAAAAGTTTAATCTACTAGTGCAACAACATTAAGCTATAATTAAAGCAAATAATTAAGTATAATCAGCTATTAACTTAAAGTAATTATGACCTATTTAGCAAGAAGTCCTTTGCTCATTGATTCTGAAGGAAGAATTATGGAGCGAATTTTTGGACTAGAAACCGAGTACGCCACAATATCCAATAACCCAGACAGTCACGTGGGTTTTATCTTTAGAGCTCTTAGGAGGGGGGACTTAGTATTGCCGGCATCTTTATGGGGCGGGGTAGCCAATGAGTTTAAATCCGATGCAAGCCGCGAGTATGTAGACAATGGCGCTAGTGCCGAGCTATCTTTAGCCGAGGATACTGACTTTGGAAAATACCCCTACCGCATTTATGCGGCTCATGTGTCTTTAGGCCGGCGCTATGTAGCGGAAAGCACCGAACCGGAATATTACAGCGATAACAACAAATTTAAAGTTAGCTTATATGCAAATGTTGAAGATTCAGCCGGTAACTCCTGGGCGAGTCACGCTAACTATTTAGCCAGCCGTAAACTTGAAGAAAAGTTTTATATTGCGGCACTTGCCGTACATAATTTAAGCCGAATCGTGTGGTCTGGGGCGGGTTCGGTTGTCTGGGACAGAAAAGCGGGGTTTTCCTATCATCTGAGCGAGCGGGCAAAATTCATAAAGGATGTAATCGGCTTTGACACAATATCTAGGCGTGCGTTAGTTAACCTCCGAGATGAACCGCTGGCTGACGAGAAGCGTTTTAGGCGGATACATGACGTTAGCGGTGAAACGGTCTTCAGCCCGAACGTTAACACGCTTAGGTTTGCTGCTACTTCAATTATCCTTCGGGCTTGTGAACTTGGTGTTAACTTCTTTGATTTAATGCCGGAGTTTCCGGTTGCAGCTCTTCATTCAATTTCTTCTGACCCAACACTCAGACGTTTAGTGGTTCTTAAAAACGGGCGTAAACTTAGCGCCCTTGATTTGCAGCAGGAGTTAGCCGTACGCTCACTAGAGCATACGCTTAGAGCGGGATATATTACTCAGCAGGAGATAAAGTGGGGGAAGTATTGGCTAGATCTGATTGACGATCTCAAGGCCGGCCATCTTGATAGGCGATCTAATGAGCTCGATTGGATACTGAAACAAAAGCTTATAGAGAAAGAATTAGAGAGAAACTCTAAAGACCAACGAGTAACAAAAAATAGATTCTATATCGCTCAGGCTAAAGCACTTCACTATCATAAGCTGGCACCAGAAGAAGGAGGGGGAATGCGGGCTCTAAGGGCAGGGATCTTTCCTAATTCGCCAAGTGACGAAGTATTCGAAAAAGGGGTAGAACTGCCGCAAACCCGGGCCAGATTAAGAGTTCAAGCCATACGGGAACTAATAGATTTAGGGCTATTCAACGGCGCCGACTGGTGCATGGTGAGCGCCAAGGATAACTTATCGCCCGCAAAAGCACTCCTCTTAAATGATCCTTACGAAACCGATCCCGCCAGACTCAAGGATTGGATAAAGAGCTTAAGGGGAAAACCGGGGTCAAGACTGTCTAGAGTTACTCGATCGTTAAGGTACAAAAAAGAGAGTGTAGCCTAGTCTCTGGTG
>JAJZNT010000020.1 GCA_021811685.1 bacterium
GTCCCTCGCTTTCTCTTTATATCCGAGCCGATACAGTCATAGCCCATGATTGCAGCCTCCTGCAATACCACTCCAGTGCCGCAAAACGGATCAAGCAGGGTTTTACCCTTAAAATGCAGTTTCGCTGGCGGTTTATTTTCAGGAGCTTCGCATACGGACTGACGGGCTTCTTCGGGCAAGAGACCGACACTTAAGTTAATGATTATCTGGGCCAATTTAGGAGGCAGCATTCCGACTTTAGCGTCACGGGCAGGGCGTTTTTGGTCCCTCCTGGCGTAGGCGTTAATATCTTGCACCTTAATAGTCTGAGCGATTACGGTCTTGTTGCCATGTTTTATAAGCAAAAGCTCCCAACCGTGTTGTTTGGTTAGTTGGCCGTGAATTATTTGAGCGCTGTTTAATGCGGTCTCGTTGTTGGGGATGATTCTTACGCTTCTGTTTGTAGCTGATTTGATAGCTTTTTTTAAAGAGAAAGCGAGGGACTGAACCTGTTTTGCCGATACCTTAAAACCATACGAGCTGATCCCCAAATACATCTTGCCCCCGGGCATACCTTTACTCTTATCCGGTCCTGTAGATAATAGAAACTTAGTTATATCTTGCCAGTTAACACTACCCAGCTCCGTTAGTAATTTGGCAAATTTAACTGCTCCTCCTAGGCGGTCAAAAGCTAGCAGGCAAGGATCAACATCTACAGCTACGGCTTGGTCCCCGATTAGGGAGATCTTGTCTCCGCCATATAAACTTTCAAGCTCGGCTATGCCAATAGCCGGCTGGCGCCCCAGAACAATAAGACTCTGCATATTCCTTAGTATATTAGCTGAAATTACAAATAAACGAATATTTAAGATAAGTTTCAGCTATAATGGTCTAGATTATGGGTAAAACCTTAAGCTTCCTCGTTAAGCGCTGGAAGCTAGTACTGAACATTGCCACTGTCGTAGCTCTGCTGATTTTACTTTATTTTATTAGGGGCGATCTGGAGACGACATTCCGCAATTTATTAAGGGTTAATGGTTGGGCGCTGGTCCTTATGGTGCCGTTCGAGGCGCTTAACTATCACTATCAAACAAAACTTTATCAAAGGTTGTTTGAAATTGTCGGCAACAAGTTTAATTACAGTCACCTGCTTAAAGCCTCACTGGAGTTAAACTTCGTAAATCATGTGTTCCCAAGCGGAGGAATTGCCGGTATTTCTTACTTCAGCTTGCGGCTGCGCGATAAAGAGATTACCGGGGCTAAGGCTAGCATGGTTCAATTCATGAAGCTGCTGTTAACTATTTTCTCTTTTGAAATACTGGTGTTTGTCAGCATCTTTTTCCTGGCTATGGGTGGTAAGGTTAACAGTTTTACCATGCTTGTTGCCAGCGTATTATCCACACTCCTATTAGTCGGCTCGGCACTGTTTATATATATTATCGGTAATCGACAGCGGATAAACTCCTTTCTAAGTTACATAACCGTTCGCCTCAATAAACTCATAAGCTTAGTTCCTACCGCCAAAAAGGAAGTAATAGATATTGGAAAGGCAAGGCTGGTATTTGACGATTTCCACGATACCTTTGCCGAAATGCGCCGGGACAGAAGCCGGATGTTGCAACCTCTGGTTAATGCTTTGCTGCTAAATATTACTGAAGTGGCTGTGGTTTATTCAGTATTTGTAGCTTTTGGTCACTTTGTTAATCCGGGTGCGGTTATCTTAGCCTACGGGTTGGCTAATTTTGCCGGATTTATATCTGTGCTTCCGGGAGGTGTCGGTATATACGAAACGCTGATGATAGCCGTACTGCTTGCTACCGGTGTGCCAACCGACCTAAGTCTACCAGTAATTATTATGTACCGCGTACTCAATACTCTCATCCAACTTCCTGCCGGGTATTATTTTTACCAGAAATACATCTCTCAGCACGGAAAGCCGCCTAAGCCAACGGAGTATTATGAGGGAAACAGTCGATCTATCGGTTAGTGAATTTGTAGCCATCTTCAACCAGACGATGGAGCTTGCTTACTCTTCGGTTATTTTACATGGTGAATTAGCTAATTTAAGGATCAGAAAACAGGCATGGGTGTATTTTGACCTTAAAGACGAAGAGGCTAGTGTTAGTTGCTTTGGCTCGGTACATACTCTGCCCGGACCGGTTGAAGACGGTATGATGATTAAGGTAAGGGGTACTCCCAGGCTGCACCCTCGCTGGGGGTTTAGCTTTAACTTTATTGCCATCAGCCCAATGGGCGAGGGAACAATTAAACGACAGCAAGAGCTATTGGCGGCTAAGCTGGAAAAAGAGGGTTTGTTTGCTCCGGAACGTAAGCGGCCACTACCATATCCCCCAATTCGGGTAGGATTAATTACATCAGTCCAGTCGGCAGCTTATGAGGACTTCAAGCGTATCTTAGCTAACAGGTGGACTGGTGTAACTATAGAAGTGTTTAATGTAAGCGTTCAGGGAGATCAGGCCCAGACGGAAATTATTAGGGCGATTGAGTACTTCTCATCAGTATCGGAACTACCCCAAGTCCTGGTAATTATTAGGGGCGGCGGCAGTCCCGAGGACCTGGCGGCGTTTAGCAGTGAGCAGGTTACCCGGGCTGTTGCTGCCAGCAGGGTGCCTACTTTGGTTGCAATCGGGCATGAAAGTGACGTTAGCCTGGCTGAACTGGCTGCGGACAGAAGGGCGTCAACACCCTCCAATGCCGCCGAAGTGCTGGTTCCGGATAAAACTAGTATTAAATCCAGGCTGGATACGCTGCAGCATCTCTTAGGTGAGCGTTTAGCGAATAAACTTGTTTCGGCTAAAGTTAACCTTGATCATATCAGAGTAATAATGCCGCAAATATTAGAAGATAAACTGAAGATGGAAAAGCGGCGACTAGGTGAAAGAAATAAATTGATCGAGGCCTTAAGCCCAAGAGATATACTAAAGCGCGGCTATGCTCTAATTAAAAGCGGCGGACGGGTTAATAGTGCCGGAGCGGGTCTTAAAAAGGGTAGTATAGTATCTATTGAGTTCGTTTCGGCGGTATTTGAAGCGGCTATCACTAAGCAAATAAAGGGGTAAGAGACTTTGGCGGATAAAAGTATTGACTATGCTCAATTAAGTAACGAGCTTGATCAGATCATTATGCAAATGCAGGATGAGCAAACTTCAATTGATGAGTCGATTAAGCTATATGAGCGGGGAGCGAAGATTATTAAAGAACTGAATGTTTACCTGTCCCTGAGTGAGAATAAGATAAAGCAAATCTCTGGCACCGGCAAGGATAAGTAGTGTGGCCGCAGATTTTACTGCTTAGCGCTCTGCTTCTGGTTCTTAGTTTCGGGCTTGTGCTGTTAAGGGGGGCTCCTTACTTACCAACAATGCGCCGGCAGGTAAATAACATATTTGAGCTGGCTGAGCTTAAAGAGGGGAGCACAATAATTGAGCTGGGCTGCGGCGACGGGCGGATACTAATGGCCGCCGCTAAGTCCGGGATTAAGGCGGTGGGTTATGAGCTCAACCCTTTGCTTTATCTATTTTGTCTGATTAGAACCAGGCGTTTTAAGGATAGAATCAGGGTTGTTTATGGAGACTTTTGGCAAAAGTCCTGGCCCGGGGCTGATGCGATATACGTATTCCTGTTACCCAGATTAATGAATAAGCTTGAGCGGAAAATTCGCGCTGAAGGATTAGAGAGGGCTAAAGTAATTAGCTTCGCCTTTAGGTTTTCAAACCTTGCTCCGGTTAAACATAAAGAAGGTGTATACCTGTATCGGTTTAAAGCTTAGCATTGCTTAAAAGCCCTAATCTGAGTTAACATTAGCAATAACATGAAAAACATGAGTGAAGACGGTGTAGTTGCGGGTTTAGCTGTAGCCTTTGTGGTTGTCTGTCTTGGGCTGGTTGCGGCGATCGTGTTCGCGGTTAAGTCTTACTCGGGTGAGCAAAAGTACAAGAATCAGGATAGCGTTTTAATAGACCAAGCAGTACAAGCTGCAGAAAAAAGCCAGGCTGCCAAGCTTAATCAGCAGTTCCAGATTCAAAGTCAAAGTCCTTTTACTAGTTATACCGGTCCATCGCAATACGGCAGCATCTATTTGCCTTATCCTAAGAACTGGAGCGGATATGTCGATACTTCAGGCAGCTCCAACCCATTGGACGGTTATTTTAATCCGGGAGTTGTCCCTTCCGTAAGTGCCCAGGGCAGTATTTTTGCTCTGCGGATGCAGGTAAACTCTAATCCCTATAGCAATGAGTTGTCACAGTACACCAGCCAGCAGCAGCAAAACGGCAACTTGAGCATTAAACCATATTCATTGAAAAAGGTGCCTCAGGTGGTCGGCGTTATGATTAGTGGTCAGCTTACGCAAACAGTGCAAGGAGACATGGTAATGTTTCCGCTTAGAACCAATACTCTTATGATTTGGACTGAGGATCCACAAGGTACCAGCATATTTATGAACCAGATTTTGCCGAATGTTAGCTTCCAGCCTTAACTTGGATCTAGTCTAGAGCAAACCGGAGTAGTATAATTTGGACTACGTAATAGGGGTAAAAGGTCCTTTTAGAAATGAGTTCATACCCGAATAGTCCGGCACTGTCACATAACCTCTTATTATCGATTACTGAACAGATGAAACTACCGCTGGTGCAAATTGCCAGGCAAGCCGAACTCGCACAAATGGGTCTGGGATCAGATTTTTCATCAATCAGGACTTTAGCCGAAAACGGTATTCAGCTTATTGACGGCTATAGTCTGGGCTTACAACTGGCTAATATGCATAATTATGAGCTGGCTCCGGAGTCGGTATCAGTATCGTCAGTTCTTTATGAAGCCGATCAGCAGCTACGGGCTCTCGCCAGGCTATATAACGTCGAGATTGAGCTTAATATATGTGGCCGTTTTGAGCCGGTACTGGCCCATAAACACGGCTTGCAGGCAGCTATAGTCGGCCTAGCGAGTGCCTTAATCGAGGCCTTGCCGTCCCAGGCTGAGGGTAAGCAAACTAAACTTCAGTTGGCTACGCATCGTTGTCGTTACGGCATAGTTGCTGGGGTTTATGCCGACTTACCAAATTTGAGTAGCGATACTCTAAAGAGGGGCAGGAAGTTATATGGCAATTCCAGACAACCGTTAGTTACTATTAGCCACACTCCTGGTGCCGGTATTTTTGTTGCTGATACTATCTTCCGGGCTATGCAACTAAAACTGCACATTTCCAGGCATCACCGTCTATACGGTCTAGGGGTAGTGTTGCAACCTTCGTCTCAACTTGCGATGATTTAACTACTATGAATAAGCCTTTGCTTCTTGTTGTTGAGCCGGACGGGGTTCTGGCCGGATCTTTACGGGCTGCTTTATCTGGTTCCGGTTATGATGTAGTCCATGCCTATACTGCCCAGGAGGCAGTGATTAAAGCCGACCAATCAATTCCCGCACTGGTTATTTTAGAATTGCAGCTGGTAGGGCATAGCGGGATGGAGTTCCTCTATGAATTCCGTTCATATTCTGACTGGGAAAGGGTACCGGTAATTATTTACAGCAGCGTTCCCCCGGGCGAGTTTGCCGGCAGCAGAGAAACTTTGCTTGAACAGCTGGGAGTTAGAGCTTTTCTATATAAACCAAATACGCCGTTAACTGAATTAGTACAAACCGTAAATAACCTGCGGCAAATGGTCTCGAGGAGTAATGAATCTATATAAAACCAAGGCGGTAGTCCTAAGTCGCACTAATTACCGTGAAACCGACCGGATAATAAGCGTATTAACTCCTGATTACGGTAAATTACATTTGATTGCCAAGGGCGTTAGAACTCTTAAAAGTAAACTGGCTGGAGGTATCGAGCTGTTTTCAATTAGCGACATTGTGTTCATTCGCGGTCGGGGAGAATTGGCTACGCTGACTTCGGCGCGCCTGGAAAAACATTTTGACCAGATATTAAACGATCTGAATAAAGTGCGTGCAGGGTATGAAATACTTAAAATAATTAACAGGGTTACCGAAGATGAGGCGGAAGCCGCATACTTTGAGTTGTTATGTGCGGCATTAGAGGGGCTAAACGACATTCATTTGCCTGAGGAGGTTAACCGGCTTTGGTTTAGCTGCCACCTGCTGAGAGTTACCGGTTATGCTCCGAGTCTTGCCGTAGACAGTGCAGGGAAAGCTTTTAGTGAAGAAGGAAGCTACAACTTTGACGGGGATAATATGACTTTTGTGCGCCAGGACCAGGGAAGATATTCACCTAATCATATTAAATATTTAAAACTGGTGTTTAGAGCTAAAAACCCGAGCGTTTTAGCTAAGGTAGTAGGGGGTGACGGCTTAGCCGGCGAGCTACTCTTGCCAATAAACCTGATCCAAAACTACTTACATTAAATAGTCTAAAAAGAGCATGCAAGGTATAATTCAAGCTAAGATCGAAAGGAATACCTATGACCAAACCTACCATGGAAGATATAGTCAGCCTGTCCAAACGTCGCGGCTTCGTCTTTCAATCTAGTGACATTTACGGTGGACTATCCGGTTTTTACGATTATGGACCTTTAGGTGTAGAACTGGTCAATAACATTAAAAAAACCTGGTGGGACAGCGTTGTACATGCCCGGGACAATATATACGGCATAGACGGAGCAATTATCCAAAATCCTTTGCTTTGGCAGGCCAGCGGCCATCTGGAGGGCTTTACTGACCCGATGGTAGAAGACGTAGTAACCCATAAACGCTATAGGGCAGATCAGCTTGCCGGAGTAGACAGCACCGACCTTAAAGAACTAAAGCAGCTGTTAAAGGGGAAGAAATCGCCGGAGGGCAATGATTTAAGTGAACCCAGGTTCTTCAATATGATGATGCAGACATGGGTTGGACCGGTAGAAGATGAGGCGGCTAAGGTTTACTTGCGGCCGGAAACTGCCGGGGCTATATTTATAAACTTTTTAAATGTCCGAGACAGCATGCGGGCAAAAATCCCTTTTGGCATTGCCCAGATTGGTAAGGCTTTCCGTAATGAGATTTCTCCCAGAGATTTTATCTTCAGGGTGCGTGAACTTGAACAAATGGAAATGCAGTACTTCATTAGGCCGGATGACCAAGAAGAGAGCTATGAAGAATGGCGTAAGTTTGCCTGGAACTTTTTAATAGATAAGTTGGGCATTAAAGAGGTTAATCTAAGCTGGCACGAGCATGGAGAGAGCGAGAGGGCTCATTATGCCAAGGCGGCTCATGATATCTACTTTAACTTTCCTAATGGCTCTAAAGAGCTATGGGGGACACATAACAGGAGCGATTTTGACCTTAGTAATCATTCCCGTGTAAGCAAACAGGACTTAAGCTATATTGATGAGGCGGCAAATACACGGTTTATCCCTTACGTAATTGAATCGTCGGTTGGTGTTGGCAGGCTGCTCCTCGCAGTGTTAACCGATGCTTTCTCGCGTGATCAGGTAGACAATGAAACACGAACAGTTTTACGCTTCAAACCGCAGATTGCACCATATAAAGCAGCAGTAAGCCCGCTACTTAAGAATAAGCCGGAGCTAGTTAAAATAGCCCGGGGAATTTACCAAAACCTGCAGCAGAATTTGGGGATGGTTATATGGGACGATAACGGTAATATCGGGAAGCGTTATCGGCGTCAGGATGAGATCGGTACACCGTTTTGTATTACCATCGACTTTGAGACACTGGATAATCAGTCAGTAACGCTCAGGCACCGGGACACGACTAAGCAGACCAGAATAGCAGCCGATAAACTCGTTGAAACCCTGAATAAGGAGCTAATTAATTAATGTTAAAACGCCGTGGCAGAAAGAATCAGACAGTTTACGCTTTTATTGATAGTCAGAACCTTAATCTTGGCGTACAAAAAGTCGGCTGGAAGATGGACTGGCGGGCCTTTAGAGCATATCTTAAGAATCAGTTTAATGTATCAAAAGCCTATATGTTTATAGGCTATATGCCGGAAAATGAGCCGCTTTATGAGCACATGCACGAACTTGGCTACCTGATTGCCCTAAAACGGACGGTAGATCTTTCAGCTTCAGATAAAGATTATGATAAAGAAGAGCATAAGCCTATAGTTAAAGGCAATATTGATGCGGATCTGGTGCTTTACGCCATGAAAGAACTGCCTAATTACGATAAGGCAATCATTGTTTCCGGAGACGGGGATTTTGTAAGCTTAATTGAGTACATGGCAGAGCAGAATAAACTGCTGCATATTCTAACCCCCAATTGGCAGTATTCCTCTCTGCTTAAGCCGTGGGAAAAATACATTATCCGGGTAGATCAGTTAAGGAGGGAGCTGGCATATAGAGACCGGCCGAAAAAGTACTCAAGACAAGCCAAAATTAATAAGTAATCCTTTTATATAAGTCATATAATCTGCACAGCTCAGGCGAGCTTTAGTTAGGGCTCTAGATATTAGTCATGACACAGAATCAGGCTATAAGACTTATGCGCAGGGGGTATAACATCTTTTTAACCGGACCTCCCGGGTCCGGTAAAAGCTATGTCTTATCTGCGTTTGTTAATTGGGCAAGCAAGCGAAAAATTCGCGTAGCGCTAACTGCATCTACCGGTATTGCCGCCAGTTTACTGGGAGGAACTACTATTCACTCCTGGTCGGGTATGGGCATGAATCATCAGATAAATATAGCTAAGGCGGAAGAGTTGGCTACCAATCAGCTGCTGAGTGAACGACTAAACAATGTGGATATCTTAATTATTGATGAAATATCTATGTTGAGCGGGCAAATGCTAGATAGCTTAAATTTATTACTGAGGGTTGCCCGGCGCAGTAAAGAGCCTTTTGGCGGTATACAGGTTATCTTTTGCGGAGACTTCTTTCAGCTACCGCCGATTAAGACAGAAGCTGACGATTACGCGTTCAATTCCGGGGCTTGGATTAGCGCCGAGCCGCTGGCTTGCTATTTGAGTGAGCAACATCGACAAGGAGGGGATGAGCTAACGGATATATTACTGGCGCTTAGATCGCGCAGTCTGAATAGGCGGCACCTTGAGCTATTGATGGCAAGGTCGGGCATAGAACATAATCCCGTTACCATGCTTATGACTCATAACCGATACGTAGATGCAACAAACAGCCTACACTTAAGCCAAATTAAAGGGGAAGTTAAGACCTATCAGGCTGTCGGATTTGGCGATACTGATGCAGTAGGCAGTCTTTCGCGCTCAATACTTGCTCCGGCTGCCCTGGAACTTAAAGTAGGAGCTGAGGTTATGTTTGTAGCTAACGATTCAGCTAGGGGCTTTGTAAACGGGTCTCAGGGTAAGGTAGTCAGGTTTAAGAGGGGCAAACCTGTGGTAAGGCTTAAGAGTGGCGGGAATAGGTTGGTTGTCGAAGAGCATATTTGGAAAAGCGAAATAGAGGGCAAAACCGTAGCCAAGATAGCGCAGCTTCCGCTTAGACTGGCCTGGGCTATAACCATTCATAAAAGTCAGGGGATGAGTCTAGATGCAGCGGAGATTAACTTGCGCCATAGTTTTACCTTCGGAATGGGCTATGTGGCATTAAGCCGACTGAAAAGCTATGAGGGACTATACTTGAGCGGTCTAAATAGCCGGGCACTGCAGCTAAATAGAGCTGTTTTCCCGTTTGACGAAGCAATGCTTAGACAGTCACGTATGAATGAGCGCCTTCTTAAAAAGGCACTAGGCTTGAACAACCGGTAGGATTTATGACCCAAATCATTTAAAAAATTCATAAAATAAGCTAGAATACGCTTTTGTTTGATGGGCTGAGTAGAGCTGTAGGGCAATGAGTCTATGAGGTTCACTGAATAATATATTTGTTCAAGTAATATATCTTATAGTATATTTTTACTGATCATTCATTAATTAACTCATAGCAGAATAATAAGATAGGGGAAAGCTATTTTAGGGATGGACAGCACCGAAATTAACGCCAGACTAGCCGGACAGATCAGGATCGGTGATCACTTAGTTAACAGATTAGGATTTGGTGCTATGAGAATAACCGGCAGGGGTATATGGGGCCTGCCGTCCGACCCGGAAACAGCTAAAAACGTATTAAGAAGAGCGGTCAGTTTAGGTGTTAACTTTATAGACACTGCCGATTCGTATGGTCCCGAAGTATCGGAGCAGCTAATAGCGGAAGCGTTGTTTCCCTATAGGGGCATAGTAATTGCTACTAAAGGGGGCCAATTACGCCGTGGTCCGGGTATCTGGGAGCCAGATTGCTCACCAAAACACCTTAGGGCGGCCTGTGAGGGTAGCTTAAAGAGGCTGAAAGTAGATACAATTGACGTTTATCAACTGCACCGGGTGGATCCAAAGGTTCCGTTTGAGGAGTCATTTAGCGCTTTGTTGGATCTGCAAAAAGAAGGGAAGATTCGCCATATCGGGTTGTCTAATATTGAGCCAGAGCATTTTATGAGTGCTTTAAACAGGGGATCTTTTGTATCAGTGCAGAATAACTATAATCTGTTTAACCGTGAGCATGAGGACGTATTAAGGCTGTGTGAGCAGCACCGGATTACTTTTATCCCTTATTTTCCGATCGGTGCAGGTGGTATAGGAGAGCACGTGGCGGGAATTATGACCGATATTGAGCATAGAATACATGCCAGTCCGTATAAGATAGCCTTAGCGTGGCTACTGGACCATTCATCGAATATTCTGCCTATACCGGGAACCGGCTCACTTGCTCACCTAGAAGAAAACATCGGCAGTACGGATATAGTACTTGAAGAAGAGGAAGTTGAGCTACTAGACAAGCTGGCAACCAACGTAACATAAACAAGCATAACTAGTTGACAAAGTAGCCAATACTTGCTAATATATAAAGGTTAAAAAAGATAAATAACTATTAATTCTATGAATGAACGAAAGCCAGAGTCTAGAAAAGCTAAACCCAACTACTCGTTAAGAAGAAAAGTTTTAGGTGCTACTGCTCTTGCAGGGTCTATCGGACTAGGGGTGTTAGGAACAAATTATGGAGCTAGTACAGCTAAGCTGGCCGGAAATCAAGTTATATCTAAATTGCAGGATCTGACCGGGGCTAATGCGCCAACACAGAAACAATTAAGTGAAGATCCGACGAAGAATGTTAATATAGTGGCTTTTTACGGGCAGGGAAATTCTTCACCTTATGTTGCTACTTCCGTTGAGGGCGCCGTTGATAAGGTTGACCCTAATGTAAACGCCGCTTCTAGATTTGCAGTAGTTGGCTATATCGAGGACGAGAATCACAACTCTTCCGTAGTGGTTCCAGGCCAGGTGTTAAAGGTCCCTGAGCTAAATAAGTAGGTCTAATTAATTAGAGCTGTGGACAAGTGGAGCCAATCTTTGATGCTGAGTGCATTGTCTAGTCCTACTTAAGAAGACTTATTCTAAGGAGTAAATGGCTATTTGTAGGCAGTTCGGCTTAAGGTTTATTTAGTAATAACGAAATGCTGGTGTCAAAAACACCACTTTTTTATATAGAAATGGGTTGCAGTGGGTTGCAGTGGGTAGTATAGTCTGATTAGTGGCTTAAATAGATAAACACCAAAATAGTGTTGATCTAGCAAAAATAAAAACCACTAGTTAAAAAACAGGGATGGCTACAATAGATTACTTCGAACGGAGGCTCGACGATAAGAACCGGTTAACCATACCGGCTGAACTTAGAGCCGAATTCGCCGGTGGCGTTGTAGTAACCCGGGGCTTTAAAAAGTACCTGCACCTCTATCCTAAACATGTTTGGGACGAAATGGTGGAACCGGCGCTCAAAGGGAGCATTCTCGACGAAGCGACGGCCGACATTAACGTTCAATTTAGGATGGGCAAGATAGAGGGTCCGCTGGACGCTAAGCAAGGACGGATTGTTCTTGAACAGCATCTTCTGGACTATGCGGGTATAAAAAAAGGTCTTATGGCCGTTAGGGCGGGGCAGTATTGGCGGCTAATCGCAAAGTCGTAGCGGCGTCCCCTGTAGGCAGGCACCTTAACAATTAAAAACAAAAGACAAAAATACTACCCTCGAGGTCAGCTATTCGGCAGTCAGCAAGTGGATAATGGACACACTATTAAACGGTCCTCGCTCTTTTCTCAAAAACACCTCCCAAAACTCCACCTCACACAAAGTCTCTCTCAAACTCTTCGTTTAAGGCAGTAGAAAGTTTGAAGATTTTTTCAAAATCGCTTAGTTCTTTCTTACATACATGCTTTATTCGAAACAATCAAAAACAAAAATTTTACAAAACAAAAAGTTGGCTGCTGAATAGGTGACCTTGCACAAAAACAAAAACAAGAAAAATGCACCAAAATCCTCACACAAATAATGTTCATATTCCGGTAATGCTCAGTGAAGTTATCAAGTACGTAAAGCCCCAAAAAGGTGAGCGTTACTTAGATGCTACGGCAGGATTTGGCGGTCACGCTAAAGCCGTGTTAGATATAAGCGGAAACTATAGCCAGTCGGTATTAGTCGACAGGGATATGGAAGCCGTGGCAGAGTTAAAAAAAAGGTTTGAAAGTAGCGGCGTAAACGTGCTGCATAAGGACTTTTTAACTGCCAGCAAAGAGCTACTTGAACAGAGCCGTAAATTTGACATTATTGTGGCAGATTTAGGGGTATCGTCACCGCACCTTAACGAGGTTAGTAGAGGCTTTAGTTTTACTAAAGACTCACCGCTGGATATGCGAATGGACCAAACGCAAGAAATTACGGCTTGGGACATTGTAAACAAATCCAGTGAAGAGCAATTAGCAGATATCTTACGGCGCTACGGTGAAGAGCCGAGGTTTCGTCAGATTGCTTCCTTAATTGTCGAGAACCGCCCAATAAATTCAACAAAGGAATTGGCCGCATTGCCGCAAAAAGCATGGGGTAGGCACAGCCGAACTCACCCGGCCACCAGGACGTTTCAGGCGATCAGGATTGCCGTAAACGATGAGCTTACGCAAATTGACCAGGCTTTACCGCTTTGGTTTAAGCTACTTGCTCCGAAAGGCCGTTTGGCGATCATTTCATTCCATAGCTTGGAAGATCGGATAGTCAAACAGTTTTTTGCCAGTAGGTCAGGGAACCGTTACGACGCATCCCTGACTCTACTAACCAAACACCCGGTAGCTCCGGGTCCTCACGAAATAGCCAATAATCCGCGGTCTCGCAGTGCCAAACTGCGAGTCGCAGTGAAACAAAAATGAAAGGGAAATGCAGATGCCTATTCAGGTAAAAAGCAACTCCCGGGCATATAAGATACACGTACGCGTGCTCTAATGCCTTGAAAAGGGTCAGCTCTGCTTGTTAAGGGTGGAGCTGGCTAAAAAAGGAAAACATAAAAAACATGACATACTCCAGTTCTCTTGCACTTTCAAGATCCCAGTTTGCAAGTCGAAGTAATAATACTGTTAGCCTTAATATCCGAGCGAAAAGACTTGGCCCGATCAGCAATACGATTATATTGATTGTTCTTGCGTGTTTGCTAGGGTTGTTTTACTTATCCCAGGTAACCAAGACTAATGCTGAGGGTTTTACGCTTAACTCCTTGCAGCAACAGCAAACTCAGTTAAAAACTGAAAACGCCAACTTGGCGGTTTCATCTGCACAATTGCAGTCTGTTAGCAGGGCACAAAGCAGTAGTGTCGCAAAGAACATGGTTCCGCTTACTCCTTCTGCAACAGCGATTAATTAGTTATAGTAAAGTCTATGCCTGAATCGTTTAGACCCGATCTGTCTAGCACTACGGGCAGAATTCGATTCTGGTCGTCGCTTCTAATATTAGTAATTATAATTTTTGGGCTGCGCTTATTCTATGTGCAGGTAATTAGGTATTCACACTATAAACAAGCGGCATTAAATGACCAGCTAAAACAGTATCAAATACCGGCAACCAGAGGAATTATTGAGGCCGAAGACGGGGGAAACGATGTTCCGATAGTGCTAAACCAGAGACTTTATACTTTATTCGCCGATCCCCCATTTATTAAACATCCCGCTGCAGTAGCAAATCAGATTAGCAAGATTATCGGGGGAAGCCCTAGCAGCTATATGAGTGCTCTGACTGCTAAAAATACCCAGTATTCGATAATAGCTTATAAGCTGACGAGCGCACAAAACCAAAAGATTGTAGCCTTAAGCGATCCCGGACTGGGAACTCAAGGGCAGGATTATAGGGTTTACCCTGATGGTTCGATGGCCGCCCAGGTTCTTGGTTTCGTAAATAACAAGGGGGTAGGGGAGTATGGGGTAGAGCAGGCCCTAAACCCGATTCTAACCGGTAAGCCCGGTTTACTTAAGGCAATTACCGACATTAACGGTGTACCGCTGGCTGCGAGTAAAGATAATACTCAAATTGCTCCCAAGGCGGGCAGCAATGTGGTGTTAACACTTAATATGGGTATTCAGCAGCAAGTTCAGGCTATCTTAAAAAAGGAGTACAAGGCCACTAAAAGTCAGGAGCTAAGCGCCATAGTGATGGATCCGTATAACGGGCAAATTAAGGCTATGGCTAACTATCCGACCTATAATCCGGCAAACTATGCTGCTGTTTCCAACCCTAAATTGTTCCAGAATTACGCAGTAGATTACCCTATAGAACCTGGTTCGGTAATGAAAACACTTACTACATCGGCAGCTTTAAACAGTGGGGCAATCACGGCTAACGAGTCCTTCTATGACCCGGCCCATTGGATAGTAAACGGTTTTAATATTCACGATATATCTCAAGATGGTGGAGCCAGACAGCAAAATATCCAAAGCATACTGGCTCTATCGCTCAATACTGGGGCTACCTGGATGCTGATGCAAATGAGTCAAAAAGGCGGGACTCAAATTACCGCGCAGGGGATTAAGACCTGGCATGACTATATGGTGAATCATTTTCTGTTTGGTCAAGCTACTGGTATTGAACAGGGTTATGAGGCCAGCGGCTACGTGCCTCCTGCCAACCTCAGTGATCCCTCCATTAATTTGCGCTATGCAAACACTTCATTCGGACAAGGGGTAAGTGTAACCGCCATCCAGCTAATTTCGGCACTTTCGAGCGTACTAAACGGCGGAACGTACTATCAGCCGACACTGGTGGCCAAGACTATCTCTGCTAGCGGTAAAGTAAGCGTAAATAAACCAAAAGTACTTGAGAAAAATGTAGTTAATCCCAATATAGGCCGTGAGCTGGTGCCGCTCATGGAGGGAGTAGTTAAAGCCTACCTTAACGGCGGTTTTTCATTTATGAATTTTCCGGCAAACTATATAGTTGGCGGTAAGACCGGAACGGCACAAGTAGCAAAGCCCAAAGGTGGGTATTATGCGAATATTTTTAACGGCACATATATTGGCTTCGTAGGGGGTAATACTCCTCAATATGTAATAGTTGTATATAATATAAAGCCTAGTGTTCCTGGCTACGCGGGGTCATATGCAGCACAGCCGGTATTTGCGGATATTGCCCACATGTTAATCAATGAAGGGTATGTAACTCCTAAATAGATAACTATCTGTTAATAAGCTTTATCCTAAGTTATAATTAGCAGAATAAGCAACCAAACAAAATGCTACATTTTTCACTCCAGACACATAAGCTGATAAGTGTTTTACTCCTAGGGGTTCTAGGCTTTGTCCTGACTATGGCCTTAACACCCATATATACGACTCTAGCCTATAAGTACAAATGGTGGAAGAAACAGCGCAGCGATGCTTGGAGCGGTGGTCAGGCAACAGTCTACGCTAAACTGCATGCCGCCAAGCATAAACGTAATATACCTAATATGGCAGGTGTGGTATTTATAGTTTCAATTGCGTTTATAACCCTAATACTTAATCTTAAGCGCCAGGAAACATGGTTGCCGCTGGCAGGCATGGTGGCTGCAGGCGTTATCGGCTTAGCGGACGATGTAATGAATATAAGGGGCAGCAATAAGTCCGTAGGTGGCATGCGGGCAATTGTTAAGTTTTCTCTTTATAGCATTGTCGGCTTAATCGGTGGAGTATGGTTTTATGAGAAACTAGGGGTACACTCTATTTACTTACCTTGGGTTCACGAATGGAACATTGGCTTTGGGATTATTATTCTTTTTTGGTTAGTAGTTGTTGCTACGGCAAATTCGGTGAATATATCCGACGGCCTGGACGGGCTAGCAGGAGGTTTATTAAGTTCGTCGTTTCTTGTCTATACCTTTATTTGCGGCACCCAGGGAAAGTATATTCTGGCCGGCTTCTGTTTAACGGTAGTCGGGGCTATTTTAAGTTACACCTGGTTTAATATACATCCTGCTCGGTTTTTTATGGGGGATACCGGGTCTTTTGCACTAGGAACGGCCTTAGGCATTATAGCCATGCAAACCGATACCGTATATATTCTGCCGATTATTGGTGCAGTATATGTTCTTGAAACGGGATCAGTGATCGTTAACCGTCTATCTAAAAAATTACGACACGGTAAAAAAGTCTTCTTATCGTCCCCGATTCACCATCATTTTGAAGCTTTAGGTTGGCCGGAAACTAAAGTCACTATGCGTTTTTGGATAATCGGACAAATTGCTGCCGTGGTTGGCTTGGTGGTGTACTTAGCCGGAAGGTAGTCCAGGCTGATGCTTAAAGAGGTTTTAAGTTTAAAAAATACGGGAAGGCGACGAGACCTGCCGGCTAATGGTGAAGCGTTCTCTACGGCGGTGCGCCGGCATAAGCCGGATCATTGGTTGTTGATTGAATGTCTGATTTTACTGGCAATCGGTTTAATGTTGATCTACTCAATCAGTCCGGCATTAGCCGATACTACTGGGGTTAGCGGCAATTACTATATTATTAGGCAATCAGTTGCTATAGTCCTGGCTCTTATTGCTTTTACCGTCACCTATAAAGTGCCCCTGGCGCGCTTTAGAGCGCTTATTAAGTGGCTTTTGGCGGCTGCGGCCCTGGCTACACTTATAGCTATCGTTTTACCGGTTAATCCGAGCTATCCGGCTCACAGATGGGTAAGGTTTGCCGGATTTTCGTTTGAATCGGTAGAATTGCTGATCTTTGCTTTGCTTATTTGGTTTGCTGACTTCTTGGCAGTAAGAATTGGACGCGGGACTATCGCTAATTTTGCTAAAACCCTGCGGCCGGTTTTGGGGGCGCTGTTGATAATCGGCGGGGTAGTAGCCATTATCCAAAGCGATCTTGGCTCGACGGGCGTAATTGTGGCGATGATGGGCGTGATGCTGTTTGTTGCCGGCTTGCCGCTAAAGCGTATCATGATTATTGCCGGAGTAATTTTAGTGTTTGTAGTAATTGCCGTGATCGCATTTCCATACCGCTTAGCCAGACTAGAAACATTTCTTCACCCGACGGCTAATTGCCAAACTACGGGATATCAGGCTTGTCAGGCTATGATTGCCGTAGGCAGCGGAGGTGTTAGCGGCTTGGGTCTAGGCAGCGGCGTACAGGCATACGGTTATTTGCCCGAGTCGGATAATGACTCTATTTTTGCTATTTTCGCTGAGAAGTTCGGTTTTATAGGGTCGGTTATTCTTTTAGCTATATTCGCCAACTTGTTTTGGCGAATGGCCAAGGTAGCCGAAGGTGCTCCTGATGACTTTTCCAAACTAATCGTAGTAGGGGCGCTTGTCTGGATAAGTGTCGAGACTTTAATTAATATTGGTGCAATGATTGGTTTGCTGCCGCTAAAAGGTATTACTTTGCCGTTTATCAGTTACGGAGGAACTTCGGTGGTATTCTTTGCGGCAACTACCGGCCTAGTCTACCAGGTATCAGCTTATACCACGCACACTTCATTTAATGACCTTAAAAGATTTAAGAAAAGGACGGCCCTCGATGACCATAGTAGTCACAGGCGGCGGGTCGGGGGGGCATATCACCCCGATCTTAGCGGTCGCAGCTGAAATAAAAAGACTTGCTCCGGATACGAGAGTGGTCTTTATAGGCCAAAAAAACGGTCATTTATTGGATATTATTGAAGATGACCCGTATATAGACGAAAGTTTTGTAATTCCAGCAGGGAAGTTTCGCCGCTATCACGGCGAGGAGCTATCCCAGCTATTAGATCTTAAGACTCAATCCTTAAATACAAGAGACTTATTTAGATCTGTTAGTGGTTTGGCTCAAAGTTGGCGTCTGCTGTCTAAGATTAAACCAGATGCGGTATTTACTAGAGGCGGCTACGTAAGTGTTCCTGTGGCTCTTGCTGCATGGCTGAGGCGAATTCCTTACATTACCCATGACTCTGACTCTACTCCCAGCCTAGCAAACAGGATTATTGCCCCGATGGCTGCTCGCAATGCAGTTGCGCTTGAACCTAAGATGTACCCCTACACTCAAGATAAGACAGTTCGTGTAGGAGTGCCGATAAACGAAGCCTTTCATAGAGTTAGTGCTAAGGATAAACAGGCCTATAAAAAGAAACTCGGCCTGGAAAAGTATAAGCAGATGATTTTTGTTACGGGCGGTGGCAATGGAGCGGATACACTAAACCATCTGGTTAAGAGTAACGTCGGGTATTTGCTTAAGAGATATCCGGACCTGGTTATAGTTCATACTGCTGGCAGGAAGTTATCTAAGGATTTAGAGGTTGATTACAACCAAATTTTAGGTAAAAAACTGAGTAAAAGAGTTGTGGTTAAAGATTTTGTGAATGACTTATATGCATATAGTGGCGCTGCTGATGTAGTTATTGCCAGAGGTGGAGCTACAAACCTCACTGAATTTGCCGCCCAAAGAAAAGCTTGCGTTATAATTCCATCAAGCAAATTAATATGGAATATTCGTAACGTACATACACTAGCTGAGCAGGGTGCCGTATTAGAGTTGAGTGAAGATCAAGCTGAGCAGGAACTGCGCCTAGCACATTTAGTAGCCAATTTGCTAGATCACAAAGAGGCAAGGGAAGTATTGGAAACAAAATTTGCTCAATTTTATATCCCCAACGCTGCTGGTAAGCTTGCAAAGTTGCTATTTGAGATAGCGGGCGAAAAAAAGGTTGAAAATTCAGCATGAAACTTGTTTTTAAAAGAAACAAAAAAACAGATAACCTTAGACAGTTTCGATCCCGTCTCGACGCCGATAAATCACCGACCGTCCAATCCTACCGGACTAATAGAATTTCCCAAACACATCCCGGGAAAAGAAGCAGGACAGGGTCTGGCGGCATATCTAACGCTAACTCTAAAGAGGCGCCTAGGGTTGGCGGAGTTAAGCGGTGGTTTATGTTGTTTGGCTTATTGGTATTTATAGTAATTGTTTCCGCAGTAGTTCTAGATGTTAACAGTAAAACTAAGATTGTTGTCGTGGAGCCTGCTAACTTCAGTTATTACCCCCATACGATTCAACAATATTCCGACGCCGCTACCGCTGCGATTAACTCATCTTTATTTAATAAATTTAAACTGACTTTTAGCTCAAGTAACATTGCCAACCAGTTAAAGAAAGATTTTCCGGAGATAGCCTATGCTACGGCAACAATTCCTTTTGTGGGACCGACCCCGACAGTGCATATTCAGTTGTATCGGCCGGCCGCAATTTTTATCAGCGGCAACGGACAACGGCTGGCACTCAATATATATGGTTATGTTATAGCTAACGCTTCGGCACTTACCGCTAAAGAACAGGGTGAACTGGCCAATGTAAGCTCATCAGACAATAAGATATATAAACTCGGTGATCAGGTACTAACCTCAAGTAATGTTGCCTTCGTAGCTACGGTTGAAGCGGCACTACAGGCTAAAGGTATTACTGTTTCTAAGATGTCATTAGTGCCGATGGCGGAAGAACTTGACGTATATCCTGCAGGCGTCAGCTACTATATTAAGTTTAATCTTAATGAGACTGATGCTCTACAACAGGTAGGAACCTACTTGGCAACTATCGCTACACTTAAGCAGCAACAAAAACCAATGCCTGCTTTATATATCGATGTAAGGGTAAACGGCAGGGCATACTACAAGTAAAGAATTTAGGTTAATGCCTTAAGATAACTGACGGGTGAGTATAAAATGAGATGCAAATCAAAGGGCACGTAAGATCAAGCGTTAATCCCCCGGTGCTGCCCTGGCAGTTCGTAAAGTGTTCATATTAATAGAACATCTATTCTGTAAAAGTCAGTTTAAATTTATTAAATAAAGATGAGTTAATC
>JAJZNT010000004.1 GCA_021811685.1 bacterium
GACCACTGGACTAGTAAAACTGCTATTGTTGGCAATCTCAATTTGGTAAGCTACCGTGCTATTCACATCCGAGTTACTTAAGTTAAAAGAGAGTGAAGGCGTGGAGCTGGCGATATAGCTGCCGCTAACATCTGTAGCTGGGCCAAGCGACGTGGGCTTGTATGGGATAAACCAATTAAGGTTGTTGCCGCCGTCGGTACTGTTACTTGGATTTAGAAGCGAACTAGCTAGGTTATGAGAGTCCATCACGTTCAAGTAATTTAAGTTAAAGACGCTTTGCGGATCTATATTCCACTGACTGCCGTTTAATGAACTTCTAAGTGACAAAAGATTGCCACTTGTTCCGTTTAGAATAAGATCGTTACTTACGGTCTGAGTGCTGCCGGCCGCAAATGTCAGCGTGTCGCTGCTGGTTACTGTCTTAGATAAGTTATAAAAAGTTGTAGACCCGGAGATGGATTGATTGGATCCATCCAAAATGACTGATCCGCTGCCCGCGTTAAAGTTAGAGTTATTGGTCCAGTTGCCGCCTACGCTTAGAGTATATGACCCCGCCGATAATGTGCCGCTTGATAGGGTTAGATTTTTATTAACGACAGTATTACTAGCTAGAGACCAAGAGCCGGTTCCGTCAAACAGCAGATTATTATAGGCGCTGCCAAGGTTGAGCGTGGAGTACGTTCCGCTGCCGTCATATTCTATTGTGCCGCTTGAGGAATCGTTAGTAAATCCGGCTAATGTCTCCCCGCCTTGCAATATTAGAGTGCCGTTGTTTACAAGGCTGCCCGAGTCATTCATCGTCAGGTTGTAACCGTTAGTGTTAAGACTAGCTCCTGCATCAATGTTTAGGCTTGCTAAACCCGTCGAAGCTGTAAGCTGGGGCTGATTGCTGCTAGATGGAATGATGATGTTGGTATAAGAGTCGGGCACTGCATTAATATTCCAGTTGGCCGAATTCTGCCAATCAGACGAGCTTGCTCCTGTCCAAGTTGCGCTTGTGTTACCGCTGCTATATAGTTCTGAAACTTCGCTAGGCGAGAGAGCCCTGGTATATACCCTTACGTCATCTATATTGCCAGTGTAGTAGTCAGGACCGCCATCCATAAGGCTAGCACTGCCGATTTCCATTTGCGGCGTAGAACTCCCCTGATTAACTAAAGTTCTTGTTTGTGAGCCCACGTTCACGTTGTTCAGGTAAACGTTAACAGTTGTTCCGTCATATGTAACTGTCACATTTGACCATTGGTTTAGCGGGACCGTATGTCCCGTATCAAAGTCGTAGCTACTGCCGCACCCCCAAAAATGCAAATCCATGGAAGAATCTAGGAAAAAGCCAAACTCCATACCGATGTTCGTGGAAACGCTATTGTAAGCACATTGACCGTATGCTGCCGGTACGGCCGAGCCGGATGACGGTGCTGCCGTGGGGTAAATCCAAGCGGATAAAGAGCGTGGAGAGGTGCCATAATTTATGCCTACTGGGTTTGCTTCATCTAGGGTATTAGAGCCATTAAACGCAAGACTGTGGCTGTCCGGAAAGCTAATGTTTGGGGGCACGTTCGTGGATGGCTGAGGACTGCCGCTAGGCGTTAGGTTATTGCCGTTACCTGATGAATCAACAGCTACCGATCCGGCTGTAGTTTCGTCCAGTTTCCAGTAGCCTGCCAGGCTGCCTAGGGGAGTAGCATAGACCGTTTCTGTAAGCCAAGGTAAGTTGACAGCACCAACTAGTATCAGCAGTGCGGCAACAATATTGGCCACCTTCTTTGTGTAGCCTATTTTTATATGCCCTTTAGTCATATTTGTCTTAGGTATTTATCCGGTATCCAGCTCCTACAAAGCTTATGCTAATTAGTGTACTAAAGGTTAATAACAACTACAACATTATAAGAGCTTTTTTAGCGCTATATATTAAGACTCGTATATCTCCAATAGGATAAAGTCTGATAGTATATTCTGAGTTTTTATAAAGGTACTGCTTAAATAACAGTCAGCAGTTAGTGAGAGTGGTGACTTTCTGACATTGGCTTGCCGTCCATCATCTTTAGCATTGGTATACCATTACTACGCACAAACCGGTATACGAGAATACCGCCAAGCAAAACAAAGATGATATTAAGTATTGTTGTATAGTTCCAGCTAATGCTGGCCTGGGCAATTTTTATAGCCCGCTCGGCCGGTATTAAATGGAGCAAGCTAAAGAGTATTTCAATTGTGTAGCCGGCGAGAGACATCGCAAGATAGAATGTACCAAAGATAAATAGCATCATTTTGGTGCCGTAGTATTTACGGTAGATCAGAAGTATCGGAATAATAATTAAATCGGCAAAGATAAAACTGACTACTCCTCCGAAACTTATACCACCATGCCAAAGCACGCCAGCTAGCGGTACATTGCCAATTGAGCAGACAAAACTAAATACCGAAACCAAAGGACCAATTAAAGGACCCCATATTTGAGACATTAATGGGTGGCCTGTTAAAAAGAATTTCTGCCAAAAGCTATTCGGCACCCATGCACCGACTGCCCCGGCAATTAACAACCCGCCGACTATATCTCTTATGACTGCAGCCCATTCCATGACGAAAATGTGAGCTATTGAGGTAAAACCCTCGCGTGAGCCTAAGCGATTCCAGAAGCTACCCTCGCTTTTAATACTCATGTCCATAGCTGCATGACCCTCCATTGAGCCAGCTATGCCCTTTTCAGCCTGGTGCTGCGCTGCGTCAAGCAGTTTCTTTCTTAAAAACAGCCGGAAAAGTACTGCGATAAAGATAATCATCAACGGTCCGCCAATAAACTCGGCTAAAGTAAATTGCCAAGTAATAAGGAGGGCTAGAATAATTCCTAGTTCAATTACCAGGTTAGTAGAAGCAATTTCAAAAGCCATGGCAGAAGTAAAGCTCGCTCCTTTGCGCCAGAGCGAACGCGCCAGTGCAACTGCTGCGTATGAACATGACGAGCTAGCAATACCTAGACCAGTCGCTAGCGCTAGCGTCCTTGGCTTGTCGTTCCCCAGTAGTTTAGTAATGGTGCTTCTATGTACTATGGCTTGGACAACGGCAGATAGGATGAAGCCAAGAATTAATGCCCACAAGATCTCCCATGTCATTGAACCGGCAAGCTTTAAAGCATGGCCAAGCGCATGAATAATCATAAAAGTATAATAACTGATTGTAACTTTTCGGCTCTACATTGATGAGGAATAGTAATATGGAATAGAAATACCAAAGAGCGAAGATAGTCGTACTTAACAACTAAAAATATCTATAAAGCCAAAACAGCTTGGGCTATCTTAGCTGGCACCCCTCACCCTTATTTAAAACTTATTCTCTGTTTAGAGTGACTAGTTTGGTTATGCCCCAAGCTATTAGGGCGTAAACTAACATCGCAATTAGGGTATAGACCTCAAAGTGAGATGTGCCGTATGAGTAATGTTTGTAGTTAAATAGGCTAAAAAACGGCGCAACAAATGGATGTGAGGTGTTATAGATAAAATTGGCAAAGCTATTAGAAGTATTGGCACCCATCAGTGTCAGCACGAATCTGAGACCTAAGATGACCAGCAGGACACCGGCAATAAACCAAACAACTCGCTCAGCTACCATTTGCGTATGTTCAGATTGAGATTTTGGGTTACTGACTTCTGTGGTCTTCTCTAGTGTATTACCTGAGCGGGTGGTCGTTTCCTTAATATTTTGTTGTTCTTCGTTCATAGAAAGTTTCCTCCTTGTATGGTTAAAAATTAAGCTAACCTTAGCCCTTGCGGCGACGGGTCACTATATCGTAAATAAATACTATTACTGCTACTAAAAGCAGCAGATGAATCAGCGGGGACGTAATATGAACTACGATTACACCTAGTATCCATAAGATTACTAATATGATAACTATGATTAAAAACAATTAAATCTCCTTAATTGCTATCCTAAAGTCTAGACCTCTTTCGTATTTAGTTATGTAGCAAAGCTTACAGGGCTGTCTTTGTTTAATGAATTCAAACTCTGGGTCATGCTTCCAAATTTTTATCTATTTCGTATGGTTTTCTGGTTTAACGTGTAGAGTTTTTAATATTTTTCAGACTGAAATTAAAGAAGCAGCCAGGTTTAAGATTTAAGTTTGGGCGGCTTAGTTTTTTAACAAGCCTTGTACTTAATATCACAGACAAGTCACTAGCTAGACCATATAA
>JAJZNT010000005.1 GCA_021811685.1 bacterium
CTCATCGTCTATATCTGCCAGCTCAACTCCTTTAGCTACGGTTACTCCGTCGTGGGTAACTGTCGGATTACCGTAGGACTTGCCTATAACTACGTTGCGCCCGCGCGGACCCATAGTAGTCTTTACGGCGTTATATAAAACTTCGGCGCCCAATAAAACGCGTTTGCGTGCTTCATCATCATAAAAAACTTTTTTAGCCATTATTTCCTCCTATTTCCCAACCGTTGCTAAAATATCTTCTTCTTTAACCAGGATATAGTCTTCACTGCCGATTTTTACTTCCGTGGTGCTGTAACTCTTATAGACTATCCGGTCACCAGCTTTAACCTGTTTTACTTCCTTACCGGTAGCTAAAACTTTTGCTGTCTTAGGCTTTTCAGCGGCATTATCCGGTAAATATATGCCGCTGGCGGTCTTTACACTAGCTTCTTCCGCCTGAGCGACTACATAGTCTGAAAGCGGCTGTAAGGGCGTACTCATATATGGTAATCCTCCTTATTATTAGGGCTTGTTTACTCTGTCATTAGCACTAAGTGATTAAGAGTGCTAACTTTCAGCACTCACTATAGCTAAGCGCTAAAAATTCTGTCAAGTATTAATTGCTCCGTTTTGTCAGCCTTTGTTAAACTTTGATTAGGTCAAAAACATAATGAATCGAAAAGTACTGATATCCGGAGCTGAATATTACAGCGTAAAAGAACTAAATCCATATGAGCATCAGGACATACAGCCGGACGTGGAACTATCCATCCATGAGCATGCCCTGCTTGAGCAGTCACTTAGGCAAGCAGGTATTGAGATAGTTAAAGTCCCTGCTCCTAAAAGCTGTCAGGACGGCATCTACACGGCAAACTGGGGTTTATGCTGGAGAGATAAGGCTGTTCTTTCAACTCTTCCCAATATGCGAAAAGGCGAGGAGCCCTATGCCGAAGAAGTCATACGTTCCCTGGGCTATGACCCGATCAAGACTGAGTATCGTTTTAGCGGTCAAGGAGATTGTCTGCCCTGCGGTAACTACTTATTTGTTGGTAGCCAATACCGAACCGACCGCGAAATGCACGAATATCTAAAGCGTCTCTTTGATTGCGAGGTTGTAGGTCTAGAGGCTGTTCCCCAAATAGATTCTAGCGGTAACCCGGTAATTAACGCAGTGACTCATTGGCCTAACAGCTATTTTTACGATCTTGATTTAGCTCTTGCAGTTATTACACCTGAGCTTATAGCTTGGTGTCCGGAAGCCTTTACCTCTAATAGCCAGGAGAAAATTAAATCATTGCCTCTGGATAAAATAGAAGTCTCGCTAAGTGAAGCTAAGGGAAGTTTTGCCTGTAACCTGGTATCTACCGGAGAAATAGTGGTCATGGGAGATAATGCGCCTGTCTTAAAAGCCGAAATTGAAAAGCGCGGATTAAGAACAATCACCCCCCACATTACCGAACTAAGTAAAGGCGGCGGATATATCCGCTGTTGCTCTCTAACCCTTGATTAGTTTTTTACAATTTCTCTTAAGGCATCTCTGGTAATTTGGATCTCATTCCAAGGATGCTCCCCGTCAGCTCGCTCAATCGTCTTCTCGTGTCCCTTTCCCAGTAAAAGCACGGTGTCATTAGGTTTAGCCCGACTAAGGGCAAATTTTATTGCACTTGTACGGTCATGAACTAAAAATAGGTCTTTATCTTTAACCTTTCCGCTAACAATTGCTCCCTCGGCGATTTGATTCATAATCTCATTGCCGTCTACATCCCGGTCATCTTCTTCAGTAATAACCACCTCGTCGGCGTATTTACCGGCCAGTTTTCCCTGAACGGATCGTTTACCCTCATCCCTCCTGCCGGCACTGCCGAATAACACGATCAGCTTACCTTTAACGCTGGGGCGAATATCCTTAAATAATTTCTCGAAGCTATCCGGAGTATGGGCAAAGTCAACAATCGCACTAAACGGCTGTCCTTCATTAATGGTAGTCATTCTGCCCTCAACACTTTTCAGGGCTGCAATACCCTTCTCGATTTGCGCCTTGTTTAATCCTAAAAGAACTCCGACACTCACTGCAGCTAGTGAGTTATATACGTTAAAACTTCCGGGAAGATTACAGGAAATTTGGTAGTCCATATGGTCGTAACTGACGCTATAGGAAACTTCTTCAGGAGTCAGTTTTATACCCCTAGCCTTAAGATCGCCGTGTGTGATTCCGTAAAGTAACGGCTTCTTAACATCTCCCTTGAATAAATCGGCGCTCGGGTCATCGGCGTTTATCACCCCAGCCTTCAGTCCCCTGCTCCGGTTGGCTTGCTTGAACAGCATGCGCTTGGCATCTCTGTAGTGCTCAAATGTTCCATGGTAATCAAGGTGTTCATGGGTTATGTTGGTCATTACCGCAATATCGTATGGTACTCCCCAGACCCGGTGTTGAGCCAGCGCATGCGAAGTTGTTTCAAATACCAGCCACTCAACCCCGGCTTCACGCATGGCTTTTATCCGTTTAATCAAGAGAGGCACGCTAACTGTGGTCATGTGCTCTATCTGCGGTTTAATTTCCTCGCCCACTCCGTAACCAACCGTAGTCATCAAGCCGACTTTATAGCCAGCCTCATGTAGCATTCGATGAATCAAAAAGCAGGTAGAGGTTTTGCCGTTAGTGCCAGTAACACCAATGATCTTTAACTTCTTTGCCGGAAAACCGTTGAGTGTTTGAAATAAAATCGCCTCACCTAAGTGCCCGTAAGGCTCAATAGTCTTAAATAACTTCTTGGGTATAAGCTTTTTAACAATCTTCCTGGGATTCACTATGCTAAAGATTTTAAGTCAAAGCCTAAACTTTTGCACACATTTGCTTTAATAAGTTTTTAAGCCGTAACAGGCTTGACCATGGTAGTCTATTGTAGATGCGTGTTCTAGGGATTGAAACTAGTTGTGACGAAACCGCTGCCGCTATTGTAGACAACGGCTCTGAGCTTGTAAGCAACAAGGTGTCTTCAAGCATGAAGCTGCAAGCCAAATATGGAGGAGTTGTTCCGGAAATTGCCGCCAGGATGCAATTAGAAACCATAATCCCGGTAATTGAAGACTCTCTCAAGCAAGCTAAATCTGACTGGAGAGATATCGATGCAATAGCCGTAACTTACGGTGCAGGTTTAGGCGGAAGTTTACTAATCGGGGTTCTAAGCGCTAGAACTCTGGCAATTCTAAAAAATAAACCGCTAATCCCGGTTAACCATGTTCTCGGCCACGTATATGCCAACTTTATTAAGCATACTAGCCTTGCCGGCTATAAAATTAGCAAAGACGAGATACAATTTCCATTTCTGGCAGCAATAATATCCGGCGGCCACACTCAACTCGTGCTATTCGAGGACTATTTAACCTACAGATTACTCGGTAGAACTCAAGATGACGCTATAGGCGAAGCTTTCGATAAGGTCGCAAAAATCCTGGGTCTTCCCTACCCCGGAGGACCAAGTATTTCTAATTTGGCAAAAACCGGTGACCCAAAACGTTATAAATTGCCTAAAGCAAGAGTTTCTAAGTACGACTTTAGCTTCTCTGGGCTTAAAACGGCCGTTTTAAGGCTGTCTCAGGATCAAATAGGGGAAAATTACGACTTCCCTTCATATAAGCTGTCAGAAAGGCTCTCAGAGACTCAGAAGGCGGATATAGCCGCCAGCTTTGAGTTTATAGCGGTTAACACCCTGATAGATAAGCTAAATGAAGCGGTTAAAGAGTTTAACCCCCGTTGCGTTTTGCTTGCCGGGGGAGTAGCCGCTAATAGCCTGCTTAGAGATACTTTAAAAGAATCTCTTCTTTGCCCGCTAATCATGCCCGACCCTAAACTGTGTACCGATAACGCAGCGATGGTTGCTGCTCTCGGCGGATGGCATGTCAAGCTCAATTCTCCTCTAGCCGACCCCTATTCTCTTACTATTGAACCTAATTTATCAATGTAATCTTAAAGATTAGAGGTATATTTAAACCAATGAGATTGGATAAGAGTTACCAACCTAAGCTGCATGAACAGCAGATATATAGTCTTTGGGAGCAAAAGCACGCGTTTGAACCTTCCATAGAAGGAGATCCCTACTCTATCGTTATGCCTCCGCCTAATGCTAATGCTAATTTGCATATGGGTTACGAGCTTACGGCTGCCCTGGAAGATATTATGGCCCGCTACCAGCGCTCCCTGGGTAGAAGCGTGCTATTGGTTCCGGGAGCCGATCATGCGGGTTTTGAAACCCAATCAGTTTATGAAAAGCACCTGGCTAAACAAGGAAGGAGCCGCTTTGATTTTTCACGTGATTCTCTATATCAACAGATATGGGACTTTGTAGCTGAGAACAGAGTAGGATTTGAGACGATGATAAGACGCATGGGCGTCAGCTGTGACTGGAGCAAATTCACATTCACCCTGGATGACAAGATAGTTAAGCGCGCCTATGCCACTTTTAAACAGATGTGGGACGATGGCCTGATATATCGAGGCGAAAGATTAGTCAACTTTTGCACATATCACGGTACGGCCTTTGCTGATATAGAAGTTGTCTATAAGGAAGAGCAGGGGAGTCTATGGTATATAAAGTACCCGCTGGTAGACGGCGAAGGAGAGATAGTCGTTGCCACGACCAGACCGGAAACCATGCTTGGTGATACGGCAGTAGCCGTCAATCCCAAAGATAAGCGCTACCAGGATTATATCGGCAAAAGTGTAAAGTTACCGCTTACTAACAGGGAAATACCCATACTTGCCGATGAGTTCGTCGACATGAAGTACGCTACGGGAGCAGTAAAGATAACCCCGGCTCACGATCCTAACGATTTTGAAGTCGGAAAGCGTCACGACTTGCCGTTTATCTCGGTAATTACTCACGAAGGCAAGATAGCTCATGATGTTCCGGAGGCTTATAGGGGACTAAACATAGCTGAAGCCAGGCAGAAAATAGTTATCGACCTAAAAGGGCAGGGGCTTTTAGCCAAAACCAGGCCAATGGTTCATAGTGTCGGGCATTGCTATAAGTGCGGAACGATTATAGAGCCTCTGTTAAAAGACCAGTGGTTTGTTAATATGCAGCCTCTGGCAAAGGAAGCAATAGGTCTACTTAACTCCGGAGGTATTAGTTTTTACCCCGAATCTAAAAAGGATGAACTAATCCGGTATTTAACCGGTCTTAAAGACTGGAATATTAGCCGGCAGATCGCCTGGGGTATTCCCATTCCAGCGTTTCAGAGCCTGGATGATCCGGAGGAGTGGATCTATGACGAACGGGTAGATCAGGAATTAATTAAGGTAGATGGCAGAGAATACCGTCGCGATCCGGACACCTTCGATACCTGGTTCAGCAGCAGTTCTTGGCCATATGCCACGCTTGATTACCCTGACGGAGACAGCTATAGGCGCTTTTACCCATTAAGCGTTATGGAAACCGGCAGCGATATTCTCTACCCTTGGGTTAGCCGCATGATTATGCTGGGGCTTTACGTCACTAAAAAGCCACCGTTTAAAAGCGTATATCTGCACGGGTATATCCGCTCCGAAGAGGGACTAAAAATGAGCAAGTCCCTAGGTAACGTGGTAGACCCCATGCCCTTGATTGAAGAGTACGGGTCTGACGCCGTAAGAATCGGGATTATCGGGGGACAGGCACCTGGAGCTAACCGTAATTTTGATCCGAGAAACATCACTGAGGCCAGAAACTTTTGCAATAAGCTGTGGAACATAGCCAGGTTCATATCTGAGAAGGTAGATTCTTTCGACAGTGAAGGCTTTGATTTTAGCTCAGATTTTGATCACTGGATAGTGGGCCGCTACAGGCTCACTAAAAATAAGCACGTTAAGCTTATGAACGACTATCGGTTCTCAGAGGCTTATGAAAACATTTATCACTTCATCTGGGATGATTTGGCTGACTGGTATATTGAGGCTAGCAAAAACTCACCTAACCCTAAACTGCTTATAGGCTTACTTAAAGCAGTCCTGGTTATGGTTCACCCCTTCGCCCCATTTTTGAGTGAGACAATCTGGCAGTCGTTTTCTCTTAAAGATGAGTCATTACTGAGCCAAAAGCAGCTGATTGACTTAGCTCAAGAAGACAAAGCCCTAGCCAAGCGTTTTTCGGCAATACGAGAACTAATAATAGAGGTCCGCTCAATACAAAAGCTTGTAGACTCAACCAAGGCAAAACTATTCTATGATAGCGGGGAAAGCCAAAAGCTTGTTGCGGACTTTGCAACGCTTATTAAACAGTTAACCAAGCTGTCTGCTGTCGAAAAAAGTAGTGCGGGGCAGGGGATAGCTATTTCAAAAGCGGGAATACGTTGCCGGTTGTCTATAGATGAGAAACAGATAGAAAGATATATACAGCGTCTGGATAAACAGATCGCCGAGGAACAAGCCCTGGTTAAACAGCTTGAGGGAAGGCTGTCTAATGAGGGCTACATCAAAAAGGCGCCCGATAGTTTAGTCAAACAAAGCCGAAAGCAATTAGAACTGGCTAGAGATAACCTGAAAGAAAGTTTGTCTAAGAAAAGGCGGCTTAGTCTCTAGGGTCCATTTCCAGGGCCATTTTTACTTGTTCTACTGATTCGTCCGGTTGAGCGTAGTCAAACCAGAGTACGTGCCAGCCCATGCTTTCTGCTTGAGCTATATTCTCTCTGGTATCGTCAACTAACAGCAAATGGTCGGCTGTCTGACCGGCTTTAGTTTGAGCGAACTCGAATAGCTTAGGGTCCGGCTTCACCATGCCCGTTTGAGAAGAGTCAATTACACAGTCATAGTGCAGATTAGGTACTATGTCCCGAGCCATCAGTTCTTTAAGTAAACCCGGCATAATGTTAGTCAGCAGTCCTACCTGATAGTTCTGGCTGGCCCAGGTAACTATCCGGTTCATGCCCGGCATCGGCTCTACTGAAGATAAGTAGTAGTTCCCCCAGTCTAGCGATGAAATACCCAACCTTTTAGCAATTATGCCGTTAAACTCATCCATGGTTAAATTTCCCTTGCAGACTTCATCGTTATAGTGCAAGAAAGCCATTTCCACCAGATCCGGAGGCAAACTGTAGTCTTTAGCTAACTTAGCAAATGCCCGGTGATAAAACCTGACCAGGCAGCCGTTAACGTCAAAAAATACGAATCTTACACCGGAGCGAGTCTCTTTTAGCTTAGAGCGTCTATCTCCCTGTGAATTTCCAAGCAATTCATCCAGCCCCATACCCAAGGCTGAAGCAATAGAATTAACCGTAAATATAGACGGAGCCTTAATTGCACCGCGCTCGATCTTAGTAAGTGTAGAAAAGCTAAGATTGGCAGCTTGGCATAGTTGCTGCTGCGTTAACCCAGCACTGCGCCGCATTTCCTGCAGGCGTTTGCCCAACCCCTTCTCGTCCATAGCCATATAATACCAGTTAGTAGCCTTGCTACCAACCACATGTAGCTAATTTACGGATGAGAAAGCAAGGTAAAAGATAAGATTAGCACAAGATAGGTTAGCACAAATACCAGCCCGGTAGTCATCCATAACCTTTTAGTATTACTAAACCCCATCCTTCTCCCGATAAAGTAATAACATAAGGTGGCAAAGCCAATCGCGAAAACTATAGCCGTTATGTTCTTCGACATTTACTTCTTAAGTTTACTAAAAGCGCAATTGCTTGGCCAATTGCTCCAGCTCATTAACCGAGGGAGCACTAGCGGAATCCGGCGCCGCATGATACTCGCTAATACTGGAAAAGGGGAAGACTTTAACATGGGCATGATCTGTTACTTCCAGCCCCTCAATCATCATGCCTATTTTCTTATCAGGGTATAGCTTAGTTAAACTAATTCCGGCTTTTTGCACCGTATCCATAAGTGCCAGATAGTCACGGCTCGGCAATTCCCAAACCGTGCCAACCTCATTCTTGGGGAACACCAGAATTTGCCCCTTTTGGATCGGGTTTATATCCATAATGGCAAGCGTAAGCTCATCTTCGTGAACCTTAACGGAGGGAATTTCGCCGCTGATTATCCGCGAAAATATAGAGGGCATGCTCCTATTATGCTATTTATTAGCGTTTAAGCAATTTAAGGGCTAAATTAGGCCTTTAAGTAACTTATGCAGATAAATAGCCTTTATCCAGCAAAAACCGGTCCTGATCGGCGTGCATGCCCTTAGGCAGCTTCTTAAACCAGCCAGAGTCCACCGACTCGTCGTCAGGCTCTAAATTACCTTCATAACTTTCTATTTCAAATACCAGGCCTACTGGAGTATCTAAACCTTTGAGGTAGTGACTAGGGTACTCAATGTATCCGCTATTCTTAAGCTGCTTTACGATTATGCCTAATTCCCTTTTAGCAATCCGTTTAACCGCATCTGTTAACGGCTCGGCAAACCGCACTGTGCCCCCGGGAAGGTGCCACTGCCCCTTACAAGGCTCAATAGCTCTTTTAGTTAAATATATAGCCCCGTCTTTTCTAATAACAACCTCTACGGTCAAACGGGGGACTTTAGAGTATATATAGTCAAACTCCTGCTTACTAAGTGGATAATCCAAGCTCCTATTATCTTTGGCCATACTTAAGAATATACCCTATCTAGAAACTTTTATGCGATTATGCACTGCCACCAAAAAGAGGCGCCACAAATGGCGCCTCTCTTAAGTCAGCCTCAGCCCAAATAAAGCCTTAAGCTTTATTCAAATAGTACTGGGGGCTTTAGCAATGGTCTTTTTAGGGTATTTATTGGCTTTAGAAGCTATGGTTTATACGCTTCTCTTAGCTAAACGGCGTCGGAACAGGTAATGAGCTGCTGTAGCTATTACCGCCGTACCGGCAAATATACCTACTACACTTCCAGGGCCGGTGTTAACCAGCTGAGAAGGGGTATTAGGAGCCGTGAAACTAATGGTTTTTACACAATTTGCACTCGATACAGTCTGGTTGCTTCCGTTTACTGAAAACAGCAGAGAAGCAGTGACCTTATATGTACCGTAGTTAGCATAGCTGTGCTGTACGTTACCGGCATTAGCGACGTTTATAGTCGAGTTGTCACCGAAGTTATAGGTAACAGAACTAAAGGCGGCGCCGTTAGTAGCGGTGTACTGAACGTTAGCTGTAATCTGGCGGTCGCCAGTTTCACTAACATTTAACAAATTACAAGTGTAAACCGGGGCTGGGGGAGTCTGAGGACAGTTAACCTTGGCTTCAAAGTTAACAAATTCCGTCGTAGATCCGTTTAAGCCGCCGATATTAACACCACTAGTGAACAAGCTGCTGGGAAGTGTTTCAATTACGTTTCCACTAGAGTTGTATAGGGTTGCACTTCCGTTTATGTAGCTAATACTTTGCGCAGAACTTAGATTAACCGTTGCCGTACCGTTAGTGCCACTAGTACCGCCTAGGTTAGTTGTAGCAACAAAACTAGAGGTATTAGCGGTCGAAGTAGCAGATGGTAAATTAACTTGTACGTTTATAGCAGTGAATCCACCATACGAAATATTGTGGAGCCGTATGCTGTACTGTAGCTCGTCACAAGCATTTGCACTTATGGTTGAGGCATAGCTTGAATTTGTAGTCATATCCCTAACTACATAGTCAGCTGTACCACCTTCAAGCTGGCCTGGACTGTCTGCAAAAGCCGGTACTGCACCAAAGGCCGTTAGAGCCAAAATACTACAGCTAGCCAGCAAAGCAGCAAATTTAGATAGATATTTCATACTATCTCCTTTCCTTAAATATATACGTTGCATTTAAATATAGTGCAAACTAGATAGTTATTGAACTTAAATCTTTATGGGTAAACAGCTGCTGGTAATCTTTTCTAAATCTCTTTTTTAAGGAGAACTCTCGCAATTAAGCAAGAGGAAAAGATGTACCAAGCAGCCGCACCCGACTACAAAATGACCAAATGGCTCCTTTCTATGCTCCCGGGTTTGCTGGGGGCAAGATGATTGGAACTGCGACGGTAGGATCGGGAGTCTGCACCTCGTTTGTCGTATTGTCTACGACATGCGCGGTAACAGTCACAGTCTGCACCTCAGTGGGGTCGAGCAGGTTAATCCCGGAAAGAACCTGGTTTGAACCAGTTGCCGAGAATTGAATCGTGCTCTGAGACAAAGAGGCAGTACCGGCGTTTAGGGTAATAGTGACCGAGTCACCAGCCGGTGCCCAGCACGTCAAGCTGATTGGATCAACAGCCGTGCCGGCAGTAGTGCTGATGTAGCCCTCCTGGATTATGTTAAACCAGCAATTAGGTGCTGGCTTGTTAGTGGGCGGAGGGGGAATGGGCACGCAGGCGCCGTTTAGCACCTCATAACCGGATGGCAGAGAAAACTCCGCTGTACCGTTCAGGTAGCAGACTGGCGTGGGCGGTGGCGGAGGCGGAGGAACCGTCGTCGTTGTCGTCGAGTTGCAGTTGCCACTCGAAGACGAATTAACGGTATTTCCACTACCATTGATCACTGTAACCGTGGAACAAGTTCCAACGACTTCAATGATCGTACACAACCCATTACTCGTGTTGTATGACCCGCCTTTCGCTGCACATTGCTGCGCTGCATTTTGCTGGTTAACAACACAGTTACCTGCAGAGTCCATCGTACTGCCGGAGCGGCAGGTCACCTTTTGAATAACGCAGTTTCCTGCGCTCAACTTGGTTCCTGACGGACAGACTACGCTGCGGTGGATCACCACGACGCGATGCTTCGTGATAACCCTCACAACGTACTTCACTACTTCCTTGACCGGTGTTTTACCACAGGTCACCTGCGCTTCTGACCTAACGGCTTCGTTCACTCGTTGCCGGAGACTTAGGTTCAGGTTACCCTGAGCTTTGCCCCAAGACGTAGCGTGTACGATTCCGTTTATGGTCGTCGTCATGGTCACGAAGATTTTCTGCCCGTCCTTGCAGACGTGCGAAACATTCTTCGTCACAGTCTTGCGAACTACCAGGATTACACCCTTGGAAAAGGGCTTCCACGGCAGCGGAGCTACCGTGTACAAACGAGGATTGCCGCAACGGACCATCAGCTGGACGACTTTTTGGGTCTTCCAGTTGAGGACTTCCAGCACGCGAACGTACTGGGAGCCATTGTGGTCCTTGACCGGTACAACCACCCCATTAGCGGTTATTCCGCTGTTGGTGGTACCCTTGGACGCTTGAGGTAAATATCCCGTGGCCCGGTAGTCCTTTGGTATGAACTTCGTTGCCCCTGTTTCGCAGGCAAGTTGGTTCGCATACCCAGAATCCCACAAGGCGCGCCCGAGGACTTTTTGCATTGCCAGCTGGGCATTGTTTGCCGGTAGACCTTCTGGAAACGGTCTGTACAGCGATACGTTAGTGTTAACCTTCGTTTCGCTGCAACGGTTGGACGTTGAGACTGATCCGGTCAGACCACCATTTGTGGTCTTGGTAACCGTAACTGTCCCTGTGAGTCCGCCGTTGTTGCTTGCTGCTGAAGCCTGAGGAGCTTGTGCGCTGAGCGCACCAAGACTCATCGCGGCCGTAACCACCAAAGTGGTGGCCACATGTCTAAACGGTATCTTAGCCAAAACTTCCACCTCCTTAGGTGGTTGAGGCTTGCGTCGACCGGTAATGGCCAATCTCGATCGACGAAGGCTCACTCGTTTGAGTGAAGCATAAAAACGATAAGCTTTACCATCTTAACGCTTCGCTCAAATAGGAACTCGTAATCGAGACATAAATATGTATGTAGTCGGATGGGACGAATTCTCACGAGCCAAAGGCTCAAGCGAGCATTAAAGTCCCATAACTATCTAGTTTGCTTCAAACATTAGTTTTACTATTGTTTGTACAAACCATTGCTGAGTTGTTAAGAAACTCCTTACTCCCAGGGATAACAGATGATAATTACTTAGCCTATCTGTTAGTCTTACTCCACCCTAGAGCAGGGATGTATTATATATACCACTAAAGGCTATTTTTGTCAATGTTTAGCATAAGGTTTTTGACTAGCCTTCAAACACGTTTATCATAATGCTTATAGAGCGTTCAGTGCAGGTGAATAACATGCTCTTCATTCATTGCATTAGGATCGGCATTTTGTGAAACTACTTGAGCCTGATTATTTAAGCCCTCTGTTCTTTTGGACCGACGCCTTCTGCGGCGTTTGCGTTTTGGTTTATCCGGAGCAAGTTCCTCTGATGCCGGAAGACCGGCAGTTGATGGTACTGCCGGGACATTCTCTTTTTCTGGGTCATCAATCACGCCGCTGACCATTGTGTGCACAACGTCCTTGATGGTAGATTTGGGTCGACTATCTCGCTTGCTTGCAGCATGGTCTGTATTCTTAGGTTTTCGCTCTGCGGCTTTTGCTGCCGCTTTCTGTATTTCAGCTGCGCTTAGATACCTGCCCCCTATATACTCCTCAATGTTTTCTCGCTTAATTGCATACTGCTCGCGGCTATGGGCAATAATCTTGGCGCTAAAGCCATCGTCTAATGACGGTAAATTGATGGATATAGCTGAGAAGGCCGGCACCTTTTCGCCTTCAATGGTCATACTGATTACAAAGTGGCGGTTATGCATGTGTACCAGATCATACTCAGTAAATTTAGGCTCAAAGTAGCGCTGCATGGTTCTGGCGTCATCTGCAGACATTCTAAAGGCCACAATGGAGCCGACGTTGCCAAATACCGCATCCTTTACCTCCATAGGCATCTGAGCAATATACTGGTTAGCTACTGTAAGATTAAGACCATATTTTCTTGCTTCAGATAAGATAGTAGCGAAGCTATCCGTTGCGAAGTTTTGAAACTCGTCGACATATAGATAAAACGGGGTTCTGCTCTCGGCGGATATATCCGCCCGGCTCATAGCTGCCAGCTGTATCTTAGTTACGAGTAGCGCTCCCAGCAATGCGGCGTTGTCTTCTCCTACCAAACCTCTAGTGAGGTTAACGATCAGGATCTTATTCTCATCCATGATCTTGCGCAGATTAAAACTGCTTTTTGGCTGACCAATAATATTTCTTACCAGCGGATTAGCTGTAAAGGCCCCGACCTTGTTTAGTACCGGCGCTACGGCTTCTGCGGCAAATTTATCATTCCAGCTGGCAAACTCCACCTGCCAGAAGTTACGTACGACCGGGTCAATAACATACTCTAGAACCTCATTCCTGAACTTCTTATCTGTTAGTATGCGCGTGATGTCCAGCATGGTTGAATCAGGGTAATCCAGCAGGGCTAACAGGCTATAACGTAAGATGTATTCCAACCTAGGCCCCCAAGATTCAAACATCCTCTTGAGTACCCCTATAAGCTCAGATGCAGTATGAGTCTTCAGTTTCGGATCAGTTACCTCCATCGGATTAAAGGCAATCGGGTAGTCCGTATCTGCGGGGTTAAAGTATATTACATCTGTTGCCCGGCTTTCGGGAATCCGCCTGAGCACGTTTTGGGCATAATCTCCGTGGGGGTCGATTACCGCAAAGCCGAACGGGCTGTTGATATCTGATATGGTCAACAGTTCCAGCAGACCGGATTTTCCTACCCCTGTTTGACCGATGATATACAGATGACGGCCCCTGTCGCTTCTGGGCATACCGAACATGGTGTTATGGCCCCTGAAGTTGGTTGCGGCAATCGGGCTTATATCCTCTCTGTACTCATCTGTTACGATCGGCAGGTTGGCAGGCGGTTCAGCTGTCTGGGCGAGAGCCCAAAGGATATACGGTGTTTCAACGTTGGTATGGGGCAAGTGGTAAAGGGTGGCTACCTCTTCAATGTTACAGATGAAGCTAGACTTGGTGAATTGTCTATTTGTATATTGAGTTAAGGCCTGCCGGTCTACACTAAGACGTTTAGCGTCAAAACCGTTAAGATAAGTGGTATTAAACTGTTTGTAGCTGGCGATAATTGATTGCACCCTTAACTGGGCTTGGGATTCCGCCAAATTACCTCTGTAGACTATCCGTAAGGAACATTCAAAGGCCAACTTATGACTTTTCTCCTCGGCAGCACCAGCTCTAGTCTGTTCGTAATCTGTTAGCTTAGTAGCTTCGGCCTTATGGTTCTCCGGCGGTGTCCAGAGAACAGATAGCATACCGGTAGTCGAATTCTTAGATTGGTTCTTTAGAGAAGAAATATAGCGTTCATTCTTCTTGTGCCAATTAGCCGCCGCCGGACGGATTAATAGCTGAATCCAAGCCTCTTCGTCATCCTCAAATTTAGCTAGTGTAGCGGTAATTGCCGCTAAAGGGTCCACCTCAAAGCTTAAGAAAGTCTTAATTGGTAAGGCATTGTTGTTGGACAGTTTAAGCTCCGTGCTTAACAGGGTAGAGAATGACTGCTCATTACTCGTTGTGAAATCCGGAACTTCACTTATGTTTACCGTAGGGTACTGGGCGTATATTTGCTCCTCTACGAAGCTCTTCAGGTATTTAGGAACCCATACGTAAAAGCCGATTCGCTTTTTTAAAACGGCGATTTCAAAACTAATCCTTTCTCTGTGAGATGGTGCAAATAAGCGATGTGACGGCAAATTGAGTAACCCGTGCAAAGCTGCAAACATTTGTTCTGCAGCTAACTCTTTCTTTTCGTTCGTACGCGGTACTTGCAGCAGTAACACCACGCCCTCGGCGGTGTCTTCGATATTACTTGCTACTTCATTATCTTCTGCCAATTTAAGCTATACCTTTCATTCTAAAGGCTTTATTTCATTATCTCATCTATCTCTGGCAAAATATATAGCCCCCTAAAGA
This sequence comes from bacterium, assembly GCA_021811685.1. Classification (GTDB taxonomy): domain Bacteria; phylum Patescibacteriota; class Saccharimonadia; order Saccharimonadales; family UBA4665; genus JAJZWH01. The sequence goes on from JAJZNT010000005.1 coordinate 14,686, forward strand.
GAAAGTAACTACATATAACTACGCACTGGACAGAGGGGGGTTAAAAAAGTCGTAAACACACCAGACAACGATTGATCACACTAACGAACATAGTTGACGTTTATGGTATTTTGTGCTAATGTTAAAGTAATAGTTCAGACATAAAAATGCAAAATCCAGAAAATATACAAGAAAAGTCGCATATCCCCAATAGAAACTCTAATTGGCTACGGGCGGCAGTAACTACTTTAGCATTAACCGGGGCCAGCCTACATTCAAATCATCATAACGAGTCTGCTGCTTCAAATATACCTACGGCAGCCGTGGCCGTACAGAGTGACGCCGTGGCAAACCCCCCAATACCTAGCTCAGACTTACCGCCTAGCGTTGGTCCGGCTAATTTTGAACAGGTAGGGCACATTCCCCCTAGTGTAGAGAGCAGTATTCTTAAGAACACTTTCCTTTTGGGTAACGGATGTACCGCAAATGCCATAAGAGAAGATGGCAGTCCAGACGGTCAAATCGTAGCTTATAGTTTTGCCAGGCACTGTAATTTCATACCTAACTCTTGGTATACTCCCGATAATTTGCAGCCTTGGACGGGGACAAGCTACTTTACTGGAAGCAACCAAAAGAAATATGTTGTGCAGCCAGACCTATTCGTCCAGAGCGGCGATTCATCTAGTAGTCTTAATGCTGTAACTAGAATAAATAACGTGCTGGTACCTCAAGAGAAAGACAATACAAGCGATGAAGCTCTTGGGGTTGTACCCGGAGTTTCTGCAGGAACAGCTTGGAAAAGCTATCTAGAATCAAGGGCCTCTGCTGCAGATATCCAAAAGTTGGTTCCTAATAAATCAACTATCTACATGGGCGGATGGCCGGTTAATCAAGCTGGCAACAGGGAAGGGAGAAAGTTTAACCAAAGAATTCTACAGCAGTTTTCTATGACCTATGTCGGCAAAGCAAGAGTTGGTTTTAGCACGGGCGAAGATCTGTTGATGGTTGTGGCGGCCATACCAAAAACCGAGCAACATATAGATAGAGCCGTTTGTAGCTTCGGCAACAGCGGAGCCAACGCAGTTATTGTGGAAAACGGAAAGCAAAAAATACTTGGCCCGTTGTCCGGCTTTTGGGGCTTAACGGCGCTAGACAACAATAAAGCTCCTAAAGTGTTCAATAATAAGACCTCACCACCCGTCAATAAAAGCGCACTGGAAAGCATGTTCCCGACGTTTAACTGGAACAGCGCTGCAGCCGCCTGCGGATTCTCCATCACCATTCCCTCTAAGCCTGAAAACGTAAACGTGGTATCCGGAACCGGAGAAATACCCGGAAGCATTAGTCCGTATGAAGAGGCGCTGAATATAGCATCAAGGAATTTTTCAAACCCTAACAAGAATCGTACTTTTGTTAAGGGAGAGGCCGTTATTTACCAAAGCAACGTAGGCAAGGGCGGAGGGAACGTTTCTGATTATATGGCTATTAAGAATCCTATGATATCCACCGACAGTAAAGGGAATATTTATGTTGGCTACTACAACCAGAACTATCCCGGGGCAGTCAGCGTAGTGGAAGTCCCCAATTCTAATGATCTGGTATTTTATTCGAACAATCCGTCTGCTGCGCCAACTACCGGCACCTCCAGCGGAGCGCTGCAGTATAAGAAAGCACAGCAAAGTGCTAATCAGCCTCTTGGGTTTACTTATGGGCATATGACTGACGAACTGGGGAACATTCTTGGAGAACAGTCCGTAAACAACACCCCAATTTCTGCCCCGGCATATAACGTGTATTTCAATAAGGACGGGGAATGGCAGTTTGTTTCTGTCTATAAGCCCCCCGTAAAACCTTAAAACAAAAACTAAACTGTTAATGCTTATCTGGCGGGTATATAATGCGGCTTGATGAAACAAAGACAAACAAGCGGTGCTATTTCAAGTAGGAGATTGCAGTCTAAGGAAGTTAGCTCCGCTGGCTTTTCTGGGAGTTGGGTGGTGGCAGCCAATTTCGCTCCTCCTGGACCGGGTTTAGTCACACACCCCGCAATTATAGATTCGTTATGCGGAGAATTATTTAGGATGGTACATGACACTCCGGTGGTGGAAATCACAGAAAATGGCACAGGAATAAGCTTTGGGGCTAGCGGTGACTCTGAAGAGAAAGTCAGAAGGACCGCGGAGGCAAGCATAAAAAATGCTATCGGCGCCACAGGATTAGAGCTTTGCTTGCAGGGAAAGGTAAACATTATTAGGGCCGAAGAGCTTGCCGCTCCAGCTGAAATGGCTGAAATAGTATCTATAGCAGGAAATAAGTAATAGCTCGTGGGTATATTTATGCTGAAAGTAATAAACTTTGGTTTTAACTAAAGTAAATTTATCTTACAGCTTCTTATTTATAAGCTTTAGAGTATTAATTAACGCCTTGCACTCTTAACAACTTTTACTAAAAGTCGATTTAGTTACTATTTAACTGTCTCTGTTTGCTAAACTCATGAATTTTTGTTCGGCGTTATATAGTCCTTCAATATCTCCAGGCTTAACACCCCTTAAGACTAAACGGGTAAGAGCTAAAGCGGCCATTTCCTTGGCTGTTCCAATAGCCGCTAGCTCTTTTGGAATAAACTCAGTCTTCTGCCTACCGTAAACGTCCCTCATCTCAACTCTAACTATTCTACGTCTGTTTATATCTAGAGCCTTGGCTAGGATATCTGTTAGCCTAGTTGCGTGCAATTTACCGGCAACTATTTGGATCCCGTGTGCTGTTTGATCGTGAAAGTCTTCAGGATTCAAATACCCATACTCTATCGACCTAAGCACATTACCGAAGCTGTTATCTGATTCAGTTTCTTTAAGGATACGCTTTGTTTTTTGTGCTGGCGACCATCCCTCATGTGTCATCCGCTCCTCAAGAGGTACTGCCATAAGATCAGCCTCTCTATTGCCGACAGTAGGTATACGCTCAACCGGCCAAGCAGAAGAACCGTCACTCACACCGGGATAACCACCACTAAACAAGGCGGTTGTGTGAAAATTTGGGTTAAACACGATAGCAGCAATCTCTGCCCGGCGACGAGAAGATTCAGATAGATGGGTTTCATGAGTACCGTTTAAGCCTGAGGTTAAATAAAGAGATCTTCCTGGGACAAAAAGCTGGGAAGAATCAAACTTTTGCATAAAGTTATTATAACACGCTTAAGCTTTATGGTCAACATTCCGTATCTTGGTACCGTATCTTGGTATACTATTAGCGAAGTTATTATCCAAACAATATACTGGTATCTTTTTAATCAAACCTAAAGTTATTGATGACAACAAGGTTAGGTTCTGATTAAGAAAGTCAGATTTCACAAAATACTTATTGTAAATGATAACAAGGCATATTTGTTGCAGTTGATATCTTCGTGGTACACCGTAATCAATGAAGTCCAAGCCTCTAAGCAATTTTGTTCTTCAGTTTTCTAATGTCAGTTCCTGATGTTTAACAACGGCCTCAATGACTCTTACCCTATCGTCTATATCGTCTAACTTTGCATGTACTTGATGTACCTCTTCTTTTACTTTGGGTACATCCTCAACATATTCTCTGATTGACCTAAGTTCATCTGCTAGAACTTCGCCTAAAACCCCTCTTTTCTCGTCGTCATCTAAGCT
>JAJZNT010000003.1 GCA_021811685.1 bacterium
TTGGTACCTCGCAGTCGGTTGCCGGATCCCTGACATTTTCAGATACTACCGATACCAACACCATAACTATTGCCTCTCCCTCCTCTATCGCTTCTACTTATACCTTGTCTCTGCCGTCAACTACTCCAGTCGGGGGAATGTGCTTAAGTACCAGTCAGTCTAATGCCGATCAACTGATCTACTCCAACTGTGCGGCCCAGGTAACCAGCGCTCCAATATCCTACGTCAGCGAATGGGACGCCAATGGTAACAACCTGACCACGTTGTCCGTTTCTCCGGTTAATGTCGGAGATTTGATGTTGCTATGGGTAAGTGCCGGCAATAACTCGGCAGTCAGTTCGCTTAGCGGAGGTGGCGTGACCAGCTGGTCACTGGTTACTTACATTAACGGATCTTCGGGTGTAAACCGGCTTGAACTTTGGCGAGGGGTGGTAACGACGGCCGGAGCCAGCACTATTACCTTAGCCTATGCGGGCGGAAACGGCGGAAACGGCGTAGAGTTGGCCGCAACCGAGTTTACGATGAACAGCACCTCGGGTACGTGGATTGTAGACAACAGCGGGACTCTGGCCACCGCTACCGGAACAGTCGTCTACTACCCGAGTTTAACTCCAAGCTATCAAAAAGATTTATACGTCGGTTACGCGGTCGGCAGCAGTACTATGAGCGCTGGAACGACAACCGGTTATACTTATTTGCCGACTGGTCTTGGTAGATACTTCGCATACGATACCTCGGTTAGCGGCACTCAGCAGCCCTCAGCCAATCAGGCGACCAGCGGGACTTCGACATCGATCGGAGCGTTAATCTCCGCCTTTAACTCAGAGTCGGTTATTGCTAATTTGACAACTATTCAGCAGGCCAATATTTACCTGCAAGCAGCCTCTACCGGTTCGGTAGCCGCTAAATTCCAGGCAGCAACGGGCAGTCCATCGGATATAGTAGACATTCTGGATGGTAGCGGTACTTTAGTGGACAGTTTCGGCAGTACGGGGAACTTCCTGGTTAGGCCGTCTACTAATTCCGCCTCGGCATTTCTAGTACAAAACCTCAGCAGTGTAACCGTGTTATCGGTCGATACTAATACGCTTCAGGTGTCAATTGGTGCCGGGGCTACCGGAGAGGCGACTCCTTCACTGTTGGTATTGGATAACCAAACTGGGTCGAGTAATGATCCGACGGAAGTAAACGGCGCAATGTACTATAACGCCACTACTAAGACCTTCCGCTGCGGTGTGGCCGGAGCCTGGGAGTCCTGCAGCGGCCTGCTTTATGCTAATCCTACAACTTCCGGTTCTGTTAATAACTGTACCAATAACTGTGCCGCGTTTAGTACGTCTGCCGCTGTACCGGCCGGTTATTGCCAGGCGGGCAGAGCGATTAAGATCCAAACTGACGGCTTCTATTCAACCGGCAGTACCAGTTCCGGCCTGCAGTTCGGCATTTACTATGGCACTAGCGCAACCACCGCTTCCAGCGATACTCTGATTGGAAGCTTAACACCGGCGGTAACAACTACCTCGGCAACCAATTACTATTACCAGATAAACTATGCGATTATTTGTTTCTCAACTACCAGTCTGGAAGCCGAGGGTACTCTCAGTGTCCAGACTACCGGAGCCAGCACTTCAAGTATGTCCATTTTGCCGATAGCTTCAACCTCTACTACGACAGCCGTGACTAGTTCAGCGGCTAACTTCTACATCTTTCCTTTATGGAGTGTTGCCAGTACCTCAAACACAGCTAACGTTACCCAGATGATAGTTAACGGCTACTAATCGGCTTTAATTAAAGAGTCGATAATCTTAATAAACTGAGCCCGGCTCAGGCTTGACGGCGCTGTGACAATCAGCCAAGGACCGTTTTGAATCGGCAGACTAATAACCGACTTTAAGCCGCTGCCGTCGTTGTATGCCCCGTAGATACCGTTACCAATCGGCGTATTGAATGTGGTGTGCAGCGGAATGTAGTTAGCTGCAAACTGCTTAATGGTGTTAGTGGAAGGCGTTTTCTGTTCTGAGAACACTACCTCCTTATTGCCAGCGTAACTTACGCTATAGATAACTACTCCGGGGCTGACCGATTGAAATGAGCTCAAATTCAGCTTAAAACCGCTTGGCAATGCGCTCTGGTTTGGATAGTAAATAGTAAACGGTACTGAAGAGACGATCTTTTTGGGGATAGGATCGTTGGTTTGCGCAGCAAGCGTAAAAATTAGCAAGAGAACCAAAGCTAAAACTGAGGCAGCTAATACGAACCGCCCGCGGTACCCCCTTAACTCACGCAGGTAAGCATTCTTTAGTTTATTAAGCCAGCCGGTAAACTTCATCCTTTAAAAAGCCTCTATAGCCGTACCTATTATGTGGCCAGGCCTAAAGATATACAACTTCAAGAATTAATTATCCAAAAAGCGGGTTTAATTTATTGTTTTACCACTAGCCCTTCGTCAAGAACCGCAGATTTAGCCCCGTAGCTGCAGGTAACACTGACCGGGTAAGTACCAAAAGGTGTGTTTTGGGGAATTACCCAAGTCCAAGTTACTACACCAAAATCGTCGGCCTTTTCGGTCTTAAGTCCCAAATCACTGGCATTAAGCCTGTTCATGGTTACGCTGATCGTGCAGGTAGAGTAGGGCAGTGTATTGATCAGTAGGGTAGTATTGCCTCCGGGCGCTACAGGTGAGTCGAAGCTCTGAACGGCTACGCCTTCCAGGGACTTGGCTGTAGGTTTAGCCGGCGGTTTTATAGGGTTATATATGGCTCCCTGATTCTTATTACTGGCAGAGCTTGCCGCCGGCTGAGTATCACTAAAATAGACATAAACAAAGCCGCCGATAATGAATACCGCAAGTATTATTCCGGCGCTTATACCGATTTTTTTTATTAGCCTTGCTTTGATCATATATTGGCTTTATCTGGTAACTATTCTAACAGTTATTAAGCGGTTAGTTAGTCAAGCTGGTTGAGCGTAATCTTATTAATTAGCAGGGTGAACTGGTATGCCTCTTTAGGAGACAGATTCTTTAGAAAAAAACCGTTTTGTCCGCAGATATCTGCGACTAGCTGGGTGCGGATGCGCCTGCCCCTTGGGCTCAGCTTGACCATTTTTATACGTCTGTCTGAAGGGTCGGAATATCTAATTGCCATTGACTTCTGCTCAAGACCGTCAATCAGCCCGGTAATATTAGACGGGTCACAGTTAAATAGCTTAGACAGACTGCTCATCCTATAGGGCTTATCCATCAGGCAAACGGTTACTGCTTGCATTCCGGTTAATCCCTGCCTAGCTGCCCGCTCAAAAACCGCATGCTTAGACAATATTAAAAACTCCATAAATTTGGTGTAAGAGCTCTCAATTGTGGATAAAGACTGGTTAGACATATATTTTACTTGACACGCTCAATAATTGACTTATACAATTATTTCTTGATTCTATCTTAAAAGTCTAATTTTTAAATTGCAAGCTAAGGAGCGCTTTTACCTGAGTGAGTGCCAAACCTAAGGCCCAAACCAAACAAACCAGCCACTGGATTATCCTGATATTGCTGGCTTTGGCCCAATTTATGGTGGTGCTGGATATATCGATTGTTAATGTGGCTTTGCCGCATATTCAGCACGCATTTCATTTAAATAACTCAGGTCTGCAGTGGATAATTACGGCCTATACTCTGGCATTTGGCGGATTTTTGCTGCTCGGCGGGCGTAACGCCGATTACTTCGGGCGCAGACGGACGTTTCTGGCGGGGGTCAGCGTATTCGCTCTGGCTTCTCTGGCTACCGGCTTAAGCCAAAACGGCACGATGATCATCATAACTCGGGCAATACAGGGGCTGGCTGGCGCGTATATGTCTCCAGCCGCTCTGTCGATTGTGCTGGTTACTTATAGAGAAGGACATGAACGTAACGTGGCGCTTAGCGTCTGGGGTGCGGTTGCCTCGGGCGGTGCTGCTGTCGGTGTACTGCTCGGCGGTATTATTACTCAGTATTTATCCTGGCGTTGGAATTTCTTTATAAACGTACCGGTCGGTATCTTCGTAGTAATTGCTTCGCTGAAGTTCCTGGATCGGCACGAGACAGGCGTAAAGAAAAACGGGCTGGACCTGCCGGGGGCGATTTCGGTGACTGGGGGGCTCATGGCCTTAGTCTATGCCTTAACCGAAGCTCCTACCTATGGCTGGGGAAATGTCCGGGTACTGCCAACTATAATTGCCGCAGCCGTACTGCTAATCTTCTTTGTCTATAACGAATACCGATACCGGGCTCCGCTGATGCCGCTACGCATCTTTAAAATACGCAACGTTTCCGGGGCCGACGGACTGATGGTTCTTTTATCTGCCGGTCTGTTTTCCGTGTTCTTCTTTTCTACGCTGTATATGCAGAACATTCTAAACTACTCGGCTATTAGAACTGGACTTGATTTCTTAGTTATACCGGTTTGCATTGCCGGGGTTGCGGTTAACATTCCTAGGCTAATTAAGAAGATTGGCCATAAGCCTATATTGATTATTGCGCCTCTATTTGTCAGCGGCGGCTTGTTCTGGTTATCACATATTCCAGTCAATGGCAGCTTCTGGAGCAATATGGCCCCTGGCCTGATAATTATGGGCATGGGCATGGGGGCGATTTTCGTGAGCGTGACGATAGCCGCTACTTCCGGAGTTCCGCATCATGAGTCTGGCTTGGCTTCAGGGCTACTAAACACCTCTCAGCAGGTTGGCGGGTCAATTGGCTTGGCTATTTTAACCGGAGTATTAACTAGTGGAACAGCCTCTTACCTAAAGGGGCTCCATTTATCCGCTAAGCCTACTATCTATGATATCTCAGCAGCCACCGTTCATGGATTTCATGACGGTTTTCTGATTGCTTCCGCATTGGCTCTGTCCGCCTCCCTGCTAGCCATATTCGTGATCCGGGTACAGAAGGCTAGCACGGATCCCAGTCACCCCGAAGTTAGCGCCATTTCAGCCTAATATCAATCATTTACGTCAGAAACCGGCAATAGCAGTTTTAAATCGGCTTCCTTGGTTCCGAAAACGGCCACTCCCAGTAGGGCAATAAGCAGAGCCGTATTCGGATCGGTAGATAATCCGCTATACAGTCCTCCGAAATGCTGCCCAATTACCCAAAAAGCCAGAGCGGTAAAAATGCCGAGCGATATTCCTATAGCCCGCCACCAGGCACTAAGAAAGCCTAAAAAGCCGATCATCAGATACAGAAACAGGAAGGTAATTAGCGCCAGCCCGCCGGTGGCGCTAAACCAGTTAGCCAGATGGATATCCAAGCCCGCTAACCAGCCCGGAGCTCCCTGGGCTGCTGAGCGGAGCATAGCGGCAATCATTCCCGGCTTACCGTGACTGGAGCGCAAGAGCAAAAGTCCTCCGCCCATCCAAATGAGGGTCCAGACAAAACTTAAATAGATGCTAGGATGATTGCTGGTATCACTCTCTGCCTCATCTTTTTGTGAAGGAACCATCACTCCTGCCGCCAGCAAGACATAGAGCAGGGCGGCCCCAGGGGCGCCCATGATGAGCATCGATTGGCTTCCAAATATGCCGCCTAACCCCTCCCCGAAATACCATACAAAAAGCCCCCAGATGATTGAGCAAATAAGGCCGATTTTTACTGTCTTCTTGTTTAGGATAAGTAACCCCAGACCGATTTGGGTAAAAGCAAAGCAGATATCGAAAAGGGCGGGGTGGATAAGAATAATATTGGCGGCAAAACGTATAGGGTCGCCGACGAAGCCCGGCTGGTTTGCGGCGGAGGGCAAAATAATTTGTCTGGCAAAATCTCCTGTCAACATTCGCGGTTGCAGCTGAAGAAGGCCGTCAAGTATCCAAAGACACCCTAATGCGATCTGAATTTTACGTTTTGTTATTTTTGATCTTAATTTTTCTAACACTACAGATATTGTATTGCAAATGCTTACTCGATAAAACAGTCTTAGGTTAGAGTAAGTTTAATTATCCGGTTTACCTCCTGATATAGCGCTTTCTTGTCTCGTAACCGACAATGGCAATAGCATAAAAAATTATGTCTGCAGCAAACTTGCCGGTTAAAAAGCCTATGGGGTAGGGATGAATATACTGAGGAGCTTCGTACATGGCAAACGGTCGGATGATGAAGTTGTCTATTAACTCGGCCGGCATAAACTCAACCAATAAATTAGTGCTGGCTGCAGCGATCGCCATAGAAGTTCTTTTAAAGAAGGACTTCTCTTTGAGTCGTCGGCTATTTGAGATAAGCTCGCTAATAACAAAATAACCATAAAAACCGATCCCCTCGCTAAACCAACCCGCTCCCGTAGCAGCTAGGAACGAATGGGTATGGATAAAAACCAGCCATGCTCCGCTTAAAGCCGTAATCGTACCAAGAATCTCAGCCGGAACATATCGCCTTAACCATTCACGTCTTTTACTGATTAGATCTTTACTGGTCATTATCGCTTTCGAGTATAGACTAATAAGTTACAAAAATTTAAGCCTAAATACTGCAACTTGCCTTAAATTAGCCTACGGGTCTATGCTTAAGGTGTAAGCAATAAAGCCCTTAAAAGGCCTTAGAACAAATACGCTAAAACTAGCATGTGATATAAATCGTTAACAGGGCTTTAAGCGTGATCTAAAATAAATTAGGTACTCTTAAATAAGCTATAGATGAAGAACTATCTGGAAAAACTATTACACAATAGGCCCGTGGCTCTAGCCACGGGAACCGTAGTTGTTGGGTTGTCTTTTTATCTTTTTTCCCGCTCGGTAGGGATGAGCGCGGTTTTTAAGAACTTATTAAGCGCCGATGCCGTATGGTTACTGCTTATTATAGGGGCACAGTCGATAGCCTTCTGGGCATATATTATCCCCTACAAACACATGTTTAAATTGAGTTATAAGGATGCAGCGGTTCATTCTTTTGAGGGTTTTCATCCTACGCTCGGCGGAGGGGTTAGCTATGATCTTAAAACCCACTTAGGCCAACGCGCAAGAGTATATTACCTGGGACTCTGGGAGTATGCCGTACTGGCGCCGGCTGTTTTAATAGCTGCCATTTACGGTTTAATCAACGGCGGCGTGCCATCGCCGCTTTCGTTGCCGTGGATAATAGGGGTACCTACGGGCTTTGCTCTGTTTGGTATTGTATTATTTTTCCGCCACCGGATCGCCAATCACTTTCCTAAAACTAAGCGCATCCTAAACTTCATGGCAGGCTTAATTAAGCAGCAGAACGTTAAAGGCGTGCTGTTTTTAATGGGCGGCATGTTGCTTTACTGGACGGGCGAGCTATTTTCTCTTTGGGGGGCCTTAAGGCTATTTGATGTGCATTTAAGCTGGTTTGCCCTGCTTTTGGCTTATGCTACAGGCTACGTTATAAGCCGCCGCAGTCTGCCGTTAGGCGGGGCCGGCATTCTATTAGTCGCACTAGCCCTATCTCTGTATTGGGTCGGAGCTGCTCTATCAGTAACTTTGCTGGTTGCTTTGGCTTATCAGGTATTCAATCTAATAACCCCTGCTGTATACCGCAAGTTAGTAACCGCTTTTAGCACCCAGGCTTAACAACCAGTTATAACAAACCTCGGGTTAATATTGTAATGCCATCCATAGTAAAGCGAAGCCAGCTGGTAGGCACTGGCTTCTACGGGTTCGCTTAAGGCGGAAGTGGCGTCCTGGTTGGCAACATTGATGTCGGTACACATTGCCGACATGACCTGTGACTGACTGGAGGTATAACCTAGCTTCATGACGGTAGGTTCAAGAGCAGCCAGGGCTTTCCAGGCAAGAACATTCAGATCGCCGTTACTGCACTGAACAGGGGAAGGCTCGCCGCTAGAGGCATAAGTAAGCGTCTGTTGGCACTCCGGAGTCTTAGAGGGAACAATCGCAGGTTTTAGGGTGGCAAATGGATTAACTGTGTTCCCGGTGCTTGAGCTTAAGCCGGTGTTGCTAGGTACCGTTGAACCCCTAAACAAATAGAAAACACCAAAGCCAATTGCTAATACCGCCAAGAAGGCTCCAAGCGATATAAGGAATGGGGTAATTTTCTTTTTCATATGGGCCAATTTTAACATACGGCTCTTTCCGCTAGCCCTTTTGGGGTAATGAATAGAGCAGGGGGGAGTAATAAGCTATACTCTAGTAGTAGCTAAATAACAAAGTGGCGCCGTGGCGGAGTGGTTACGCAGAGGTCTGCAAAACCTTTTATGCCAGTTCGATTCTGGTCGGCGCCTCCATTTAACATTAAGTTAAATTTTTTATCTAGGGTATCCTAATAAACCGTCTTAAGTTATTTATGGTACCGTGATAAAAATATATAAACCGATTTATTTGCGCGGGTGGTGGAATGGTAGACACTCAGCACTTAAAATGCTGTGCCCAAAAGGCGTGCGGGTTCAAGTCCCGCCCCGCGCACCAAAGCTATTAGTTTTAGACGCTTTAAAATATATTCCTAAATGAAGCCGAAAAAGGCACATGAACCGGTATTTACACCACGCAGTAATTAAGGTCCTGCTGGTTTTGGCTTTAGTCTTGGCGCTAAATATATACCCTAAACAATTAAACCGCCAAATTATAATCACTAATGGGAGCACCGTAAGTTTTACTTCTTCAAAGGCTCCTAATACAATTACTTCCGCAAAAGATTTGCTAGCAATTACTGACTTTAGCGTGGGCCAGGGAGGGCAGTCCAGTAATTTGCTTCAGGGCTTGCCAATTACCTTCAGCGAGAGGATTAAGAATAATGGCGAGGAAATAGAGAGACCAGACGGAAATATTACCATCTCTAGTTCAGGCGGGAAAGTTTTAGGGAAGCTTAACCTTAGCAATGTCTTTAGTAGTATCAAACCGACAGAAGAGATAACATACAGTGAAGTCTTAAGTGCCAGAGACATTGGTAAGAACCATCTTTTCGGAAGCTATACGGCTACTCTTAGCGTTAACTATTATAAGGGCAACAAAAACCTTTCAGATAAATTGGGTTTCTGGATAATACCCCTAAACAAGATATCCTTCCTACTCGCTGCATTAATTGTGGGAGCATTAATTATTCGCTGGCTTATAAAACACAGACATAGGATTAAAGAAAATTAAGCCTATATTGCTAAAGTTAGGAGATGGTATAACCCAAATAACTCAAGATGTATACTAATACAAGTCAGTTTTCGGGGTATTAGCTCAGTTGGCTAGAGCGCGGCATTCGCATTGCCGAGGCCGGCGGTTCAAATCCGCCATACTCCACCATAATCACATTAATGTAACTTTCTGTATCTGTTATGTAGAACTGCCTACAACACTCTCCAGTAATGAATTCATCAATCTGCCAATTTACTCAATCTCAAAAGTGTTTCAAGTCTTCTAATCATAGTTGGGCGGACAAAGCAGACTCGGGCGCGATAAGCTTACTCAATAAAGGTTTTGTACGGGATAACTAATTAATACTAAAGGGCTGTTGGCTACTTCTGGTCATATACGCCGCCTACGATAATCCAAAAACTTGACATATTTGACGTATTATAAAAAATAATGACACAATAAATACTATCCTAGTAGAAGTTTAATTTAAACGGAGGAAGAAATGTCCGGAACAAGCGCAGGAGAGCTATACCCGCTAGGGCCCAACAATGATTCCCCAAGGTTTTTCTCGCACGAATTTAGATTTATCCAACAAGCAAAAGCGATGAATGCTTCAAGGATACTAATGGCTCGTGCGGCGAACCTTGCCGGTGAAGCAAATGAGCGAAAGTTAATTCCAAACGCAGAAATGCATAGAAGTATATCAATAATAGAGGATCAGTCGTTGCGGCTTCAAAGGAGAGTATCCAAAGCAGGTACCTTTTTAGGGTGGTCTTTAGTACCTCCTTTTGAACATTCATCCGGGCTTAAGAATAGCGGAGCGATCGCGGCAACCGGCTTGGCGTTGAGCACTAGTGGTGAACTTTGGACGACCATGAGAGTGCCAGGTCTGCCAAAGGGAGAGTATTTTGCTAAATATCAAATTGTAAATCCTGAAGATTTCTACCGTCTGAATCCGGTACGCGGGTTTAGCCTTCAGATAGAACAATTAGCTCAACAGGAGAGCAATAATAGGATACTAGAGTTAGTTCTGGATAGCTTCGCAGAAGATTATTTCTTTTCTTGATGAATCATAGTCAGCAATATCGGTAGCTACCTTAAGTAAATCAGACATTCGGCATAATGCTTACCGTATAATGTGGGTTAATGAAGGTTATTGTAGATAATTTAGCGGTTAATTATGAACTCAAGGGCAAAGGAAAAGTAGTTCTACTATTGCACGGCTGGGCGGATAATCACCAAACTTTCTCCAGGCTAATATCCTATTTATCTAGTAAGTATGCAGTTGTAGCGCTAGATTTGCCCGGGTTCGGAGAAAGCGAAACCCCAAGGCAGGCATGGAACCTGGATAACTATGCTGACTTTATAGCCAGTTTTCTGACCAAGCTAAGCATTGAGAACATCTACGCCATTATTGGGCACAGTAACGGCGGCGCGCTGGCAATCCGCGGTTTAAGCAGGGGAGTACTAAAGGCAGATAAACTGGTGCTGCTTGCTTCAGCCGGCGTCAGAAACTCTCAACCACTCAAGCGCGTAATAACTAAGTCGGTGGCTAAGGCCGGGAAAGTTACTACTTTCTGGTTGCCGAAATCTACCAGACAGAGTTTGCGGAGCAAGCTTTATGGAACCGTTGGCTCAGATATGTTAGTTGTGCCGGAACTGTCTAAGACTTTCAAACTTACTGTCGCTCAGGATGTTCAAGCCGATGCGGCTAAGCTTAAGCTGCCAACCCTTATTATTAATGCCGACAATGATCCGGCAATACCGGCTAAAGACGGAGAACGCTTCCATTACTTGATTAAGCATTCTAAACTTAAAATGTTAAACGGCAACGATCACTTCATTCATCACCAATATGCTAATACTATCAATCAAGAAATCAGCGAGTTCTTAAGCCAATGAATCAGCGCTTTTTATTCTCCCTTTATTCTCCCCGCTATCCCGAATCAATCATCTACATGCTTCAAGCAAGCGAATACCAGGGTAGAGCCTACCTGAAATGGCTCTGGCGGGTTAAAGATTTTTCTCTAGTCCAACACCGGCAGAGCTTAAAACGGACACGCAAGGCAAAATTATTACTTCTTGCATTGCTTGCCGGCATGGGGCTTGAAATTCTTGCCGGCTTGGGTTTAATTATTTTCGGCATCGTATCTTTAAATAACGCTGACTGGAGCTGGCCCGCCGGGGTATTCTTGCTTCTGGCTTATCCTTTAATCTGGCCACACCTAATTGTTATTCCTCTAGAAATAGGGCGGGCAGTGTTTGTGCTACCAAACGAGCGACGCCTAATTAAGGCGGCGGATCAGGTTTTTGCTGATCATAGTGGGGTCAAAATTGCCGTAGCTGGGAGTTACGGTAAAACCTCAATGAAAGAGCTGCTGAAAACTGTTTTAAGTGAGGGCAAGAAGGTAGCTGCTACACCGGCCAACAAGAACGTGAGCGTAGAACACGCTAAGTTTGCTTCAAGACTAAACGGCAAGGAGGATGTTTTAATCATTGAATACGGTGAAGGGGCTCCGGGTGATGTTAAGAGATTTGTAAGCTATACCCATCCATCTTATGGAATAATTACCGGAGTGGCTCCAGCGCATCTAGACAAGTATAAGACGCTTAAAGCGGCGGGTGAGGACATCTTCACTCTTGCAGGTTCACTTACAGGCAATAACATATTTGTTAACGGGGACTCTGACGGAGCTAAGAGCTTCATAAAACCAGATTACCAAGTTTACGGACACAAGGGTCTGGGTATGTGGAAAGCCGAAGAGGTAACTCTAGATACAAAAGGACTGAGCTTTAATCTTATTAACGGCAAAACTACGCTGCATCTGCATAGTCATCTTCTCGGAAGACACCAGATAGGCCCCTTGTCAGCTTGCGCAGTTATTGCTTTGGAACTCGGCATGAGCAAGCCCCAAATAGAAAAGGCAGTATCTAAAACCAAGCCGTTTGAACACCGTATGCAGCCATACGAACTTGGCGGAGCACTAATAATTGACGACACCTACAATGGCAATATTGATGGCATCAAGGCTGGAACTGAGTTGCTTAAGGAACTGGCTGCTAAGCGTAAGATATATATAACTCCAGGGCTGGTCGAACAGGGCGAAGAAACCGGAAAAATTCATCGTTTAATGGGTGAATATATAGCAACAGCTAAGCCAGACATCGTAGTACTGATGAGTAACTCTGCTACCGGGTACATAAAAGACGGTCTTAAAGAAGCAGGCTTCAAGGGGGAAGTTCAAGAGGTAAAAGATCCTCTGACTTTCTATAAAAGTCTGGATCTGTTTGTGGCAGAAGGCGACCTTGTGCTGATGCAAAACGACTGGACGGATAATTACGCATGAGCCCAATAAAAAGAGCGCTATACTTATATGGACTTAAACGATGAGCAAAACTAAAGTAGCAGTAATATTTGGCTCCCGTTCCGCGGAACATGACGTTTCGATTGTGACTGCCATAGCCTCAATTATCAAACCCCTTGAACTTAGTGCTATATACGAGCCCGTACCGGTATATATAGATAAACAGGGGCGTTGGTTCTCACATCCAAGACTTAAAGACATAGCTCTTTATACGACCGGACAAATAGATGACTTCCTGTCTAAGCAAAAACCCCTGCTGCTGCAAATGGGTGGAGGTATGAAGATAACCTGGCCGGGCATAAAACCGAAGTCGGTTAAGCTTGGTGCTGTCTTTCCGGCGACTCATGGTACGCACGGAGAGGACGGTGAACTGGCGGGAACGCTAGAAATGGCAAACGTGCCTTACGTAGGCTGCGATATGCCATCAAGCGTAATTGCTATGGATAAGGCTCTGGCTAAAACCATTGCTTCATACGAAGGGATACCAACCCCCAAATATGTCTGGTTTTACTCCCGTGACTTCATGGGCGATAACGACTCGGTGCTTACTAAGCTAAGCGGATTAACCTATCCTTTATTTGTAAAACCGGTGCATTTAGGTTCAAGTATCGCTATATCTAAAGTTAATAGTGCCAAGGAGTTGATTAACGCTATAGAGGTTGCTGCTCATTACGACGATAAGATTATTGTTGAAGAGGCAATCAATAACTTAATCGAAGTAACCGTGCCGATTATGGGTAACGCATCACCCAAAGCTGCTCTGGTTGAACAGCCGATACTAAACAGCGATAACGTCTTTGACTTTGAAAGCAAGTATATCCGCCAAGGGAAAAAGGGCGGTGCCAAAAGCAGCGAATCGGCCCAAGGATATTCCAAACTTCCAGCCGATCTGCCGAAAGAACTGTATGCGGCCGCCGAAGAACTAGCAATTAAAACATACAAAGCCATCGGTTGTAGTGGTATTGCCAGAGTTGATCTATTAATCGACTCTAAAACCAAGAAAGTCTACTTTAACGAAATTAATCCTATGCCCGGTAGCCTCTATGCTCACAACTGGAAGAAAAGTGGGCTGTCTAACCTGAAACTAGCAGAAAACCTTATTGATCTGGCATTAGAGCGTTTTAAGGCCAAGCAGAAGTTAACTACAACTTTTAAGACCACCTATCTCAAACAGTACTGAAAAAACTGGCTTAAGTTTGATTTTATAAAGACCTTATTAAATAATACATAATATGGTAAACCCCGAAGGCCTAGAGAGACCTGGTGTTTCTGCTTGGTTAAGACTGGAAAGCGTCACTCAGTGGAGTGAGCTTAGTATTGAAGAAGAAAGAGAGCGCACGCTTAAAGAAGGCCTGTTTATTGAGAATTTGGCCACTTACGGGTTGTTTGAATTTCAGCCGAATCGTCGGGTTTCTCTTGAGGACAGATGGTGCTCTTTTCAACAATCTCGCGATAGTGATCCGTTAAGAGCTCAATACGAGTTATTAAAAAGTGCGGCAACCGCAATTGCTATAGATTCATGTTTCAGGTATGGATGTGGTAAGGAGCAAGAAGAGTCGGTAGGCACTTCGTTCGAGATAGCTACGGCCCAGACTGGTTATTCGTTAAGGTACCTTAATCAAATCCTTAATACGGCAGATTTTAAAAACACACCTATGTTTATGAATTATAGAGCCGTGAACGAGCTGCTTATGACCGCTAATAGCAGTGATGTTGCCGCTGTGTTTATAATTGACCAGGTGGCGGCTCTTGGTGTGGCTCTGATTCATCAATTTAGGTTGAATTTGGCGAAAGCCGGCGCAGTTTCGCCAGATGAGGTAGATATACCTATGCCCGGGGAGTTGTCTGATGAACGTATTTTAGTTTGGGCTAGCACATAATGACGCTATAAACGTTTTATTTGTATACTTGTAATTACATGAAAAGATATAACCCGAAAGATATTGAGAGTAAGTGGCAAAAAGTCTGGGAGAGTAGTGGTCTTTACCGGGCGTCGGATAAGGATAGCAGGCCAAAGAAATACATCCTAGAATATTTTCCCTATCCCAGCGGTGCGGCTATGCATGTAGGACATGTTAGAAACTACACAATAGGTGATGCTATTGCCAGATTTAACCGTATGAGAGGCTTTAACGTTTTACACCCGATGGGCTGGGATGCATTTGGGCTGCCTGCCGAGAACTATGCAATCAAGAACAATATAAGCCCAAAGGTTGCTATAGCGGAGAACACTAAGCGCTTTAAGCAGCAGTTAATGCAAATGGGCTTTAGCTATGACTGGAGCCGTGAACTAAACAGCAGCGATCCAAATTACTATAAATGGACCCAATGGTTCTTTTTGTTGCTCTATAGGCGGGGCCTGGCTTACCGGCGGGAGAGCTTGCAGTGGTGGTGCCCCTTCGATAAGACGGTTCTGGCTAATGAGCAGGTAGAGGCGGGTCGTTGCTGGAGATGCGGCAACGAAGTAGAAAAAAAGGCCCTAAAGCAATGGTTCTTTAAGATTACGGATTATGCAGATCGGCTGCTCTTGGACCTGGATGATCTTAATTGGTCTGATTCGATTAAGAATATGCAGCGTAACTGGATAGGCAAAAGCGAGGGAGCAGAGATAAACTTTGCCGTAGAATCGAGCACGGATAAGCTAAAAGTGTTTACCACCAGGCCCGATACTTTATTCGGCGCCACTTTCATGGTTCTATCCCCCGAGCACCCTCTTGTTGAGAAGATTACTACCAAAGAGCAAAAACAGCACGTAACTACCTATGTTAAAGCTGCCCAAGCTTCGAGTGATATTTTCAGGGAGAAAACCGACCGCGAAAAAACCGGCGTCTTTACCGGAGCGTACGCGCTTAATCCGCTAAGCGGTAATAAGCTGCCTATATGGGTAGCTGACTATGTCTTAAGCGGATACGGAACCGGAGCGATCATGGCCGTACCGGCGCACGATGAGCGTGACTATGAGTTTGCGCAGAAGTTCAAACTGCCGATAGTCAGTGTAATTGAGCCTAAATTCATTGCTGATACGGGCGAGTCTGCAGTCTTAAAAAACCAGGAATATGTAAAGCGTGAAGCGGTAGTTGCCGTAGTTCGTAATCCGAAAACCGATGAGTACTTATGCATAAGCTGGAAAACTCACAGAATGAACGGTCTGGTAACGGGCGGAATTGATGATAGCGAAGAACCGGCTGCGGCCGCCGCTCGAGAGGTACTTGAGGAAACGGGATATAAAAACTTAAAGCTAATTAGCGATCCTGGGGTATATATTCATAGCTTGTTTTATCACCGGCAAAAACAACAAAACCGCTGGGCTCATTTCCGATTTGTATTTTTTGACCTAATCAATGAAGAACGCTCCAAAGTCAGCGCTAAAGAGGCCTCTCTACTAAAACCCGTCTGGATCGCCAAGGATAAGCTTGAATCGTTCTTTAATGTAGTCGAGGGCAAGTATCTCCAAAAGATCATAGATAATCCGCTGGCTGTCTATTCTGGAGAGGGAGTTGTGGTTAACTCCGGCAAATATGACGGGATGGATAGCAGTGCCTGCCGCGAACAGATAGTGCATGATTTGGAGGTCGCAAAAAGCGGTAAAGGGGTAACCAACTATAAAATGCGTGATTGGCTGATTAGCCGCCAGAGATACTGGGGCGCGCCTATACCCGTAGTCTATTGTGAGAGCGACGGGATCGTTCCGCTGTCCGAGGACCAGCTTCCGCTTAAGCTGCCGGAAGTTAGCGCTATAGAGCCTAGCGGCGATGGAAGAAGCCCCCTGGCCGCCGTTAACAGCTTTGTAAATACCAAATGTCCTAAATGCGGCGGGCCTGCCGAGCGGGAGACCGATACCATGGACGGATTTGCCTGTTCCAGCTGGTACTTTTTAAGGTTTGCGGATCCGCACAATAAAGACGCTCCTTTCAGTAAGAGCCAAGCGGACTATTGGTTACCGGTTGACGACTATATTGGCGGCGCGGAGCATGCCGTCATGCATCTCCTGTACGCCCGGTTTTGGACTAAGGTGATGAAGGATGAAGGATTGATTGACTTCAGTGAACCATTCATGACTTTGCGTAATCAGGGAATGATTCTGGCTCCCAATGGTAGCAAAATGAGTAAAAGTAAGGGTAATACGATTGAGCCCGATGGCCTTATTGAACAGGGATACGGTGCCGACAGTATAAGGGTTATGGAGCTGTTTATCGGGCCGTGGGATCAGTCAGTTAATTGGAGCGTGGAAGGTCTCGGTGGTACATATCATTTTCTGCAGCGAATTTGGACTTTAGTCAGCGAGTATCTGGATAGCAGCGGCGGCGAGAAAGAATCTGAAGCTCTCAAGCAGATCATGCACAAGACTATTCATCGGGTAGACAAAGATTTGCTGGAGCTGAGCTTTAATACCGCTGTTGCCGCCCTCATGGAGTGCGTAAACGGTCTGTATAAGCTTAAAGCGGCGGAGGGCTTTGAGGCGGTTGAGTGGCAATGGGCAATTGAAACCTTGCTTAAACTGTTAGCTCCCTTTGCTCCGCACATCAGCGAAGAGCTTTGGCAAGCGATCGGTGGGGAAGAGTCAGTCCATATTGAATCCTGGCCGGAGTATGAACCGAACTATCTAGTTGACGAAACAATTAAAATTGCGATACAGGTTAACGGTAAAATAAGAGGCGAGTTGAGCGTGGCCGCCGGCACGGATCAGGCGGAAATTGAGACCAAGGCTAAGGAGGAGCTTAAAGTCAAAGCTCACCTTGAAGGAAAGCAGATAATAAAAACCATTTATGTTCCGGATAAGCTTTTGAGCCTAGTAGTTAAGTAACCGGATCATTGAAAAGCCTAATACCTATCTGCTAAAGTAGAAATCAAGTTAATTCTCACCATAGAAAAAGGAGATTCTAGAATTAAATTATGGGAAAACCTAAAAAACGTACCAGTCCCAGAGCGAGCGGGGCCAGGCGCAGTCACCACGTATTAAAGCTTGCAAGAAAAGTAAATGCCCGTTCGCCTAT
>JAJZNT010000029.1 GCA_021811685.1 bacterium
AAGGTTTTGAGCGTTTAGGGGCTCAAAATAACACGCGTGAGACAGTTCGGATTATATCCGCTGTGGACGTTAGGAAACTTGAGAGGATTTACAGATAGTACGAGAGGACCTCTGTGAACGCACCGCTGGTGTACCAGTTGTTCTACCAAGGGCATTGCTGGGTAGCTATGTGCGGATCAGATAAGCGCTGAAAGCATATTAAGCGCGAAACTGACCTCAAGATTAGGTTTCCCTATGACCTCCCTGAAAGACGATCAGGTTGATAGGTGCAAGGTGTAAGCACGGTAACGTGTTCAGCCGAAGCATACTAATAGAGGCATTGACTTTTTACGGTCTCTAAAGAAGCTGCTTTTTTAAGCCGTTCTTTAGAGGCAAGCAATTGACTAGTTTTTGTTATTTACATAGTCTGTCTTATTTGCTATCTTTAACGAATTATTCCGTGCTTTTGACGTGGACATCAACCATCTCAGCTTAGCTTGTTGTTAAGATGAGTACGGTTGGTGCCCATAGCGTGAGGGAAACACCTGTTCCCATGCCGAACACAGCAGTTAAGCCTCGCAGCGGTTACAATACTTGGGGTTCACCCCTGGGAAAATAGCACGGTGCCAAATTTTGATTAAGGCCTCCGAAACAATCCGGGGGCCTTTTTCATTAGCATAATGATGAAAATCTTACAGCTAGGCATAAGCATTTATGTGCTATAGTAATAAGCACTATCCGCTATATACCGCGTTTGTCATAAGGCTTGCAAAATAGGCAAGCATCATAAGAATCTTATTGACTAAGAAGCAATAGCGTGATATATTAAACAACGAAGCGAAAAGACAACTAAGTTTCTACTTATATTTTCGCGTAAGTTAAGGAGGAATGCTCATAATGGCTGGCACTAAGACTGGCGGCAGGGCTGCCGCTAAGACCAACAAAGCCAAGTACGGTGCAGACTTTTATGCCCGTATCGGTGCTAGTGGCGGCAAGAAAGGCCACACTGGCGGTTTCTTTAAGAACCGCGAGTTGGCTCGTGAAGCCGGCGCTCGCGGCGGACGCATTAGCCGTCGCACCAAAAAAGCTGCTTAATGTCCTTAATGCTTAAGTAGTTTGGTTTTTAAACCAAAAAAGAGCCCTGTTTTTTAACGGGGTTCTTTTATTTATATAAAGACCGGTTCCTGGCTTTCTTTGCGCGTGCGATAAGCCCGGCAAAACCGGGAAGGGGATACCTGCCAACGGGCATGGCAGTTAAAGCATTGATAAGTATTAGACAGGTCGTTTTGGATTGAGCTGGTAGCACAGCTGGGGCAGGTACTGCGTCTGTGCAGCCAGTCCCTATAGCTGTCCAGGCACAGTTGAATATGCTCTTCATTAATCTTAAGGCCTAGATCTTTAGCCAGTTCCTTAGCCTTTTCCCAGGCTGCAACCTCCATTTTAAGCAGTTCAAGGTCGGTCTTGTAGTTGGTGTGCCCTAAGACCGCATGCCCGGTTTCATGTAGCAGCGCCCATTGGCTGTTGTCATGCTCTTGATCCTTAGGGTAGGTAATTTGACGCTCCCCTGGAGACCAGGCAAAACGTTCCCCGGGCAGAAACTTTATATCCGGTAATATTTTCTTTAGTTCGTTAATCATTTATGTATTACCAAATACTTCCTTAGCATAATCATAGCACCCATAGACGACTGCTTCTTCAGGCCGCTTTGCGGCTTCTATGGGAGGAATTTTAAGCAAAGGCGTTTCTAAGTCCTTAAGGTGTTTGTTGAGCGGTTCTACGTATCTGTCCAGGTAAACTCCGACACTGCCGCCGATGACCACAATATCCGGCTCGGTAATGGCTATGAGCTCGATTAAGCCTTGAGTGATGTTCCTGGCGATTTTATCCCAGGTCGCTTTGTCTTTAATGTCTTTAGCTTTTTTGCCGAATGTTTCAACGATAGCTTTGCCTGAAGCGAAACTTTCCCAGGGCAGCAGCTTACCGTGATGTTCAAAGACCATGAGGCGTCCGCCACTGTCTCCCACATAAGGGTCAATCTTACGATCGATGATCAGGCTAAAGCCGATTCCGGTGCTGATTGTCAGATAAAGCAGGTGTTGCGGCTGTCTTAGCATTGATTCGGATAAACCGGCCAGTTTGGCGTCATTTTCCACTGCTACCGGACAGTGAGCAAGCTTTTCGGTGTCCGCGTGGATCGGCACATCTTTCCAGGGCAAGTTACCAAAAGTTCTGGCTATTTCATCTTCGCGGCTGAAATTAGTTACCGGCACACCCATACCCGCCGCCTTAAAGTCTTTGGTGTCAAAAGATTTAATGCTTGAACCGAGCTGCTTAAGAAATTCCCGGTAATCTTTGGGTGTGGGATATTTTTGGCGCTCAATAATAACGCCATTGTCATCAAGTACTGCAACAATTGTTTTGGTACCGCCTACATCTATACCCAAATACATTATTTATTCTATATCTAACCCTCAGTGGTATTTCTATTGCCGCAAGCGCATAAACGACTATACTAGAGGTATTGTAACACCATGCATAAGCAAAACAAAAAAGGTCTTATAAGTGTTATTCTAGGATTAACTGGCTTAATAGTGTCAGTCGTAAGCGGGGTAGCTTTTGCCAGCGGCAATCAGGCAACCGTGCAAGGCTACGGCGGCAGTTCTCAGTTGCAGCCGGGTATGATCGTGCGCCTCGATAGTAAGAATCCAAAGAATGTTGTAGCTCTAGATTATGCCAATGTAAGTAAAATGTGGGGCGTGATCGTATCGGCCAACGAGGCGGCAATTACCCTTTCTCAGCCGAATGTATCCCAGGAGGTATATGTTGCCAACTCCGGCAGGTACTCTGTTTTAGTGTCCACTCAGGGTGGCCCGATTAATGTCGGTGACTATATAAGTATTTCCTCACTTTCAGGAGTGGGTATGAAAGCAAATAGCTCCGATCCTGTCGTTCTGGGGCAGGCCGCCGAAAGTTTTAACGGGTCTAATAACGTACTCAGTACCGCTAAGCTAAATGGAACTAACGGCTCTAGTAACGTGGCTATAGGCCTAATCCCTGTCGATGTAAACATAATTAATAACCCGCTGGCCAGCAGCAGTAATAATATACCGGCCCCTTTGAGTAAAGTAGTACACTTTGTTACCAATAAGTCAGTAAGCGCTATCCGGGTTTATTTAAGCCTAATGGTGGTGCTTATAGGGGCGGTTATAACCGTTGCGGTGATTTACTCGGGAGTTAAAAACGGAATTATCTCCTTGGGCCGTAATCCTCTAGCTAAAAAGGTTATAGGCGGGGGGATGTTAAGAGTTATTGCCTTCGGAATAATCATCTTTGGCCTCAGTTTAGGCGGAGCCTATCTGTTGCTGCGTTAGTCAATAACGAAATAGTCATAAACATATGTTTGGCCGGACTGCGGTGCGTTATCCGAGCAAACACTAAAGCCGGTAGTGGAGCGGTTTACATAGTAGTTTAGACTCGCAGCATTAGAACCTACTGGTGTTAGCAGCATATGGGGCGTATTGCTAAACGCTGAAGCAAACTTTGCATTAATAAAGCAGCCGCTATACGGACTGCTGCCGGTATTGATAGTAACCGTGCCGGCCGTATCTGACCCGTTAATAGACGATGTTCCGCCTACACCGGTCGGTCCGCCGGTTGAGCTGCTGGGGATTGAGCCGCTAGTTACTATATGGTGAGTCAGGGTAAGATTGCCGTTTAGCTGCAGGGAATTAGTGCTCAACTGAGGAGTGGATACACTGCCGGAGAATGTACTATTACCATTAACGCTCAGGTCGCTTTGAACGGTCAGGGTACCTTGAATTGCCGCATTGCCGGCGATTGCCAAGTTATTGTTTACCTGGAGTTGAGATAACTTAAGCGGCCCGGCTACTTCCAGCTGACCACGGACTAATACCACTCCATTAAATATGGAGTTGCTTTGAACGGTCAGCAGGCTATTGGCGCTTCCAACCACATTATTGCTGTTGGCAATGCTATTTAATTGCGCCGGGGTAAGATTTTGTCCTGAGCCACTATAGGGGTTCTTATTTTCATGCTTATATAAAACGTAAATTGCTACAACCGCTCCGATAATTAACACGATAAATACCAACAAGTATATAGACCAACGGTTGGATATTCCTTTTAATACCTTTTTGGGGGTTTTCTGCGGACGCTCCGGAGTTTCATCGTTTTTTGGGGGCAGAGTAGGTGTTTCGTTTTCGGGAGCAGACGGAGCAGGAGCGGGGGCAACCGGTTGGTTACCCTCGAGAGAGGATTCGAGGCTTTCCTGGGGTTCTAAACTGTTCTGTGAATCTGGCTGCATAGAATTTTGGTTTTACCACTATTATGACTATACTAGATATTAGCAAAAGCGTTAACAGTAAACTGTTAGGGCGGACCGGATTACGGGATGAAAAAACACATAAAGTTAATAACGCTAATATTATCTTCAGCTCCCCTGATAAGTTTGGGCTTTGTAAGCCAGTCTTTTGCCTGTGCCGGCTATCAGCAAGCTTGTTCATCGAGTTACGGAGTCAGTCGAACCGATTTCAGTAACGGCAGCGTTACAGACTCAACCTGTTCAACTTCAACCGGCTATTGTGCGGCCCAAACCCTTGGCGATACAACCGTCGGATTGACCTCGGGGACTAGCTATCAGGCTCAAACCGGTTATAATGTCGACCGGTCTCCGTCTCTAGAAATGTTAGTTAATACTGCCAGCGTCAATGCCGGAATTTTATCCACAGGATCAACCAAAACTGCCAATGCTACCTTTTCCGTCGAATCGTATTTGTCCAGCGGCTACGGAGTATATACCATATCGCCACCGCCGACTTACGGAACAGACACATTACCGGGATTAACTTCGCCGGTAGCGGCTACCGCCGGAACCAGGGAGTTTGGTATGAACTTAGTCGCCAACACTACAGCCTGCGGGGCACCGGCTAATTTTGGAGCGGCTCCGTTGCAAGTACCAAGTTCAAGTTTCAGCTACGGCAGTGCTGCCACTAATTACAATACATGTGGCCTGTTTACTTATAACAACGGAGATGAAATCGCTAAGTCCGCCCAAAGTACCGGAGAGACAGAGTATACGATCTCATACATATTTAATATAGATAACACTACCCCGGCCGGTGTTTACACCATGAATCAACAGTTGGTTGCTGTACCGACATTTTAAGCGAAATTAAAATTCCCAAAAAAGTACTTGCTTTTTTTAAACGTTACCTTTATGATGCTGTTATAAAGTATAAATTAAATAAAAAAAATGAAAATAAACTTAAAAAAATCAATATCTAGTTCGGCGGCGTTGGTTTCATCTTTAATTATATTAGGCGTTGGCATACTGCCGGCCCTTATAAGCGCACCATCAGCGTATGCTGCAGGTGAAGTAACTAGCAGACAAGTAGTTATGAGCCAGTCTGCTCCAGGAGCTACAGGCGTTACTTATACAATCAAATGGAAAACTGCAACAACTGCCAGCCTTAATAATATTTATGTCCAGTTCTGTGCCGACTCGCCGATCACTACCTCTACTACTTGTGTATATCCGGCTGGTTTTAGTCTTTCCGTTACTACTACGCCGACATATACAGGAGATTTGACTAGTTGTACAGCAACCCCTTCAGCTGTACAGGTAGGTACCTCCGGAACCGCGGTGAATAACACCCTTGACTTATCTTACTCTACTGCCTGCGCAACTACTGCCGGTACTGCCGAGTCGATAAGCTTGCCTGGAGATGTAACCAACCCGACAACGGCATGCACAGGCGCAACTACTTGTGAATTTTGGGCACGCATACTTACCTATAGCTCCCCAACAACCTACACAACGGGAGATCAGACTAATGTAGTAGACGAAGGTGGTGTCGCTCTGTCCACTGCATCTACGATTTCAATCTCGGCAACCGTTGAAGAGCAACTACAATTTTGTGTTTACGCATCTCCTGGTTCCTGTGGCGGTAGCACGGCACTGACCATCGGCACGGGAAGCCCTGCGGTACTATCTTTCAGCCAAGCGTACTACGCTGAAGAGGAATTTGACCTAACAACCAATGCCTCTAACGGTGTAACAATAAGTGTTTTGGGGCCAAACGTCTTAACTGACGCCACATCTAATACCATACCTGCAAATACCACAGCTTCGGCCTTACCTTTAAACTCACTTAACGGTGGCTTCGGTCTGTACCTGATTACTCCAACCGGTAACTGCTCGGGGATTACGGTATCTTCACCTTATGCTGCCGGATCTGTTGCCACGCCTCCTGCAAATGTTGAATTTGGTGCTACCAGTTCTTCAATATCTCAAATAGCATCAACGACAGGTCCCGTTGGTTCATGTACAGGCCAAGGCGTTAACTATGGTGCGGTTGCCGGTACTACCACTCCCCAGGGTGTATACACCGCAACTCCTACCGGCGATCAGTTTATAGCTACCGGCTCGTTCTAAAAAATCGGGGGAGCGATGCATCGCTTTACCTATAGGACTCATCGGCTATTGTTATGGGCATATGAACTTATGCCCATAATGTTTATTGTCCTGCTTACCTCATCAGTTTCTTATGGCCTGGAGCTCAATAATAGAAGCATTGCCTTTGCTAGCTCCTTACCAAGTGCAACCACCAATTATACGGTCGGTTTTACTTTAGCCGCCAGTGAAACGCTAGGATCAATTACCATCCAGTTCTGTTCTAACAGCCCCATTGTCTACATAAGCTGTACTGCTCCCTCTGGTTTTAGCGATTCAGCTGCCGTTTTAAACAGTCAGACCGGTACCAGCGGCTTTTCTATAAACACCGTTTTGTCTAATCAGAATACAATTGTTTTGAGCAGGACAGCAGCTATTGCCGGTGCCGGTCCGGTGTCATTTGCTTTTTCTAACATAACTAATCCTTCATCCGTGGGTTCCTTCTTCGGCAGGATCGAAACTTACGCAACTACGGATGCTACGGGATCGGCAACGGATACCGGCGGTATTGCCATGGCCATAACCAGCGGCTATACAATCTCGGCAACCGTGCCTCCTTATCTGTTGTTTTGCGTAGGGGTAGTAATTCCTAACTATAATTGCTCTCAGGCCCAAGGCAACCTGATTAATTTCGGTAACCTGTCGACTTATTCAACTGCCGTAGCCCAGAGCCAAATGGTCATAGCTACCAACGCTAATAGCGGTTATGCAATTGAGCTGAGCGGTAACACTATGACTTCAGGCAATAACGTGCTTCCGCCTTTAACTTCCGGACAAACTTCGCTGCCGGGTACCAGTCAGTTCGGTATCAACTTGGTAGCCAATAACAACCCGTCCGTGGGGTTAAATCCCTTAGGCCCAGGCGTGGGTAGCGCTACCAGTAATTACGCTCAGCCGAACATTTACCACTTTGCAAACGGAGATATCCTAGCTAACTCCGGCCAGGTTTCTTCCTACAGGGAATATACCATCAGCTATATTTTAAATATTGCAAAAAGTCAGCCGCCGGGAGTATATTCCACAACGATTTCATATATTGGCATGGCATATTTCTAAAGCTTCTGCTATATTAGCTTTATCTAAAGTAAAAACTAAGAGGTTTAAGGAACTAGATGTTCAAGAGGGGTATAAGCAGTTTACTGGCACTGGTTGCAGCAGTATTGCTGGCTGGGAGTGCGGCGTTTGCGGCACAGAGTGGTACCGGAAACGGTATTAAACTGTCGCCTTTGCGTTTTGATCTGACAATTGATCCGGGTAAAAGCCAGACGGTTAAATTTAACGTAGAGAACATAACTAAAAATACGGCAACTTACAAGGGAGTTTTGACTGACTTTCTGGCTAATAACCAAAACGGCACCCCGCAGCTGATAGTTACAGGCAGTAAATTTGACCCCTTCAGTATTAAACAGTTTATTGCAAACATACCGAACTTTACCATCAAGGGCGGCCAGACCGTTCCTGTCAATGTAAAGGTAAGCATTCCTAAGGGTACAGCCGGGGGAGGCTATTTCGGGGCAATCAGGTTCTTGTCTGTTAACCCGAGTACCGGTAAAACTGTTAATATTTCCGCTAGCGTAGCCGGCCTGATACTTATTACCGTTCCTGGTCCAGGTATGCACGAGAGCCTGGCTTTAAGTAGTTTTAACGTGGGTACAAACGGCAAAAGCCAGCGGCTGTTCTATACCAACAAGGGAATTGATGCCTTAGTCCGTTTCGATAACAACGGCAATGTTCAGATTCCTCCTTACGGGAAGATTATCGTACAGGACATGAGCGGGAAGACGATTGAAACCAAAACGGTTAACGGCAGTAATCCTCCAGGCAACGTGTTGCCCGAGAGTTATAGGACGTTTAGTGTGCCTCTGTCTAATATCGGCGCCATCGGCAAGTACACAGCAACTGGTAACTTCGGTTATGGCAATAATGGTAAATTGATCAGCGCATCAGTTACTTTCTACGTAATCGAGCCCTGGATCATTATCCTGGCTATCGTTATTATCGCACTGATTATTACCGGCGCCTTCTTGATGCCGAGGATATTCAGGGCATGGTACAAGAGGTCAATTAGAAAGGCGCAGACTAAGAAGTTGTAGGCAGGGGTGTCAAATATGAAGCGGGCCATCAGGCGTCAAGTTTTTAGCATTGTTGCTGCCCTAGGTGTTGCTTCTGTCTTAAGTAGTAGCAGTTTGGCACTTGGTACGCCCTCTCCTCAAACCCCCCAATCGGGTTCAATGGGCCTAGAGGCAACAATCCCTTCAACCCCTCCGACTACCGCTCCGACTATTGCCATTCCTCCAAACGGCCAATCCTTTAGCTCTATCCCGATTACGGTCAGCGGTTTATGCACTAATAATTTACTAACTAAGGTGTTTTCTAACAATGTCTTTGTCGGCTCAACGGTTTGTAGCGGCGGCAGCTATAGTCTAAAAGTCGATCTGTTTAACGGTTCTAATAATATCTATACTCAGGATTTTGACGCATTAGGGCAGGGAAGCCCGAAGTCACCCACGGTAACCGTTACTTATAGCAGCTCTCAATACACCGAGCCTGGAGCTCAAGTGGTAGTTACCAGCAGTTACGGAGAATACGGAGCCAACCCCGGACAGCAGCTTTCTTGGCCGATAGAGGTTAGCGGCGGCACACCTCCTTACGCTATTAGTACAGACTGGGGCGATGGCCATGCGCCTACGCTTCAGAGCAGTTCTACGGGCGGTAAACTCAGTGTCAGCCATACTTATTCAAACTCCGGAATTTACTCAGTTTCAGTAACCGCTACCGACAGCAAGGGCGTGACCGGCTTTTTGCAAATGGTTGGTATCGCCAATGGCCAGATTACCCAAAGCAATAAAACTTCTAACACCGGCACGTCTCAGGCGTCCTCACTTTCTTCAGTTCCCTGGTGGGTGCTGTTAATAGTCCTAGGGGCTTTATTTCCGGCATTTTGGCTGGGTATTCGCCACGGCCGCTCGCTTCTGGTGCGCAAATACAAGTAATCCCTTACATCCTTAGCTAAGCTCGCTAAACTTAACCAAATAGGTTATTTGGTTTTTAAGATGTAAACAGATATAATGAAGTTAATCTTTCCGGCGAGGTAGCGAATAAGGCCTAAGTTAAAGCTAGCTTTACACTGCTCGATGCGGAAGGAAATACTTTATAAGGAGGCATGCAAAAGATATGCCAAAAACTACCACTCTAACCATGGACCAGCTACTAGACGCCAGCAGCGTCGAGGCGCTAAAGGCTGGTGATGTTGTAGAAGGGACAATTACATCAATTAAGAAGCACGAACTCTGGATCGATTTGGGCCCGAGGGGCGTAGGGGTTGTGCTCAGGCGGGAGATCGGTTACGGTCAGAAGCTTGAAGAAGGACAAACGGTTACTGTTAGTGTTATCGATCCGGAAATGGAAGAAGGACATGCCCTGCTTAGTATGCGCCGGGCGGTTAAAGACCGGGGTTGGGAAGAGCTTGAGCGGATTTTTGCCGAACAGGAAATTGTAGAGGTAATGCCGTATGACACTAACCGGGGAGGGCTTCTGGTTGAGCTGGAAGGTATCCGCGGCTTTTTGCCTGTCAGCCAGTTGGCCGTAGGCCACTATCCAAGGGTTAGTGGGGCAGATAAGGATGAGATACTGCAAAAGCTTAACGCCTTAACCAGTACGCCGCTTAAAGTAAGGATTCTTGATGTCAGTCGCAAAGAGAACAAGCTTATCTTCTCCGAAAAAGAAGCAGTTAAAGACGAAATGGCTGCCCGTTTTTCCAATCTTAAGCCGGGTGATGTCGTAGAGGGCGTGGTTACCGGTGTCATAGATTTTGGCGCCTTTGTTAACGTTGAGGGGATCGAGGGATTGATTCATATTTCGGAAATATCCTGGGAGCGCGTAGACAATCCACGTAATTATGTAAAGATTGGCGATAAGATCAAGGCTAAGATCATCGCTATAGATAAGGACCGGCTCAGCCTGAGCCTTAAGCAGATGAGCGAAGACCCCTGGCTGAGCGAAGTTAAAGCCTTTAAAAAAGGCGACACGGTAGAAGGTAAGATTACCAGGATTACGCCGTTTGGTGCATTCGTACAGTTAAGCTCGAGTGTTGAGGCA
Source organism: bacterium (assembly GCA_021811685.1). Classification (GTDB taxonomy): domain Bacteria; phylum Patescibacteriota; class Saccharimonadia; order Saccharimonadales; family UBA4665; genus JAJZWH01. The sequence continues at coordinate 10,550 of JAJZNT010000029.1, forward strand.
TTAGTTCATGTATCGGAAATGAGTGATGACGAAAGTGTAGACCCCGAGAAACTGTTCCAGTTGAACGAGAAGAAGCAATTTAAAGTGCTGGAGATCGATACCGAGAACCGTAAGATTGCTTTGTCCTTGAAGAAGACATCCAAATCTAAGAGTAAGACTGCTAAAGAGGCAAAAGAAAGCAAGTAAATGAACTAGTAAGTTGGCCGATCTAAGGCGGAAAGGAGCGATAGGGAATGGCAACCACAATAGAAGTCGAAGATACAATTACCGTAGGCGCTCTCGCCGAACGGCTAATGCTCCCTGCCTCAAAATTAATCGCTGAACTGATGAAGAACGGCGTCATGGCTACAGTTAATGAGCGGATAGATTTTGAGACCGCTCAAATCATAGCTGAGGAATTAGGGCTTGACGTAAAATTCAAGGAGCGTGAAACCGAAACTGGATCGCCAAAACGGGTAAAGCTTAAAGCCAGTGCTGGGGCTGTTCAGCGGCCTCCGGTGGTTGCGGTAATGGGACACGTCGATCACGGCAAAACGTCGCTCCTGGACGCTATTAGAGGCTCTAAGGTCGCTTCAAATGAGGCGGGGGGCATTACCCAGCACATTTCAGCCTACCAGGTGGAGCATAGCGGCAGGGCAATAACTTTTCTGGATACTCCGGGCCATGAGGCGTTTGCGGCAGTCAGAGAACACGGCGCACAATTGACAGATATTGTAGTGCTGGTGGTGGCGGCAGATGACGGGGTAAAGCCGCAGACCATTGAAGCTATCCGCTATGCCCGAAAAGCCGGGGTTAAGATAGTGGTCGCCCTAAGCAAGATAGATAAGGAAGATGCCGACCCGAATAAAGTTAAACAGCAGCTTGCAGAAGAAAAACTGTTAGTAGAAGAGTGGGGCGGGGATACGGTGGTTCAGGAAGTCTCCGCTAAAACTGGCAAGGGGTTAAACGAACTGCTGGACATGATTCTCTTAATAGCCGACGTTGAAGATCTAAAGGCGGATATAGATGTTCCGGCAACCGGTTTAATAGTTGAAGCTCATGTAGAAGTCGGACGCGGGCCCGTAGCCAGAGTGCTTGTGGAGTCAGGAATATTAAAGCCCGGACAATTTATAGTTGCCGGGAGCACTTATGCTAAAATCCGCAATTTAGAGGCTTCAAAGACAGCGCCGCTTAAAGAGGCTGGACCCTCTACCCCTGTAACCATTACCGGCTTTAAGGCATTACCTGAATTCGGTGATGAGTTTTATGTTGTAAATAATGAGCGTGAAGCTAGGGAGAAGGCGGCACTGGCTGCCAGGGAGAGTTATCAGACTTCTAATCAGGGGATTACCAGCAGCGAACTGCTTAGGATCATCAATCGCAGCAACGAACTCAGTGAACTGAATATTATAGTTAAGGCTGATGTCCAGGGCTCATTGACCTCAGTTATTGACAGCTTGAAATCGCTGGATACCGAAGAAGTGGCCGTAAGAGTGGTCGGCTCGGGAATCGGTGCGATATCCGAGAATGATCTTAGGTTGTCTATGGCGTCGGGTGCTCAAATCTACGGCTTTAATGTGTCTTGTTCGAGCGCCGTGCGTCAACAGGCTTCCCGCGACCGGATCAATCTGCACCTCTATAATGTTATTTACGAACTGATTGATGACGTAAAAAAGGAGCTCGAGCAACTACTTGCTCCTAAAGTCGTGGAAACCGAGATCGGGACTCTTATAGTAAAAGGAATTTTTAATACCACTAAGACCTCTGTAATATGCGGCGGCGAGGTTACTAAGGGGAAGCTCACTATCCCTTCGTTTGCCAGGATAGAGCGGGAAGGCAAGGAGCTGATGGAGGCGGAAGTAACTAATCTAAAACGCGGACCGACTGATGTTAAAGAAATAATGGAGCACGAGATGTGCGGTGTCAGCCTGAAGGTGCCGGCTAAAATAGAGCTTCAGCTTGGCGACCGGCTTATACTGTTTACTAGAGAAGTGCAGGAGCGGCACTTATGATTTTAAATTTCGTATCTGGTACAATAAAGCGATAAGATGAGGATAACCATTAGTGGCAATTAAACTAGATCAAAGTCTGCTGGAAGAATTAGGCCTCGGTAGTTTACCTGAGTCCGAAAAGCGGGCGCTGCTTAATCATATTTATGAAACCCTTGAAATGCGAGTGGGCATGCGTTTAGCCGATCAGATGACTAACGAGCAGCTGGACGAATTTGAACGCTATTTTGAGGCCAAGGATGACAACGGTGCCTTTCATTGGCTGGAGACTAACTTTCCAAATTATAAAGAAATTGTGCAAGAGGAATTTAACAAACTCAAAAATGAAGTTAAACAATCCTCGCCGCAAATCTTGCAAGCGTCTCAGCCGGGTCAAATAGACAGCTCTCAGCCCGCTCAGCCTATGCAGCCGATACAACCAACGCCACCGCAACCTGATCCTTATGCTCAAAGCCAGCCTATGCCAGGACCTTCTCAGGCTCAACCGATGCCGCCAACTCCTATGGATTCTCCGGCAACACCTCCGTTCCAAGGTCAACCCCCGGCGGATAACGGACAAATGCCGCCGTCTCCGCCTCAGTTTACACCTCCCCCGCAACCGCCGGCAGGTGGTTATCCGGCTAGTTAAGCCGCCTTCCCCTTAAATAATCGTTGCCGCTCATTTCTTTACCCCCTGAGGGTATAAGGCGGTCAATAATTAATATGCCGTCACTTGTTGCAACTGCCAGTTCGCCTTCTCTGGCAAAGAACTCTCCCGGCCTGGCGTCATTAGAGCCGCCTATTGAGTGCGCAGAAACAATGATGATTGGGTCGCCGTTTATGGCGCTGCGGCTCCTTGGCCAGCCCTTAAAAGCCCTTATTTCGCGTATGAGAGCGTCTTTAGACTTAGAAAAGTCCAAAACCGCTTGGCTCTGATGCAAACGCGAGTCGTAAGTTGCCTGATTGCCATTCTGCGGCTTTGGCTTGAGTTGGTCTCCCAGAATTTGCGGCAAGACTTTTATTAATCGCTCGCTACCAAGTGCTCCCAGACGGTCGGCTAATTCTTGTTTACTCTCGTTGCCACTTAGGCTTAAAACTGTTTGGTCGTAAAGCGGCCCGGCATCCATCTGCTTTACTAGCTTCATGAGACTGACACCTGTTTGCTTTTCCCCTGATAGGATTACTGCTTCTATAGGGATTGTACCCCTGTGCAGCGGTAACAGAGAGGGGTGGATATTAATAATGCCGTAAGGGAAGATATCTATAACTTCTTGAGGCACAAGTTTGCCGAAGGCTGCAAGCACACCAACTTCGGCGTTAAATGATTTAAGCCGCTCTAGATTTGGCAATAGAGCGTTTAGCTCAAGCAGCTCAATGCCTTGCTCTTTAGCAAAAGCTGCAATCTCTAGGGGTCTGGTTTTACGCGACGGAGATGTTTTACTGGCCGGAACCACAATGGCCTCAATAATGTATCCATGTTCAATAAGAGAGCGGACTATTGGAGTGTTTGTGACAACACCTGTAGCTAGGCGTTCATTCCCAAAGAACAGGATCTTGTTTGACTTCTTCATAATCTATGGCCTTTAACTTACCATCTTCATTTAAGCGAAAGAAAGCGTCCTCGTCATCTTTTATGTGATCAATAAACACGCTGCCGTTTAAGTGGTCGACTTCATGCTGGAAGATACGTGCTAGAAACCCTTCGGCGGTTACTCTAAACGGTTTGCCCTCCAGATCCAGAGCTTTAACCCTGACTTTTTGGTAGCGTTTTACTTTGCCGTAAATGTCCGGAACACTTAAGCAGCCTTCAAAGTCTTCTTTGAGCTCGCCTTCTTTCTTGGTAATTTCCGGGTTAATGAAAACCGTAAACGTCTGATCCTTCTTGTTTTCATAATCATTTCTTACAACAATTATTCTTAATGGTTGATCGATCTGGATAGCCGCCAGGGCAACTCCTACTTCGTGGTTGCGTGAGGCGTCCCAGTTAAGGGTTGCGCTGATCATATCTTCCGCTATGTGCCTAATATCTTCGGTAATATAACCTACTTTCTTGGATCTTTGCCGAAGGTGCGGATTGGGCAGGGAAATGATGTCGTCTTTAGTTAGGGCCATGTCTATAAACACAAAGTATACAGGTTAAAGGAGCAAAATGTTCCCCGGGGCTTACTGTTATTAGCCGATCCTTAATATTGAATCTAGTGTACACAAATTTATATCAGATCGGAAGGATCTATATCCCAACTAACCCCGCTAGGCAGTGTCTTAATAATCTCTATCAGCTTGGAGCGGCTAGGTGATTTAATTACTAGTTGCCAGCGGTATTTTCCTCCTTGTTTTTCATGGAACGACGGAGCGGGGCCGTCAATGTGAACGTCTTTAGGTAAACTGCTCTTTAGCTTATTTGCCGCAGTTTCGGCGCTCTTGCTGCTGGCCCGGGACAGGGTCAGCTTTAACAAGTTGGTAAAGGGGGGAAAACCGAAGCTTTTACGTTCTTTAATTTCGTTAGAGTAAAATAAGTCCCAGTCATTTTTAGTAGCCGCAGTTATAGCTAGCGAGTCCGGCTGGTATGTTTGGATAATTGCTTCACCGTTTAAGTGTCCACGTCCAACCCTCCCTATAACCTGGCTGAGCAGCTGAAAAGTACGCTCGTTGGCCGTATAGTCGGGCAGTTGCAACGAGGAGTCGGCTAGCAGCACCCCAACCACACTAAGTTTCGGCAGGTCCAGTCCTTTAGCTAAGAGCTGTGTGCCGACAATAATGTCTACGCCGCCGCTTTTAATTTCATCATAGTTTTGTTCCAGTCGCTCGGCCTTGGGGTTATCGCTGTCGAATCGTTTAACGCGTGCGGCAGGGAAGAGCCGTTCAACTTCAGCAGCTATGGCTTTAGTGCCAACACTTAAGTACTTAACTGAAGGATTACCGCATTTAGGGCAAGTAATAGGGGCGTTGCTTTTATAACCACAGACATGGCACCTTAACAGATGGGAATCTCCGTGATAGGTTAAAGGTAAGTCACAATGCGGACAGGAAGCTTGCCAGTCACAGTCTGAGCAGATGATCAAACGGGCAGTACCGCGCCGATTTAAGTACAACATCACCTGTTCGCCCTTGGCTATTGCTTCTTCACAAGCCGCTATGAGCGGATCTGAAAGATTAGCAGAGCGCGACATGAGTGATCGATCACGCAGATCAATAATGGTTAATTCGGTGCTTGCCTTTAAAGATTGTTTAGCCAGAGACTCAAGCCGGATAATAGGCTTGGACTTAGACTTTGCTAAGAAGTAATCACTCACTAGCGGCGTTGCCGTGCCTAAAACTAGTTTTGCGGAGTGAATGTCTCTTAGTTTGGCTGCAACCCGGCTGGTAACGTAGTAGGGAGCCTGCTCTTGCTTATACGCCGGCTCATGCTCCTCATCAATTACAATTAGGCCGATGTTATTTAGGGGGCTGAAGATGGACGAGCGAGGTCCAATAACGACTAGCGGTTCATCTGTACTGAGTAATTTGATCCAGCGCTCGCTCCTTTGCTTCGGGGTTAAGGTAGAATGAAGGACCACTACTCGATTGCCTAGTATCTGGCTAAACTCTTTTTCAAGCTGAGGCGTCAAACCTATTTCCGGAGTCAGGATAATTGAAGATCTACCCGCTCCAATTTCGCTAAGCGCAAGCTCTAGATATATTCTTGTCTTGCCGCTACCGGTTCGTCCGTGCAGCAGATAGGTATCACATAACATAATACGACTTAAGGCTGCCGACTGTTCTTTGGTTAATTTAGGCAAATCGGATTTATTAAGTTTAGTAAGGAGTAATTTGTCTTGAGGCGTTGACGAACTAACTACATTAGCCGGAATGAACTGCTGGGTTATTACACCAATCGGTGAAGGATAATAGCTCCTAAGCCACTTCATCAGGACTAGCGTTTTGTCCGGCAGCGGCGGCAGATTACTGACTTTAGTTATGGGTTTGGTAGTCAGCTTCGGTCTGGTAGTTTGGCTAGAGACTATTCCCGGAACCAGTTCTTGTCTTAGCGGAACTGATACGATTTTGCCGATCTTTATTTGCTGCTTTGAGTTGTAAATTAACGGCTTATTTCCGTGGTAGCGGTTAGTTCGTACCCAAACTTCGTAAAAGTACATAGGCCAATTATATTGGTTTTAAGCTAAAAAAGGTTAATGTTTAGCAAACATAACTTGAAGCAAACCCGAAGGCTAAGCTATACTAGAGTACAAGTTGTCTGAATAACAATAAAAGGAGAGTTGATGCTTGACGTTTTCATTACTTCCCGCGTGAGAAGAAAAATTATCGTAATCTATGCGAAGTATCCAGACTTTAAGACGCACGTCAGGGGTCTAGCTAAGCTCATAAAGGAAGACGCCGGGAATATCCAGAGGGAATTAAAACGCCTAGAAAAAGTCGGGTTGCTAATCTCGGAAAAACAAGGCAATACCAAAGTTTATTCAACTAACAAACAATTCCCGATTTTTAAAGAGCTACAGAGCATTGTGTTAAAAAGCCAGCGCACCAACCAAAAACGCACCTAAAAACCCTTGCATATTTAATCTAACTAACAGATAATAAGCATTATCGGTTTTGTAGTTGTAATAATAAGCAAAAAATAAATATAAATACATAAAACCGCGAAACTAAAAAAGGCTTTGTAGCCAGGAAATAAAAACAAATGCTTCGATTGAAGCGAGCATGGTTATTGCTCAAGAAGAGTAACCGTCCCCATTCGGGCTCTAAACCCATAGCTATTGCTATGGTGTTGTTGCTGTTTGTTGTCTTCTCCTGGCTTCTCCTGTCTACCACTGCTAATGCTACAAGCACTAATAACACGATCAACT
>JAJZNT010000022.1 GCA_021811685.1 bacterium
TGTTCGGCTTTAACCTTTCTCTCGGCTTCTGATGCGCGCCGGGCTGACCGCTTAAGCGGCGGTAACCAAAGGAAGGAAGTAGCAGTGAATCAATATGAGGTAGCGGTGCTTTATCATCCTAGCTTAGAGGTTGATCTAAGCAAGGCGGAAGACCGGGTAGTTAAGATATTTACCGATAACGGAGGCAAGGTTGTATCTAGCGATAACTGGGGCAAACGCGCCCTGGCTTATCCGATTAAGAAAAACGAACAAGCAATTTATGTGTTCTATACTTTAGAGCTGCCGCCCGCAAGTGTGGCCAAGATTGAGACGACTCTAAATATAACTGACGAAGTAATTCGCTTTATGATTACTAAACCCGATCTTAAAGCTATCGCTAAAGCGGAAGCCGAGAGAAAGGTTAAAGCCGAACGGGCCTCTGAAAGAGGCGACCAAACTGAAGAAGACAAGGAAGCTGAGGATTAAACTTTTCTTAAAGCGGGCTTGACGTAAGGCAAAGTTCAAAGTAGCGTAAGTTTTATAAGCCAAATAAGGCAAAGCAAGGAGGAAGTAATGGCGCGCAGCGTAAATCAAGTAATCTTGATGGGTAATCTGACTAGAGACCCAGAGCTGAGACAGACACCTAACGGCCAGAATGTATGCGGTTTCAGTATCGCCCTAAACCGCAGCTATCGAGACTCAAACGGAGAATGGCAGGAAGCGACAGATTATGTGGATATCGTAGCCTGGGGACCTCTAGGAGAGCGCGTTTCCCAGTATTTAAGCAAGGGACGAAGAATATTGGTCCAGGGTAGATTACAGAGCCGGAGTTGGGAGCAGGAAGGCCAAAAGAGAAGCAAGGTCGAAGTACTGGCAAACGATGTTACCTTCCTAGACGGTCGAGGCGAGTCAGCTGGCGAGGATACTCCGACTACCTCTAAGAGTAAACCTGGCAAAAAAGAAGACAGTAAAGAAGATAAGGATGTGGTTATCGAAGACGTCGGAGACGAGCCGATTAACTTGGATGACATTCCGTTTTAATAACTAAGGAGAAACTAGTTTATGGCAAAGATATTTAAATACCGAAGCGATGTAGCCTTTTTTGACTACAAGGACTTTAAAACCTTGCAGCGTTACGTTAACAGCTACGGACAGATTGAAACCAGGAAAAAAACCGGTCTCAGCGAATCTCAGCAAAGACATTTAGCTCAGGCCATTAAGCGGGCCAGGCACATTGCGCTACTGCCTTTTATTGCTAATAGCTAATGCTCAATATAACTGATCTTAAGAAGGGAACAGTGTTTGTCCTTATGGGTGAACCGTATAAAGTTGTTACCTATGCTCAAAAAGTTATGGGGCGTGGCGGCTCAATAGTTAACGTTAAGATTAAATCTCTAACCAGTGGTAAGGTTCTGGACAAAACCTTTAAGGGCAATGAGCAATTAGAGAGTGCAGATATTACTATGCAGAGTGTGCAGTATCTGTATAACGACGGTAAGGTTTACTTTTTTATGAACCCCGACAGTTTTGTGCAGTTTGAAGTTCCTGCAGAGGTAGTTGAAGACGCTTCCGGATATATTAAAGACGGCGACCTGCTCCAGCTCCAATTCTTTAGGGGCAACCCGATCAGTCTGGATCTTCCGAAGAACGTTAACCTGCGAGTGGACTATACTGAATCGGCTGTTAAAGGGGACACATCAACGGCTGTTACTAAAAACGCTCAACTTGAAACCGGGATTACCATTAAAGTTCCGGCGTTTATTAAGCAAGGCGATCTTATATCTGTTGATACGGCTACTGGTACCTACCGCGAGCGGGTTAAATCCTAATTACTTTAGTCATGCATTTACCGAACCGCCGCAGGAATAGTAAAGGGGTAGGTTTACTTGACGGGGACGATATGGCTTATGTCAGCCGGGCCGCCTATAAACTAGCGTCGGTAACTAAGACTCTAGGAATAGATTTCAGAGGAAAGACCGTTTTAGATGTCGGCGCCAGCACTGGAGGCTTTAGTGATTATGCGCTAAAGCACGGAGCGACCAAGGTTATTGCCGTAGAAAAGGGCACCAAACAACTTAGCCCTTCCTTATTGGCCGAACAAAGAATAGAGGTTCACGAAAAAACCGACATTAGAGACTTTAAGACTGAAGAAAAGCTAGACCTCATACTAATAGACGCTTCTTTTATTTCACTGCGGGAAATCCTACCATCGCTAATTAAGCTATTAACTTCAAACACTTACATTCTGGCTATGGCTAAACCGCAGTTTGAGGTAAGGGATCAGTCGACGAAACACGGCGGAGTCATTAAAAATGAACGTATTCGCCGACAAATTCTTATGGACTTAGAGAAGTGGTTTAAAAAGAGTTTTGTTATCTTGGGCAAGGCTGACTCGCTGGTAAGCGGGACAAAGGGAAACAAGGAGCGCTTTTACCTGCTTAAGCCGGTCAAATAAAATTAACTTGAGCTTTTTAGGGCTCCAGTTTACACTCGCATTAATGTACTTCGCTTCCAGAATGCAAGCCGGTAGGATGTTGGCCTCACAGATGGAGCAAAAATACCGGAACCAAAACTGTGCTGTAGTCGCTCTTGACGACGGCGGGGTAATGGTTGGCGCCCAGATTGCCGTGCAGCTGCACAGTGTTATAACCCTGCTACAACTAGAAGAGTTAACCCTGCCCAGAGAACCTAAAGCTATAGCCGGCATGACGGACGGTGGCAGCTTTGTTTATAACAAGGAATATACTGACGCCGAGATTGAAGAGCTAACTGGAGAGTATCACGGATTTATTGACGAGGAGCGGGTACAAAAGTTCCACATGCTAAACTCGTTAAGCGGCGCAGGCGGATTAATAAACAAGAAGGTACTAAAACACCGTAAGATAATTTTGGTTTCAGACGGGTTAGATACGGTTTTAAAGCTGGATCTGGCAGAGGAGTTCCTAAAACCGGTTGAATTTGAAAGTCTGATAGTTGCAGTCCCGATTGCCACGGTTCCGGTTATAGATAAAATCCACGTGATGGCTGACGCCATTTATTGTTTAAGCGTAACCGATGATTTTTTGGGCACCGATCATTATTACGACAATAATGACATACCCGACCATAAGGAAATTGTCGATACTATAAAAAATATTGTTTCGCGCTGGAAAAAGTAGCTTTATTTTAAGATATTGCGTAGTCCCGAAACGCTGCTTAGTATGTAATAAGAGCCGTCTTTAGCGATCAAGCCTTGCTTAATAAGAGCAGACAGTTCTCTAGAGGTGGTTTCCCGGGTAGCGTTAATTGAGCTCGCTATATCTTGGTGTCTCAGGGGGGCTTCAATAACCAGTCCCTTGTTCGATCTGGTTCCGAAACGTGATGCCATAGTAAGCAGGAAGGATACGAGGCGTTCACGCACCGTCTTGTATTCAAGATTTAAAATGCGCTCGCTGTGCAGGCGGTACATCTCTATGGTCATATCCAGGAGAGGAGCAATAGCATCGGTGTGCCGGGTAATCTCCTGTTCAAATTTCTGTCTGGTTATCTCCAGAGTTATGGTCGGAGCTAACGCCTGATAGGTTATACTGCGCTCTTGGCCAGTTAACGCCCAGATAAGCGGGAATATCTCGTCCTGCTTACGGATAATCAGCAGGTTCTCCTCGTTATATCTTGAAATGTCATAGGCCTTAACCAAACCGTGGACGATATAAAAAACCCCGGGCGGTTGTCCCCCGGGGCGAATGATAAAATCACCCTTTTTGTAAGTCTTTCTTGTTCCATTCCGAGAGAAGACGTCTACCAGTTCAGCCATTTGCTTTAGATTGGCTAACATATCTTAATTTAAACCAAAAACCGTCATTTAAGCAAGCATAGCCCCTTACTTGGCTTGTCCTTTGTGATAAACATCAAATTTTAGTGGTAAGCAATTTTACGGCTTTAGGGGTATGGGTAGCCTATGATTGTAAATACAAACCAAAAGGAGGGGCTATGGTTGACAGAGACTATGTACAAAGTCAACTGAGGAAAATTGAGTTTTTGGGGAGCAGGTTTAACCGGGCAGAGATTGCCGAACTAGAGAACATCTTACTTGATGACGAGAAAATATATGAGTGCGTGAACGGGGTATACGAAGGCGGAGTCGCGCTGCTTGTGGCCACCGATATCCGGGTGTTGCTAATCGATAAAAAGCCAATGGGGTTTTTAAATGTCGACGACATGCGCTTCGACATGATAAGCGACATTGACTATAGTCACCGAATATTCGGAGCGCAGATTAATATTAACTGCGGTTCTAGGAACCTATCCTTTAAGAGCTATAACCAGTCCAGATTGCGCAAGGCGATCGGTCATATCCAGGAGCGGATCAGTGAGATTAAAAAAGAGCAATATGAGCACGCCAATACTCAAAAAAAGCATCTAGAGGATATCAACAGGCAGCTTCAGATATATCTTTTAGCTCAGCAACAACAACTAGAGAGACAATTAGCGCGCGGTCAATCCATAACTTTGCCTAAACCAAACCCACAACTTGCGGATTATTTATTTGCTCAGCGTTTACTTGAAGACTTTCAGGGACGAGACAATCCTTTGAAGCCTGATCAAGCAGAAACTGCCAGCCGCGTTCAGCCCGGCATGAGCAATGAATCATTGCCGGTTTCATCTGAGCGGAAATTACTTAAAGAGATGGAAGAGGCGGGAAGAAGAGAAGTTCTGGGTATGACCCCGGAAAAGAAAACTCATTCTGCATTTAGAACCAGCACTAAAAACTCGGCAAACTCCAAAGAACCGGCTTTAGATGTTACGCCTTTTAAGATAGCCTACGCCAAATTACCCTATCTACTCAGGAGTCGCAGATACAACCCGGGGAATTCCTCGTACTAGACATTGAACTTAAACTCGACCACATCACTTGGCTGCATCACATAATCTTTGCCCTCGGTGCGCACTTTTCCGGCGGCTTTACAGGCAGCCAGCGAGCCGAAGCTAATCAGGTCGTTATAATCTACAACTTCTGCTGCAATAAAACCACGCTGCATGTCACCGTGTATAGTTCCCGCTGCTTCCGGTGCCGTAGCCCCCTTTCTGATTGTCCAGGCTCTGACCTCTTTTTCCCCGGCAGTTAAAAAACTCTGTAGTCCAAGAGCTTCGTAGGCCTCAACAATAAGTGTTTCCAGTCCTGTCTGATGCAGTCCGTAACTCTCCCTCAGTTCCTTAGCGTCATAGTCCTCAAGCATAGATAGTTCACTCTCGAGCTTGGCGGAAATAAATATTGACGGGGCGGGGGAAACCAGCTTATTTAACTCATCTTTCTTCTTTTGATCGGCTAAACTATCCTCGTCAACGTTAAATACGCAAATAAACGGTTTAGCGGTCAGCAGCTGCAAGTCAGATAACTCGGCAGTTTCAGATTTATTTAGCTCAGAACTTACAGGTTTGCCTCTATCCAGTGCGTCTAACGCACGCCTGACAATTTCCAACTTAGGTACCAGTTTGGGGTTAGCTTTAACTTCTTTTTCCAGACTCGAGACCCTCCGGTTAACTGTTTCTAAGTCAGCCAGAGCTAGTTCGGTTAGGATGGTAGCTATATCTTTTTCGGGATCAATCGAACCAGATACGTGAGTAACTAGCTTGTCATTGAAAGCCCGAACCACCTCAACAATAACCGATACAGTTCGGATATGGGCTAGAAATTGATTGCCTAAGCCTTCTCCCTTACTGGCTCCGGCAACTAGTCCAGCAATATCTATAAACTTTACCGTTGCAGGAATAATATTAGTTGTCCGGTATATATCCGCCAGGCTTTTTAGTCTTTCGTCAGGTACGGGTACAATACCCACATTCGGCTCAATTGTGGCGAACGGATAGTTAGCTGCCAGAACCGAGCTTTTGGTCAGCGCGTTAAATAAAGTAGACTTACCGACATTCGGCAGCCCAACAATTCCACAGGAGACCGATGAAGACATGACAATAGTCTAACAGATTAAATATCAAAATTCCTATTGACACGAATGTATACGTAGAATACAATGTATGCATGAGTTCTATTCAATATACTATTCGCAATATTCCTCCAGTGGTAGACCAGGTTATAAGAAAAAGGTCTAAGCAGACTGGTAAATCTTTTAATCAAACGGTTGTTGATATGTTATCCCTGCAATCATTGGGAACGACTAAACCTAAGGAAAATAACGAATTTGATTGGTTATTTGGGTCAATGAAGCTTGATGATAAATTTGATGAAGCAATTAAGGATTTATCTCAAATAGACAAAGAACTCTGGCAATGAATATATTAATAGATACCAGTGCTTTTTCTGATTATGGCCGTGGTAATAGTAAAGAACTAGAAGCTTGGTTTAAGGCTGAACACCAACTAGTAATGCCACTGATTGTTATAGGTGAACTAAGGGCGGGCTTTGCCTCGGGTAACAGGCATAGTGAGAATGAGAAACTACTTCAGAGATTCTTAGATGCCCCTAATGTGATAACTGTAGGCTTGAGCGATAAAACCACGCATGAATTAGCCGGTATTTACTTGCAACTTCGCAAAGCCGGTACTCCGATTGGGGTAAATGATATGTGGATAGCCTCAATAGCTAAAGAACTAGATTTAACAGTGCTTACAACTGACTCGGACTTTAGTTATGTTAAAGGGCTAAAGTTAATAGTAATTGATAAGTCAAAAGATTAGGTCTGTAAGTTAGTTGGACTTTAAAGTTTTTGTAGCTTTGCTATAAACTTTGGTGAGTAACCACGAGTTCTTTTATCATCTGGCTCTGGCAAGCTAAAACTTATCTCAAAAGGTTGGTTTGAAAAATAACTATACCGCAACTAATACTACTCATGCTTATCTTTCGTTACCATTATAATTAAGGAACTATAGAGCTTTTTACAGCAAATGTCAATAATATATTTTGACAAAATTACTGACAATATATATACTAATAATCATGACAACGACAATAATTACGGCTAGAGATATATTGCGTGACTATAAAAGTGTGTTTAATGACGTTAGAAAGACAAAACGTCCTGCTATAGTTACAGCCCACAAAGAGCCTCAAGTTGCTATAGTAAGTTTAGATGACCTTGAAAGACTTCAAAGGCTGCAAAATAAAGACTCCGCAAAGAATCTACTAGACTTTACCGAAAGAGCCCGCAAATTACTAAAAAACGAGAAACTACCCGAAGACTTAGCATCTAAACATGATGAATACTTGTGGGGAAAGTAGTAGTTAGGGCTTATGAAAACGGTAGTAGTTGATACTGATGCGTTAATTGCTCTAGTTAACAAAGATGATTTTCTAGCATTAGATGCTGTTAAAACACTCGAGGACTTATATGCTAATGAGGTTAAACTAGTTTACCCAGCTACTACAATCGTAGAAGCTATTACGACTTTTCAGAGGAAGCTTAGTAATTCTGCGCTAGCAGGCGATATAGCTCAAATGCTTAGAGAAGGTCAATTTAATATAGTACCAGTTGACCAAAATCTCTTAGAGCAAGCGGAAACCTTATTTAAACCAAAGGGCAGCAAGCAAAACACGATGTTTGACGCTGTCGTTGCAGCAGTTGCTAAAACAACAAATGCTGATGCTATATTTAGTTTTGATAATTGGTACGAAAAAGTTGGGCTAAGGCTTGCAACTAGTTTATTTAAGGCTTAGGATAAACTTCTTGGAGTAACCCCTAGTCCTCTTGTCGTCTGGCTCTGGTAAGCTAAAGCTTATCTCAAAAGGTTGGTTTGAAAAATAACTATACAGCAAGAAACAGATGAAGACATAGGTTCAATTTAACGGATAACACCTGTCGGATATATACAGCATGATGTATATTAAAAAATACGATAAGAACCCAAATATATTTAACTCAGCAACAGCACAATCTTCTTAAGGCGCTAGGATTAAAGAAAAAACTAGCATCTCTAACATAATTCGTGAGGCAATTGACTAGAAAACAGCTTAAAGCTTTTCTACCAAGAGCGCTAATCAAAATCTTAATGCAGGAGAGTGGCTTTTAGCTCAAATAGCTTGGGCAGAAAAAAATTAAAGGACCATCTGACCTATCTTCTAAGATGGATGAATACCTATATGGCCAATAAAGGTGCCGTCTTTCTAGGCTCAAACTTTCTAATAGCGAGTTTTAATTCCGAAGACTCTAATCATAAAAAGGCACAACGGCTGGCTTTTAGTATGGCCGAGCTAGATATAAAGTTATACATATCAAACTATATACTTCTTTAAGTGCTTACGGTCTTGTCTCAAAGAGTTAACCGAGAAACTGCAGTTGAAGTAGGGGATAGGTTACTAAATAGCGGAAACGTTGAATTAATTCACATTAACGAAGAGCTCAATCGCCGGAGTTTGGAGATTTTTAAAGAGATCCAAACAAAAAACATGAGTGTCGTTGATTGATTGTAGTATCCTGGCAGTTCTCAATTATGTAGGCATAAAGCAACCACTTACCTTTGACATGACTGGCTTTAAGCCGTTACGAGAACGCTTTTACTTTAGTATTATTAGGTTAATGCAATTTGTTCACAAAGCCTCGTGAATAACCTCTTGTAAGCCTATCGGAAGCAAAGATATGTGGATTGCGGCATTGGCGTTGGAGCAAGATTATTTACTTGTAACACTTAACTCAGATTTTAAGCAAACCCCAGACTTACTAATTGCCAAAATCTGATCTAGTACCATTTTAAATACATTGCACTAAAAAAACCTATGGACAATAGTTGTTATTATCAAAACGCTTATGCTATCCTAATAAAAAGATAAACATGGACAATCAACCTCAACAGCCACAGCCTATACAACCGGACAACAATGGCTATAATCCGGTAGAGCCGAGTCAACCCATTCCTCAAAACCCGCCTGTTGCTCCTCCGCAACCAACTGTCTACGGCCCGCCGCAACAGCAACCGGTACCGCAGCCGCAGAGCGACGGTATTGTAGTGGGGGGCAGTCCAGAAGTCTTAACTACCCCGGACCCAAATCGGCCGGTAGTTAATAACCAAGGTAAGAAGTCGAAAACCTGGCTGATATTGGCGATTATTATAGTTGTACTACTCGCAGGCGGCGGCGGAGCGTACTATTTTCTAAAGCATAACTCAAATTCAGGTGGTTCTTCCGGATCGGTAGCTGATTGCGGTAAGGTTGTGGTAACCAATCAAACCCTTAATAAATCGCCTTACACGGGATGCTTTGATCAGCACTTTACCAGTTGTACGCCGGCACAAATAACCATAGATAACCAGTCAAGCTTAGGCAAGGGGATGATTAACCAATATGACATAAAAGCAAAACAGGGCACTTCCTGCTTGGTTCAATGGGAATATGTAAGTCTTCCGTATAACACCAGTTGGGATGGGAAAACCATAACCTGCCCGTATAACAATTCTAAAGACTTTATGGCTGCGCTGTCTGCTAACTCGAACTTTACCGGCTGCAGCGGCCCGCTATTAACTACTATGAATTCACCCCAAAGCGGTTCCGGTTCTTCCTCGTCAATTCCAGGAGGTACAACTACTCAATTAAACGGCGGAGGTAGTGTTACTACTGCCCCAGGAGTTACTGTACTATCTAATTAGTACTTAACGGCATGGAAGAAAAAGATCGCCCGTCCCAGCCGCAAGTTTCTCCGCAGCCGCCTGAACAAATAAACGACAGCAGTTTTACATCGCCCAAAATAAATATTCCTAAGACATTCAGCAAATACCGCGAAATTAAAGGTATGATTTTCGGATTATGCCTGTTGGTTTTCGGCATAGGCTTTGCTGTTTATGTGCATGGGCGTACTCACAGCACCAAGGATTTACTAGTAATTTTAGGCGGTTTTGGGGGAGTAGGGCTAATAGTCTTGCTTATTTCGGTGATCAGCTATTTGCAGCTTAGAAAAAGCGCGGATAATAATCCGCAGTTTAATCAATTTCAAGCCTCAACTGCCGTTAATTATGTAACTCCCAAAGGAATCGAGGCGGCTAAGGTTTATAACGACGAAAAGATTCTTGATTGGTTCGGTCCCGTAAACAGGTCTGACTTTAAAGGTCAAAGCTATGGGATCCTAGACAAAGAGGTAGATAAACAAACTGCAAATACTCTTCTGTTTACTAACAGACAAATCATTGCTCTAATGCTCGGGCCGGAAGATGCTGCCGCTTTAGGGCCGAGCAATAACGCCGCGGAAGGAATTACCAATATGGCCTTAGACTATGCTCCAGAGGCCGCTACCCAAAAAGGCTTTCAGTTTGAGGCTCTTAACGCCGGCAGATGGATAACCATGGTACAGCCGCTGTTAAGTCAGCCGATTGGCACAACTTTGTCGAACCATCTTAATATCGGTATTCCTTATGAGAATATTGACCATATTGAAGTTAAGAAATCCTTGATTAATCCCGGTCTCAAAATTTTCTTAAAAGATAATAGCAAATTGTCCTATGCTACTTTTAAAAAGGATAGGTTAGACGAGATCAGTAACCTTATAAGGCAGTTCGTAGCTGTTAACTAAAAGGCCTTAATTAGACTAAAGTCAGTACTTTTTGACTTACCAAGATAAACCTGGTGCAATGATAACTATAGATACTTATTTAATCGGGAGACTTTATGCAAAATACAATAGAGAGACAAACTCCGACAACAGACACCTTAAGACAAAAACCTAAAAGAAACTTATTAAGAGCTACTCGTATGGGGGTAGCTGTAACAGCTATGGCTATAGGCGGAGTAATGGGTGCGGCTAAGGCTGAAGCGTCAGCAAATATTACCCATGTAGACAGGGTTTTTCGTGTTCATAGCAGCTATACTCCCGCTGGTATCGATGAACAGATTCATCACATAATTAAACCCTTCGATTTCTGGAAACCGTCACAAAAAAACTGGGTTCTTCCTATAGCTTATTTCCTCCAAGCTAGCTCAGCCGGATTCAGCACCGATTGTGGCATGAGCCCTATAGCTAGGGCAGGAGACAGGTATAGCCAAAGCTATTACATTATTACGCAGAGCGGTACTAGCCAAAAACCCTGCTCGAATCTAGAGGGAAGCAATATATCCTCGTATAAGAATGAATTTCAACCCAAACTTAACTTAATAGGTCAAAGAATTCGTGAATCAGTTGGAGTGAGTCATAGTGATGAGACTATAAACGTTAACGGAAATCGAGAAATGGCTGTAGCGGATTATATTTGCCCGCCGGCAAACTCTGTAACCGAAGTTGCAGGGAAAAAAGTTCCCTCGGATGATTTTGTGCGTGAGGTAATACTACGAACAAACCAAGTTTTTTCGAAAGGCTCGGAGGCAACAGTAAGTATGTGTGTTTAACCCAATTATAAGCCGAGTTATAGATGACGACTCAGATATAGCCCGTAGGTTATGAAAAACTATCTGTAGCCAGTAAAAGCTTTTCAAGCCCTTTGAGAGACTTTGATT
The DNA here is from genome assembly GCA_021811685.1 of bacterium. GTDB lineage: Bacteria > Patescibacteriota > Saccharimonadia > Saccharimonadales > UBA4665 > JAJZWH01. The sequence goes on from JAJZNT010000022.1 coordinate 11,384, forward strand.
TATCTAGTACGTATTAGGCCCATAAATGACTAATCACAAAAGTGCTAAGAAAGCTAGACAACTTGACATAAACCTGAAGCAATGATATCGTATTAAGTACTTAAACTTAATTGGGAGTTCTTATGATAGATTCAATAGAAAAAATGACTCCAAGAGCTGAAGATTTAGGAAAGAAAAATAATCATAGAAGTCTTAAAGATAGAGTAAATATAATTAGTAGGATTGGTGCTACTAGTGCTGCTATGGTAGCTGGCGGAATGATTGGTGGTGCTAGAGCGGCTGCATCAAATAGTGAAGTGCATAATGGACGAATTCTTCATAGTCGCACAAGAATAACGCCGCGTGTTATCTTAGATGATATTTATCATGTTGCAGTACCTTACGGACACTATAAACAATCTAATAGGTTTTGGGTATTGCCTACAACCGCCTTTCTTCAATCAAGCGTAGTTGGCTATCATACAGATTGTGGCGAAGGGCAATATGCCAAATTAGGTAATAGCGAAAGCCAGTGGTACTACACTATTACTCCAAGTGGAACCAAGCAGAAGGTATGTACTCCAGGCATAAACGGTGGAGAGTTATTGAAGTCGCATAAAAATGAATACCAAGAACAACTTAATATATTAGGACAAGAAGTTAGAGAATCTTCTGGGGTCCATAATAGCTATAAGACAATCAGCATATCAGGAAATCGTACAGAGACATTTTTAGAATACGAATGCCCAACTGGCTCTGTGGCTAAGGTCAGAGGCGCGGAGATACCGTCAACCGACTTCCCCCATAAAATTACACTTAGAGCTTCAGGTAAAGAAGTTATGGCGAAATTTGCGGTCTCCACAGTAGCTATGTGTAAGTCGTAGTCGCCAGGCCCAAAATAAAAGTAACTATAATAGTTATGCACTTATAATTTCCGTAGTAGTATTGCCAATACTGAGCTAATGCTTATAATTTAGTATGTGACAGACAAAAAAGTCGGTGATGGCGGGAATAATTTGACCGCCGAAGGCATAAAGTACTCTAAATTTAATCTGTCAATTGGAAAAAAACTTCTTAACAGCAAAAGGGGTTTATTGCTCGCAGTAGCATACTTGTTTGTTGCGGTTGTTATTGCATTTATAGTTTTTAAACTTACTGAAACTAAAAAACCAGTTCCCACTTACGCTGACTTATTAACGAATGTTAATAAAGACACAAATATTGGACAGTTTTCGTCTGCATTGAAAACACTTAACGCCGCTCCCAGTACTGAGAAAAACGACCTCCTAAAAGTGTCGGTATACTTAAGCGAAGGCAATTATAAAAATGCATTGAATGAATACCAGCAAATTATGCGTAACTATGGATCCAGTGAAGGCCTTCTATATGGGGCGGCAAGGGCGGCAGAGAATGCTAAGAATTATCAAGTAGCTATAAACTACTATAAACAGGCCCTTAATATAATGAGCCAGGCAAAAAACGATCCCTTGAAAAGCTCAGAGATAGCTTTCTATAATAGTAAAATCCAACAACTGGAAAAGCTAATAAAATGATTAAGTTGCAAGTAAAAAAGCATAAGATTATTTTTTCTTTAATTATCATATTGGGGGTATTCTCTCTATTTAATGTTTTTGGAATGCACAAGGCTTCTGCTACCAGTTTACCCGACTTTGTAGGATATTTTTATGGCAATACAGCAACCTCAGGCAATAATGTTTTACCCGCACCAATTCCGTCTTCTGCGCAAACAAGCATACAAGCGTTTATCTCGTGGGTAGAAAGCGAATACAATAGTCCCCCTACTCCTCAGGATAAAACAGCCGCAGCATTCTACATCTTAACTATGATGGGTTATAACCCCGGCACTTCTAAAGGTATGGTTTTACAAGCTCCTTCTTCGTTCCCTAATGGGACAACCAACACCAATGGCGAGACTGTTATGACTGCGTGGGCTAACCTTGTGACTGCTTATGCTGCAGATGGGGCTGTAAATCTAACTTGGACTACCCCCACGGTAAGCTCTTCTACTTTTACGTGCCAGAATACTTTTTATCAGACTAGTTATAATGACATAGCCTACTTTAACGACTTAACTAACTGCAATAAAGAGGTGTTAGGTCAGCCAGCAATAGCTTTTTTCAACCCTACCAATAAAAGCCAACCAATATACGTAATAAGAGTACTTTGCGGTAACCCAAACGGTATCATTGACCCCTTACCAAATCCACCTCCTACAACCATACCTATATCCGGGTATGTAAAGGGCCCCACTACAAGTTCTCCTACTACTCCGGTAGCGTGGCCTGGCGCACAAATCTACGCCGTCGATTGTGCGACTGGTGCCCCGCTCTTACCGGCAGCAACGACAGATGCCAATGGCGAGTATCATTTTAGTCTTACCGAAGGCACTAATTATTGTATAGGTGTTCAATCTTTACTACCAGCGGACTGGTTTTATCCGGGGCCAAATTTGAATAGTAGTATACCAAATAATGGGTCGGAGTATACATTAAAACCATTTAATGGCACGCCGACATCGGGATATAATTTTACATATACTTCTTCAACGAATCCCATACCTCAGCCCGGACAAGTAAAAATTCAAGGACTGGTTAGTGAAACTAACGGGTCAGGACCGATGTATGGAGTAACTGTTGTGCTAACTAATTGCGGCACAAATATTATACAAAAAACGACAACTACCACTAGCACAACTTATAACTACTCCTTTAATCTAACGACCGGAAACAATTATTGCATCGGGATTCAGACACCGCTACCATCCCAATACAGCAACGATTCTGGCCCCCAATTAAACACTACTGGCCTCCCGGTATGCGGAGTACAGTATTGCCTAAAGCCATTTACTGGCACAACGCCTACTACTGGTTACCATTTTTATTACCTAGCCCCGTCTTCTACGACTAATACGCCAAGTATAACTATTACTGGGACACAGTGCCCTTCTTCCGGAGTAGGTACTATTAATTACAAGGTCTATGTTCCTCAAAATTATGTAACTATAAAAATTGCTCCAAACGGTACCCCAAATCCACAATATAAACCTTCGCAGTACGCTACAGGCCCAGGGGGGTATTATACGGGAACCTATTCTGTTTCCAATCCAACTTCTACTACTTTTGCGCTTACAGTCCAGTACCAGAATATTCAAGCCTCAGTTTCGACCACTTTCGCTTGCCCGCCATTGTCCCCGCCTGGAGGTAGCATAAATGGAGCCTGCGGCAGCAGTATTACCGGCACATTTAACACTAGCTCACCGCAAGTTCCCTCGCCATCAGACACAATTACCTTTACTGCTACATATAACAGTTCTGGGGCAAGCGGTCAGACTTCTGAAGGAGCGACAGTAACACCGACAGGGGGAAGAACGGACGTGCTAACGGGTACGGATCAATTCTCTCAGACGACACCGTATAATGGAGGGTCATATGTGCAGACAAGTACATACACATATGTAATTACAAAATACAACGGAAGTACTACGTCGACCGTAAACGGCCAAACGGTTACTACCTATAGTTATACAAGCTATGATTACCAGGAAGAGTTTACGCAGTGGAGCTTTACAGCACCAAATCCTTCCTCTCCGATAGTGCAGTTTAGTATCAGTTCGGTTTCTATGCGTGATTCATATGGGAATACGGGTTCATTTAGTGCCTGTGACCCTAACGCTCCAGCACTTTATGGGCTTCAGCCATCATGTCAGGCTACTAATGTTTCTTACACCGAGTATGATACCGATTACTCTCCTGGGGACCCTTATGTAACATACTCGGTCGATGGCGGTGCAAGTAATCCGGCGGGGCAGCAGTCGGCAGACATGAGTAAGTATGATCAATTAGTGGCCCACAATGTTGAGGTTGCCGTTCAAGACGTTAACTATGCCGGGGCTCCTGCCCCAAGCGGGTACGGCTGGCCTAATCAAACCGCAAGTACTGTTTATGGTCCTTGCTGGGCTCCGAATTGTAGTGCTTCCAATGTGCAAGTATCTGGGGTAATTGAGTTTGGACAACCCGCAGCTGTTACCGTGAATGTTGGCTTTGTCCCAATAGGTAACGACAACATGGGGGATGCATCGCGTTCAGGACTTGGGTCTCCGACTATTTGGAATAGTCCGGAGACGTCACCAACATTGAGCGTAGGACTTGATCCTCCAAATGACCCACCTGTTATATTTACTAATCAGCAGGCTGCTGGAGGTAATCCAGCTAACTTTACAAACCTACCTTCAGAAAGCTATACCGTTACTTGGACTTTCAATTCACCGGCTATGGCAGACCAGGGTTTGACTCCTACCCCAATTGGCACTACCATTTCAGCTTCATGCTCTGCCCCTACTTTTGTAGTAGCCTATAAACCTTACCTTAGGGTTTACGGTGGGGATATTAGTGGTGGTAACGGCATCGACTTAACCAATACAGGGACGTGTACTCCGAATACTCCATCTAGTAGCGTAATCGCATATAATGATCCTAACTTGGGTTATTCCGGAGCGGGTTCTCAATATGCCGCATATGCAATAACGCATATTACTGATTTTGCTACGGGGGATGGTTCGTCTGGAGGACCGTCCTTAGGTTCTCCGACTGACCTGTCTTTTGCAAACACGGGAGCATCCCCGACTAATGATAACTTTGGTGGAGGATATCAAGGCAATTTGCCGTGTATACCAAATTACTACACTGCTCCAGTTGCGTCAGGAACAACTCTGTTTACCTGCCCATCAGCAATTACGATTTCGAACGGTAACTTGCCAGGTACCTGCACAACAAGCACTGGGATTAGCGGGGCTAAACTTAGATCAATACCTTCAGGGCAGCGGGTTGTGGTTAAAGTTGACGGAAGTGTCACTATTAATTCACCATCAGGGCCTGGGTATAATACGTCAAGCCCTTGGGGCACACTTCAAAACGGAACCGGTACACCTAACACAGCACCGCTTACGACTAGCGTAGCGGCTCAGCAATTTACTTGTTCGGGTACGAACGGCAATAATCAGGTATATAGTATAGCTTCGGGCGCAACTTCAGTTACGGTTACCGCAATAGGCGGGCAAGGCGGTGGTAGCGGACCTTTTGGTAGCCAAGTATCTAATACCATAAATGTAACTCCAGGCATGAAGAATCTAACTGTAGATGTTGGATGCCCGGGTAGCTCACCAGGTGGTGGTAGCGGCTATGTTAGTGGCGCTAGTGGTACGACGACGGCAGGGTACTGGGAGCCATATTCATCAGGCCAAATGGGTTGTTTCGAGTGGACCTATGTTCCGCCTTCTCCAACTAATCCTGATGGCGGATATACTTGGCCTTGCCTTGACTGGCAGTTAGATCAGGGGGTGATATGGGTACCCGGTACGACCGGATACGGAGGAGGAGGATCTTCGGCCGTTCTTAACAACAATAGTCTTATGCTGGAAGCCAAAGGCGGTGCTGGTAGTGGCACCACAGGAGGTGCTGGCGGCGGAGCCAACTATACAGGAACAAGTGCTTCTGGGTATTCTTCTTCGGTAGAGCAAACGGCAACCCAGTCAGGGCTTGTGAGTATTAGTTCAAATGTGCCATTTAATGCCGGCTCAGCTATAGGCTCGCAGCCTCCAGCTACCACGCAATCCGTTAGCGTAAATGTTCCGTCACTATACATAATAGCCAAAGGAAACATTTATATTGGCCACAATGTATCTACTATGACTGGTGTATACGTAGCTGAGGGCAGTAGTGATCTAGGAAACGGTATTATATACACATGCTACGATCCAAGCCATATAAACTCTCCTAATTCCCAGAACTATTACAACTATTGCAACAAGCAGTTAGTCGTAAACGGGTCATTTATTGCGGGGAGAGTAGCTATGGGCAGAACTTACGGCACGGCAGACCAGGGGACTGCGGGCGATACAGCCGCTAACCCGCAAAATGGCTGGAATAATGCTGCTGAAGTGTTTAATTACACCGCTGCCCAATGGCTTAATAATCCTTTTGCCAAAACAACAAATACCTATGACGCGATTTCTAACTTGCCGCCGGTTTTATGAGCGGAATGAAGCAAAAAGTTACTTGTCATGATGCTTACGGTTCACTATACTTTAGACAAATGGAACCTTTAGGGTAGGATTATGGCAGAGGTTACTGCGACAACTATTACAGATCCGAAACGAATATGGACGTGGTTAGTTACTGCTGTCATTTTGTCTGCAGGCGTTTCGGCGGTCATAACTTACTCCCTGGCGCATAATCATAATAGTAATGTCAGTAAAACCCCAACACTATCTGTGACAAATCAGGTAGATCAAGACTTATCAGATAACAATGCTCAAGCAGCCATGAGCCTATTTAATAATCAGCCCGCGTCTTTCCGTAACTCGCAACCTGGACAGGAGCTACTGTCATCAATTTATATGAACCAAAAGAATTATTCTCAGGCTTTAGCTGTAGTAAGGCAAATTGGAGTTAAGTACGGATGGAATTATTTCCTTACTCTTCAGGCTGTTCAAATTTCGATGTCTATGAAGAATTACCAATCCGCTATTCAGTATGATCAACAAACTATAAGCTTAATAAACACCGAAATTAGCAGGTTAAATAGTACCGCTAAATAAGCTGGGCATAAATAGTAAGTTTAGGGAGTACTTTGACTGATATGTCTTGATAATTTACGATGTGCTTATGCTATAATTGTGTCAACATGAAGTTACCGAGTGGGATAACCGAATTATTAGGAATTAACATAAACATGCATATCAGTAACGCCCTATATCTCAAATGTTCTGTATGTCAGTACGGTGCTCGAGCAAAAGGGTTAGATTTAGGAGCGATTTAGAGTGGTACAGTTTAATCTTTTACCTGCTGTTAAACTAGAATATCTTCAAGCTAAGCGCCTGCTTAGGCTAGTTATGTCAATTGCGGCTTTGGCTGCAGGGACAGTTTTTATTCTAGCTGTTGTTTTAAGTGTTTATGTGTATTTGCTGCAGAGACATAATATTAGTAATCTAAACGGCCAGATAAATTCGGCTAAACTGCAACTAAGCCGTAATACCAACCTAAATAAGATTCTTACCGTTCAAAACCAATTGGAATCGCTTCCTTCTTTGGAATCTCAAAGCCCTGTTACGTCGAGACTGTTTGATTATCTATCTGAGCTAACACCAGTTAACGCAGATATTACTAATTTCAGTATTGATTATACTCAAGACACAATGGAAATTACTGGTAGCGCAGACTCATTGGTAACAGTAAATCAATATGTCGATACTTTAAAATTTACTACTTATGCCTTAAACGGCCAAGATACTCATAGCGACGCCTTCTCGTCGGTAGTATTAAGCTCCTTTGGTATTAGCCAGAATGTTACGAACGGGAAGCCGGCTAGTTACATAATTAATTGCTCTTTTAACCCAATAATATTTAACGTTGCCGACAATGCAAGCTTACATGTACCACCTAACTTTATAACCACGCGCTCTATCACACAGCAACCTAAATTATTTGTTGCCGTCCCTAAATCCACCAGTACGACTCAAGGGGGAGCAAATGGCTAATAGTAAGCAAATATCTAATAAGCACCAGCTGATTGCTAAAATAAATAAGCAAATTGTAGTCGTTGCGTCTGTAGGCATATTTGTATTTCTGTTTTGTGCTTTTGCGGCTAAAGACCTCATAAGCACTATGGATTACCAAAATCAAGTTATAACTGCAAAGCAGGATGCTGAAACCAAACTCGGTCAAGATGTTGTTGCAGACAAGAGCTTGGTAAAATCGTATGAGGCTTTTGTAAGCACACCTACAAATATTATCGGAGGTGTTACATCATCTCAGATACCGACTGGAAATAACGGAGACAGTAGTAAGATTATTCTGGACGCCCTTCCCAGCCGCTATGATTTTCCGGCACTCATAACAAGCCTTCAGTATTTACTTACCAGCAATGGAGTAAAGCTTACGGGAATTGGTGGTACGGACCAGCAGCTTACTGTTAACCAAGCTGCCAGCTCTAATCCCAAACCCGTAGATATGCCGTTTACTTTTTCGGTATCCGGGAGCTACCAAAGTATTCAAAATCTGGTTGGAGCTATACAGAGATCGATTAGGCCTATAGATATTCAGACAGAAGATTTTACGGGGGATCAAAATAATCTAACTTTTAGTGTTACTGCGCAGACGTACTTTCAGCCCGAAAAAGCCTTTAAGCTAGTGCCGGAGACCATTAAATGAAACAGAAAGACTGGCTAACTCTAGGAGCTGTTGCCATAGTAAGTGTTATCATCTCGCTGGTTGTTACCAATATGATATTTAATAGCTCCAGCTCAAGAAATCAGCAGGTAGATGTGGTGCCAACCATATCGTCTAGTTTTCCTAAGCCAGACCCTAATTACTTTAACAGCAGTTCTATAGACCCGATACAGCTAATAACGATTGGAAACGGCGTAAATTCCAGTCCATTCACGCAACCCACTAACCAGTCCAACCAAGGATAAATATAATACATGAGCGTACTATCCGATACGACTCAAAAGCGGGTTGAGCAGGAGATTATTCGTGCTAAGTTAATGACGGCAGATGAACTGTCTCAGCTTAAGATTAAGGCAGAGCGGAATGGTATACCGTTCATGAGTTTACTGGTTAGCGAGGGCCATGTCAGTGACGAGCAATTCACTAAAATTATGGCCCGTATTAATGGCCAATCATACGTGAATTTAAGCAATGTGCGTGTTGATCAAGCAATTCTGGATTTATTGCCTCAGGATATAGCCGAGCACTATATGGCGGTTCCGCTCGGGGAAATGCAGCACAAGTTAGTCGTAGCTATGCTTGATGCGCAAAACGTTCAAGCGGTAGATTTTCTTTCTCAGCGTATTGATCGGCCACTTAAGGTGTATGCTGCCAGTGAGGAGGGCATAAAGAACGTTCTTAAGCAGTACAAGCTTAGACTATCTAAAGATGTTGTAGGAGATGTGGTAGCGGGTTCAATAGAAGAACCTGTTGCGGAGGAGAAGGGCAAAAAAGGCTCTAAGACCGAAGGCAATATTAAAACTATAGTTCAAGACTCACCAATTTCTAAAGCCCTATCTACCATTTTGGAGTATGCTGCCACCAATAGAGCGAGTGATGTGCATATGGAGCCTACTGAGACTTCATATAAGATACGTTGCCGGGTTGACGGAGTACTAAGAGAGATATTGCAGTTGCCGAAAAGCGCAGAGCCAGCACTGGTTTCCCGGGTTAAGATCCTAGCTAACCTTAAAATAGACGAACACCGTATTCCTCAAGACGGAGAATTCACCGTTAAGGCAGCTAATAAGGCTATTGACCTTCGTATTGCCATATCTCCGGTTATTTGGGGAGAACAGATCGTTATTCGTTTGTTAGATAAGACCGGGACTAGTCTTAAGTTAGAGGACATGGGCTATACCGGCAGAACACTTAGGGCGGTACGCAGCGCTCTAGGGCAAACCTCCGGCATGGTATTAACTTCAGGCCCCACTGGTTCTGGCAAGTCGACCTCGATGTACGCTCTGTTGCAGGAGATTAAGAATGACAAGGTCAACATTATTACCATGGAGGATCCTGTCGAGTATAAGATTGATGGGATTAATCAGATACAGGTTAATAACGATGTTGGCCTGACTTTTTCTGCAGGACTTAGATCTATTCTACGTCAAGACCCGGATATTATTATGGTCGGCGAGATCCGGGACAAGGAAACGGCAGAGCTAGCCGTTCAAGCCTCACTAACGGGGCACCTAGTGTTTAGTACACTTCACACTAATTCAGCTTCTGGCATTTTGCCGAGACTGCTAGATATGGGAGTTGAGCCCTTCTTAATTGCTAGTACGGTTAGAACGGTCATCGGACAAAGGTTGGTGCGGAGAATAGGGGACAAAAAGCAAACTTATCAGTCCGAGGCCGCAGAAACAGCAGCTATCAACGCTACCTTAAGTGGAATTCTGCCTACAACTAAAGAGAACCAAGACGCAATTAGTAAGGATTTAGGCTATGGCAGCTTGCCACTTCAGGTACAAAGCGCTTATACTTTAACCAGGGGAATAGACAGCGTTGATTCGCCGGATGGTTATAAAGGGCGAATTGGAATTTATGAAGCGTTTGAGGTTAGCACCAAAGTACAGGACTTAATTTTAAAGCGTGCTACCAGCGCTGAAATCCAAGAGCTTGTTAAATCCGAGGGTATGATCAGTATGCGTGAAGACGGAATGCTTAAGGCTTTAACGGGGCATACTACAGTTAGCGAAATTAACAGAGTGGCATCAAGCGATAGCGCCGCATGAAGTAAAAGGGAATATATGCAGGGACAACCAAGAATTGAAGTACTCCTAGAAGAGGTCTTAAAGAAAAAAGCATCTGACTTGCATGCTCAAGTCGGTTTGCCGCCGATGATCAGGGTTGATGGAGCACTGATGCCGGTTAGCGGAGCAGATGTGCTAAACGAAGAAGGCGTAGAAGCGCTCATCTTTGCGGTGCTTGATGAAGATCAAAAACAGATTCTTCTAAAAGATAAGGAGTTTGACTTTAGCTTTGCCTTTGGTGATTTAGCGCGCTTTAGGGTTAACGCGTTTCACGAACGTGGCAATCTGGCGGCGGCCTTTCGTTTGATTCCTAACGAAATACTCACGATTGAACAGTTGGGGCTGCCACCTATAGTGTCTAAATTTGCTGAGTATCCTAGGGGGTTAGTGTTAGTTACTGGACCAACCGGCTCGGGTAAGTCTACTAGCCTGGCGGCACTTATTCATAAGATAAACATGGAGCAGGCGAGACACATTATCACCATAGAGGACCCGATAGAGTACACCCATAAGTCCAAGAAATCGGTTATTGTCCAAAGGGAAGTCCACTATGATACTTACTCGTTTTCAGTAGCCCTTCGTTCGGCGCTTCGTGAAGACCCCGATGTAGTGCTTATCGGAGAGATGCGTGACCTTGAGACCATAGCCAGCGCTATAACTATTGCCGAAACCGGACACTTAGTATTCGCTACTCTGCACACCAACTCAGCCAGCCAATCGATTGATCGAATGATTGACGTATTTCCGCCGCATCAGCAGGCGCAAATACGCGCTCAGCTATCGAACATCTTAATGGCCATTTGTTCGCAGCGCTTGATCCCGGTTATCGGTGGTGGCCGAATTGCCGCAGCAGAAATTCTGACCGCGACACCGGCAGTACGCAACATTATTCGTGAGGGTAAGAGCCATCAGCTGGACGCGGTAATCCAAACCGGCGCAGAGTACGGTATGCAGTCAATGGACCGCACGCTGGTTTCCCTCATAAAAGCCGGCACAATCAGCTTTGATGATGCTAAGGATGTAGCGATTGACCTCGAAGAGCTTAACAGGTTAATGAGGGAGTAAGTATATGTTGGCTTATCAGTACACGGCCCGTAATCCCGTAACTGGGAAACGCGTTAAAGCAAAAGTTGAGGCACAAAGTGAGTCTGATGCAACAAAGCTTATACGGGGTCAGGGACTTACGCCTATTGAAATTAGGTTAGAGAGTTCAACGTTCGGAGGTTTTTCTAAACACTTAAAAAGAGTGAGAGCTAAAGACAGGGTTCTGTTTGCCAGGCAATTGTCAACTCTTATCAACGCGGGCTTGCCTCTTGTGCAGAGTCTGCGACAGGTATCCGATCAGACTACCAGTAAGCCACTGAAGGTTATTATTGATGATCTTTTATCTCAAGTTGAAGGAGGGGTGTCCTTTGCTAGTGCACTGCGTAAACACTCCGATGTTTTTAACCAGGTTTTTATAAGCCTAGTTGAAGCCGGAGAGTCATCAGGTACGCTAGATACAGCACTTGAGCGAATTGCGATTCAACAGGAAAAAGATGCCGATGTTATAAGTAAAGTACGCGGAGCCATGATATACCCGATCATAGTAGTCGTAGTAATGATAGCGGTAGTGACCTTTATGCTGGTTAAAGTTTTACCTCAAGTGCAGATGCTTTATGTGAGCTTCCCGGGAACAACACTTCCTTTACCGACTCGAATAATGCTGGATATCTCCCACTTCGTAATTAAATATTGGTGGATAGTGCTTATACTAGTCATTGTCTTGGTGGTTGGCGGCTGGCGTTATAGCAAGTCTTCGTCGGGGGACAGGTTCTTCGACATGTTAAAAATTCGTATGCCTCCACTTTCCGGTTTGATGCAAAAAGTATATATGGCAAGATTTGCCCGTACGGGTTCAACTTTAGTAGCTGCAGGCGTACCCCTGCTTCAAATGCTCAACATAACCGGACAAGCAGTATCTAATGTGCTAATCCAGGATTCGATTAAGAAAGCTTCAGAAAAAGTCAAGGGGGGTAAGGCCCTGAGCGATTCATTAACCGGAGATCCAAACTTCCTGCCTCTCATTCCAAGCATGTTACACATAGGTGAGCAATCGGGCTCGCTCGAGAAGATGATGGAAAAGAGCGCAGAATACTATGAAAAAGAAGTAGATGACGCTATAAAAAATATTCAGTCTCTACTGGAGCCGGTCATGATGGTGCTTTTAGGTATAGTGGCGCTGTTTATCGTAGCAGCGGTACTATTACCGATCTACAATTTGGCAGGATCTGGAGCTATTAACCAGGGCGGAGTCTAATATTGTGGATAAAACTTGCTTTTTATCTAGAATATCCCTATTATGCTTAAGCATAAGCGATGAAATTAATGCAAAGGGGGCATTTGCAAAATGCTAAAGCAAATTAAAAGACAAAAAGAAGGCTTCACGATCATAGAAACGATGATAGTGTTAGCAATAGCCGGTTTAATAATGTTGATCGTGTTCTTGGCTGTTCCTGCATTACAGCGTAGCGCCAGGAACACACAACGTAAAAACGACGTTGGAGGCATAGCCACGGCGGTAGCTAACTATATAGACAATAACGGTGGTACATTGCCAGATTCTACAGCTCCTAGCGGGTCTAGTACTACGAACGTTCTAATTGGTACGGGGTGTTCTACGGCAACAAACTCATGTACGGGTAATTCAGAAACTGTTAAGTTGGGATACTACGCACCAGGTAACGTTGTGTTTTATCCTAACGGGCCTGGCGGTACTGCAAGTCCAGCACCAGCAGCTAACGACAATATATCTGCACTTCTTTCTGCGGCAAGTGTTACATCAACAAATTATCAAGAGTATGTGTTAATTGTTGATGGATACGCATGTAACTCTACTAATACGGGAATAGGTAATGCCAATACTCGCACGGCAGCTGTATTATATGCGCTAGAAGGCTCTGGAAACACTTACGAGTGTCAAGAACAATAAAGTAAGCGAAAATAAATCAGCAATATCACCCTCGGTATCGAAAATGAACCGGGGGCGATAGTCTATATTAAGGATTTTATAAATTGGTAGTTTTAATCTTATCTATTACGGGGTTAATATGCGGTAGCTTTGTTAATGCTCTTGTTTGGCGTATTCACGAGCAAAGCATGCTTTCAAAAAAAGATATTGCTAAAAGAAAGGAAATATCTGTTCTACGGGGCAGGTCAATGTGCCCGGGCTGCAAACATCAGCTTTCAATAGTTGATCTTATACCTGTAATTAGCTGGATCTTGCTTAAGGGGCGATGTCGTTATTGCAAGAAGACAATAAGTGTCCAATATCCCCTTGTTGAACTACTAACGGCAATACTCTTCAGTTTGTCATATATACTATGGCCAAGCTCAATTCACGGCGTAGTTATTTTTGAGTTTATTATCTGGTGCATGCTGCTAACTGGCTTTATGGCGCTTGCCGTTTACGACCTCCGCTGGTATATCTTGCCGAACCGTATAGTTTATCCTTTGTTTATTCTAGCCATATTAATATCTTTTGCTCCAATAGTGTCTCATGCTGGCATAAAATCTACCATCGTTGATGCACTTATAGGTATGGCTATAGGGGGTGGTCTGTTTTACGTATTGTTTGTTGCCTCTAACGGCTCTTGGATAGGCGGGGGCGATGTAAGGCTCGGTGGCCTTCTAGGGCTTATTGTGGGCGGTCCCTTTGCGGCTATGCTGATGCTAATGACGGCTTCCGGCGTGGGCACCCTTATAGCTGTTCCTCTTGTTATGGCGGGCAAAGCTAAACGGAACACTCGTATACCGTTTGGTCCGCTGTTAATTGTTGGGGCTATTGTTGCCGAGTTGTTCGCAGCATCCATCAAACATTGGTCCCTGCACCTTTTTTCTTAGATAGGCTATTAATAGAGTGTTAAGAAACGCTTATGGTATACTGGTGATGATGAAGGGTGGTCCCATGACCTCTGGCTTTACTATTATAGAGACGATGATCGTGCTGGCTGTAACGGGATTTATTTTGCTGGGCGCAATTATAGCCATGCAGGGTAAAACCAACGAGGCGGAGTTTATCCAGGTTGCCAATAATCTTCAATCTCAACTACAGCGAACCGTAAGTAATGTAATAAATGGGTATTCGCCGCTTTTTGCCTCAAATGAAGCTTCGAGTAAAAGTACCTACAATTTTTCCTGTACTGCAATTTCAGGTGGGCCGACCGGTGGTACACTGTCATTCTCGGGTAGTCCAAGCACAAGTACACAAGGAGCTAACCAGGGATGTACGTTTTTAGGCTACGCTTTGCAATTCTCTAACAGTTTCACATCAGGAGAGAATTTATATACACAGTACACTATTGCAGGGGTTCAATATTGTGCAGGTGATGTATTAATTTCCGGAAGCAACAAATGTTTAAATGCCGTTTCTGTGCCGATTACTTTATCCGAGGAGAACCCAACCGCTCTTTACCCTGCTAGTGTGGATAATGCCACACAAACCCTACCCACTAACCTAATTCAGCACAATAGTATTCAGTTCGGAGTCTATGCCAAGTCTATGTACTTCAATGATAACACAAGCAACTCAATTGGTGGTGTCGCTATGCTATTGTCGCCTAGCACTTCGTCACAACAGGTGAATCTATACGCTATAGCAAATAGTGATCTAAGTATGGACGCTCCTAACATGGCTAATTTTATAGATCAAGGCTTGCAAAACAGCTCAACTACTCCAGTTGATAACGTAGAGATATGTTTAGCTAGCGGAACCACCAATCAATCGGGTCTTATAACTATAGGTGGTGCCTCGGGGCAGCAAACCACTGTAACGTTAAATATATATAGTAATAACTCATGTCAATAAGTAGCAAATTCAAACTAAACAGGGTGGGCGATACTATGGTAGAAGTGTTATTGGCCCTGTCTATTTTAGGCTTAGTTCTGGGAGGAGCTTACGTAGTATTAAATAACAGCACACTAAATGAGCGTCGGGCTCAGGAACGTGATATAGCTCTTCAGCTTGCACAGGCACAAATTGAGTCTATGAAAGAATATGCGAACGTCTCAATATCCGACCCTAATAACCCAGCTAACAACATAATCCTTGCTGGGCTAAATAAGTTTTGTATGAGTATTTCTGGAACGCCAGCGCAAGTTATCTTGAACGATACTGGTCCTGAAATTGCCACAAATTGTTATGTAGACTCTTCAGGAAATGCAGACCCAATTGGTCCTACAGAAACTCAGCCACAATTCCAGCTTATTGATCAGTTAAAGGGCACATCTCCTCCTAGCATCTGCGCTACAAACCTTAATTGTGTATATAAGGTAGAGGTTGAATGGACAGATGTAAGCGGAAACTCCCAGGATTATTTAACGCTATACTATAAGTTGTACTCATGAGAATCCGTTTTCTAGGAAAATTAAATACGATAGGTAGAGTTAGCCAAAAAGGCTTTACTATTATGGAGTTAATGGTAGCTACTACGGTGTTTACGGTGATCATGTTGATTCTGACCATTGCCGTCATTCACTTTACTAATGGATATTATAGCGGCGTAACTCAATCAACTACCCAGACCGTAGCTCGTAATATTGCTAATTCCGTAGCTCAAGCGATTCAGTTTTCTGGAGAGCAATATATTAGTAGTGCGCCAATAAAAGGTGAAGGAGCCTACTGTGTAGGAGGAGAGCTCTTTAGCTATAAACTAGGTTTTGAACAAGAGCCAAGCTCAAATTCTGCAAACCCGCAGAACGTATTAGTTGAATCCCCTCAGCCAGGGTGCTCTGCGACAAACATTAAAACCCTTATGAGCTATTCATCGAATTTGCCGGCACAAGGGTTATTAGGGGAAAACATGTGGCTCTCGAATTTCACTATTTCTCCAGTAACGAGCGCCACTCTTCCTGCAGGAGGTGTTACAACTGTTAATTCCATACTTTATAAGATTAGCGTACGGGTCCTATACGGATCCTGTGGCCTGTTAAAGAATACCGTCACTGGAAATAGCAATATTTGTCCACCTCCTGCAGCTCCTCCAGGTTATAATGCACTGGCTGTGGGATCTAAGATATATTGCATAGGTACCACCGGATCGCAGTTTTGCGCAACCAGCGGATTAAGTAGCGTTGTTGAAGCGCGGATTCAGTAGTAGAATAATATACATAACCATGAGCGGTAAGCTCCAAAGATACCGGTTACATCAAAGAGAGGAGGGGTTAGCATCCTTTCTAGTTACCGCTATTATGATAATTGTCATATCTCTAATAGTTCTTGGGTTTGGTGTTCTCGCTCGCAGAGAGAACCAGACCGCGCTAGACCGCCAGTTAAGTACGCAGGCCTATTACGCTGCCGAAAGCGGGGTAAATGACGCCATTAAGGCAATACAGGCTTACCAGGCGGCAAACCCAGCATTAGCTACCAACCCTCCTTCAAAAACTAACTGTAGTAACACTAAAAGCGATCCCTACTTGGCGCTAAGCTCTAGTTCAAGCTTTAGCTTGTCTTCGGGGGGTAAAGCCAGTTATAGCTGCCTGTTAATCTTCACTCAGCCAAGCTCATTGGTTTATGACAGTACTACATCTAAAGTAATTAACATTCAGGATAATAGCGGCGCTAGTTTTCAAAGTTTGTCCATAGAATGGTTAGACAGTAATTTCACAAATCAGGCGGCTTTTAATAATTGTCCCTCTAGGGGAACTTTTCCAGCCTCTTGGCCAGATAAATGTGATGCGGACGTGCTTAGGGTTGACTTGGTACCCGCGGCGGCACTTGAAAGCGTAACTCCGCTGAAGGCGCTTGAGAGCCAGACGTTTACCGTTTTTCTATACCCAAGCACGGCTAAAGTAGGCCCTACTATTACTTACAATCCTAGTCCAAGCGGAGAAGGAGCTATCGTATCGGCTGGTTGCATTAACACTGGCTGTAGCGCAACAATTAATAACCTGAATCAGAACCAATATTATATGCGGGTAACAGCAATGTATGGGATTCCTCAAAACATAACCATTACTGGCCAGGACGCAAATGGTGTTGCTGACTTTAGTCATGGCCAAGCGGTAATTGACTCAACCGGAAGAGCACAGAATGAGCTAAGGAGAATTGAGGTTAGAACCACAATCAATAATCTTAATAATGGATTTTTCCCGGCCCAAGCGTTGCAATTAAAGGATTCTATCTGTAAGAGGTTTTATATAACGCCTAACGTTGGTGGTGGAGTTCCGGGTAATCCTAATCCAGGGGAGCCTAACTTTGACAGCACTGCTCTTGCTGACCCTGCAGCATGTAGCCTTATATAAATTTATATATTAATGAGAGTGTTTTAAAAGACTTTCTGATATAGAAAATCTAGTTATTAGCTTCCGTGGCGTTGTGCTAAGCCAACGGCTACAGCAAATTGTCCGGATATAGCGAGGAGTTCGTTTTGTCTGTCCGCGCCATAGCTGACGTTGCGCCATGAGTTTCCTACTTCAACATTCACATTGAACTTATTAGCAATATATACAGGGAAGTCGGGAAGGGAACTGGCGTTACCGGCTACAATAATTCGGTCTAACTTAGCATCTTGGTAGCGGGTAGTGAAGAACTTTATAGACTTATCTACTTCAGACATTAACAGATCAATAGTGCCGGATATGGCGTGAAAGATCTGACCCTCAAGTTTTTCGGCATTAAGACCGAACTTAGAAACAAATTGAGTAGCCTGAGCCTCATCAATATTCAGGTTTTGGGCCGCCGCCTTAATAATCGTGTCGTATCCCGTAGAGATTGTGCGGGTAAGTCTAGGGGCGCCGTTCATAGTAATGACCAGATCGGTGGTAATGTTCCCCATATCTAGGATCATTTGCGGCTGCATTACTTCCGGCGCCGCCAGGGATCTGACCATGGCTAGATTGTCCGGTTCAAAGGCTATAACGTTAAGACCTAGTGATTCGAGCATATCTAACCTGGTCTCAGCATAACTGTTAGATACGCTGGTAAGCAGCACCTCTACTTTAGTTTTGTCTTTAGGTGAGTCGCCGACTACTTCCCAGTCTATTTTTGACTCGGCTATAGGAGTAGGGATTAGAGCGTCAGCCTGCAAATTAATCGCTTTTGCCATTTCGCCCTTATCTAAACGGTCAATATCCACTAGAGTAGTGAACACTCTCTGTGAAGGTAATCCAACAGCGGCATTTTTAGTCCTAATGCCCGATTTGGCAACTAGTGTTTTTACAGCTTGGGCAATATGTTGCTGATCAGTCTTAGCATCGCTTAAGGCTATTTTGGTTTCTAGGGGCATATAGGCATATGTCTGAAGGGAATTTGAGGGATGGGCCAGCTTTACTACGCGTATTCCCCCTGTACCTATATCTAAACCAAAAAAGTCGCTAATACTGCCATCTAAGAAGCTCATAGACTAGATTATATCATAAGCGTTATTCTCTTTAGAGTATATTTAGCTAACTTTTATCTAATAGTAGCTATTTATGATGATACTTGTCGTAAGAGGCTTTTAAGTGCGGATCTGTGATGTGAGTATATATCTGAGTGGTAGAGATGTTACTGTGACCAAGCATTACTTGGACCGTTCTTAAGTCTGCCCCGTTCATTAACAGGTCCGTACCGAAACTATGTCTCATGGTGTGCGGGCTTACGTGCTTAGTTATTCCTGCCAGCAGAGCATATCTGGCCACAAGTCGCTGAACACTTCTTGCGGTCAGCCTATAGAAGTTGCCGCTGAGGTCAACTTTCTTATTGCCGCTGTAACGGATAAACAGGGCCTTGGAGTTGTCTGTTCGCTTATCCAGATAGTTCTCCAGCCACATAACGGCCTGGGGGCTTATAAACACCAGTCGGTCTTTTTGCCCCTTGCCCCTGACCATAAATTCGCGCCTCTTTAGGTTAATGTGCCCACGGTCCAAGTTGACCAGTTCGCTGACCCTTAATCCGCTGGCGAATAGCAGTTCAAGTATTGCCCGGTCTCTAAGTCCGATTGTAGTATTTGTATCCGGTTGATTTAGCAAACTCTCAATCTCGTCTTCATTTAAGAAAGTTACTTGTTTGCGGTGTGTTTTAGCCAGTTCAATCTTGGCGGCGTCCATTGCTTCGATGTCCCGCTTGGCGCAGAACTTTAGAAAGCTTCTCAGGGCTATGAGGTGGTAGTTAAGGGTAAGCGAGCTAAGCTCGTCATTTGTATTTGTTCCCAGCCTGTTTAGCCACAGTCTCCATCGCCTGATTAGTTCAGGGTCAATATCGGCTACGTTAATATCTCCGGCAAAATCCATTAGCCTGGTAAGGTAATGGTCATAGTTGGCGATAGTTCGCTGCGACCGGTTTTGTTCTATCTCCAGATATTCTAAGAAGTCAGTTTTAGCTTTATTGAACTTCACCTGTATATTTTACGACATAATGTGATATATGGCCTAGGTCAGTTAATTGTTATTTGTTACAATGATCCAATATTATGGAACGAACCCTAATACTGCTTAAACCCGATGCTCTGCAAAGAGCCATTACGGGGGAGATAATTACCCGTTTTGAGAGGGTAGGGTTAAAGATAGTTGCGGCCAAGATATTGAGGCCAACTGAAGAGCAGTATTTTCATCATTATGAGACTATCGGCAAGATGATCTCCCGCCGCGGGCAAGAGGCATTTGAGGTTACTTTGGAGTTTATGCAGGAAGGGCCCGTCCTGGCTATGGTCCTAGAGGGCATCGAAGCAGTATCGGTTGTCAGGAAATTAGTAGGAACTACAGAACCCAAAGCGGCACAGCCTGGCACCATAAGAGGTGATTATTCGCATATTAGCTTTGCTTATGCTACCGAGAAAGCAATGTCCTTGCCAAACCTGATTCATGCGTCAGGGGATGCCGCAGAGGCCAAACTGGAAATAGCTCATTGGTTTAGTGAAGACGAAATCTTTAACTACGACACGGTTCATGATAAATTTACTCAGGGTAAAAAGTAGGCCCCTATAGTTCAATGGATAAAACAGCTCCGTCCTAAGGAGAAGCTGGAGGTTCGAATCCTTCTAGGGGCGCCATATCAATTTGCTACTACTATAAATAACATTTCAGGCATAACTTTCTTTAGAACCTCAAAGTCTTGGTCATAAGTAACTAAAACTCCTTTGAATTCTTTGGTTAGGGCAGCTATCCATAAGTCATTATGGGAGAGCACCTTACCGTTCTTGTTACAATATAGCTGCAATTCAGAATATATATCTGTTGTTTTCATTGTGGGTATGGCTATACTTACATTTGGTTGAGCTATAAACCTTTGTAGGGCTCTTTCATTAATTTCTTTCCTCGATCCCTTTATAAAACCATATTTAAGTTCTGCGACTACAGGGAGAGGTAGGCACAATTCATGCCTTCCCTTAAGCATAGTAACGGCCTCTTCTTTACCGTTGGCAATTGCTGTATAGAAATTAGTATCAAGATAAAGCATTCTATTTTTTCAATTTATCTTTTTGAAGCTTATCTTCTTCTATTAGGGCAGTTATGGTCTCATTGTCCATGCCACTGCCGATAAACCAATCCAAAGAAGACTTAAGATCTTCCTTAATAAAGGGAACTTTCTCTGAGAGTTCATCAATCACAACCTGATTAAGGCTCTTGTTACTAAGTTTAGCCTTTTTTCTTAAGTAGAGATTAACCGATTCGGGCAAGTTACGTATAGTTAGTTGTGTAGTCATGCAGGCAAGATAGCAAGCATGCATATATTTGTCAATTTGCGGGCGTATTACTAAACTATAAGAGTAAAAAAGAAGTACAATATCTCTAGTTATGTCAAAGCGAAAGTCCGATGGGGGATCAAAGTATTTTGCTGATCAGTTTGATGATGAAGATGTAGTCTTCGTGTTTCGTAAACATCCTATAGTAATGCGAAAAGGATTAATTATCGGATTATTCGGGCCGCTTCTCGGGGTGATACCGGCTGCCGTTCATCCGGCTTATGGTATGGGTGTATTTATTGACGGATTGGTTGTAGGAGCGTTAGTCGGTCTTATTATATTTTTTCCTTCATGGATTGGTTGGTATTTCAGCGTCTTTATAGTTACTACGCAGAGGTTCTTACAGATCAGACAAAAAGGTTTATTTTCCAGAAGCGTATCTGACTTGGGACTGCAGCAAATCCAGTCGGTAAGTTACGAAGTTTCCGGTATTCAGGCAACCCTACTGGGTTTTGGTACAATTACTATGAGGACATACGTAGGCGAAGTGGTTATCCATGATGTTCACCACCCTGCAAGAATACAAAAGCAGCTGGTAGGTGTATTGAGGGATCTCGGAATAACCACAGTCAGTTATCCAGGATCTGCGGAAACGCAACTACAATCCGATGAAGAAGAAGTTGAAGAAGCTTAAGGTAAAATTACCTAAACCAAAACTACCGGGCAACATTAAGCCCTTTAAGAGACGCCCCGCACCCGAGGAAAGGCTCAAGGAGGCGTTTGCTAACGTCCCCAAGATTACTAACGAAACGGTTGCCGAGCACCGTGAGGATGTCTTATCCAGTGCCAGGAAGTATATCTATCCTCTTCAGCACTCCAGGAAGCGAATAGTAATTATTTCTTCCTCTATTATTGTGGCTGCTGTTGCGGGCTTTTTTATATACCTAGGGCTTGCTCTATATAATTTCCAGGACACTAACGGCTTTATTTACGGAGTTACTCAAGTTATACCAGTACCGGTTGCTAAGGTTGGAAGTTCGTGGGTTTCTTATGAGAGCTATCTTTTTGAGCTAAGAAGGTATATGCACTATTACGAGACCCAACAACAGGTGAACTTTTCTACTGAAAGTGGAAAGTTGCAGCTTGATAGGTATAAGCAGCAGGCAATGAATGAAGTCGTAACCGACGCATACGTAAAGCAACTAGCCAGCGAGTATAAGGTAAACGTATCCAACCAACAGGTTAATCAAGAAGTGTCTCTGGTACAAAGCCAGAACCGTCTAGGATCAAATCAACAGGAGTTTAACGCTGTCTTAAATGATTTCTGGGGCTGGAATGAGGGTGATTTTAAAAGGGAATTAAAATTACAGATGTTACAGCAGGCTGTTGTCGCAAAATTAGACACATCAACTGAGCAAAGAGCCCAGAGTGCGTTAAATAGTTTAAATCACGGAGCGGATTTCGCTAGTTTAGCAAAACAGGTCTCTGACGACTCATCCACTAAAAGCAGTGGCGGACAATATCCAGGCCCTATTACCGAGAACGATCCCAATATTGCACCGCAAGTTACCCAGGTGCTATTTAGACTTAAGCCTGGACAACATTCAGGAATTATAAACACCGGCTACACTCTGGAAATCGTAGAACTGATATCTAAGCAGGGAAATAAGGTTCAAGCAGCTCATATATCCTTTAACCTTCAACCTATATCTACATTTATTGCGCCTTTAATGAAGGCTAACCCAGCACATTATTTTATTCATTTATAGATCTAGGCGACCTAGTTATTTATATTGAATAATTTAATTACTCATAGTGTTAAGCTGATGTATCTTTCGCTTCTTCTTTGGGTAATCTATATCTGCGCTTGGAGCTAAGTTGTGCCTTTTTTTGATCACGAGCTTTGCGATTTACGGGACCTGCGTACTTTTCTTTAAAGTCTTTAAAGAAGGCCTTAGCCAGGGATTTTGCTTCCGGCTCTTTAATAAGGCCTGAATCCATTATCGCCAATATGCCGGTTGCTTTTATTAATTCTGATTCAGCTTCAATCATTAATTTTTCTGCATTGTTTTTTGCACCTTCTACTATTCGTTCTGCATTCCTGCCATACCTTGATATTATGCTTCCTCGGCGGTTTGGCGAGTTCACTGCAGTAGACATGCCTTCTTTTTGGCTAGATAATCCAAAATACTGCAATGCTTTTATTAAATTTTCTCTTCGGTAATTAAGATCAACAAATGCATATGTATAGTCTGTCTCTGGATGCGTTTTAATTTCTGCAGGCGGGCTGCTGCCCGGATCCATGAGGCTTGCCTGTATCGGTCTATCGTTAGTAGTCATATTATTTTATAGTCATTGTATATTTAAGATTATCTTTTACACTGTGATTCTCGCCCAGCATTAATACGGAGCTGTAGCTAACTAGTTCGGCATAGTCTACAGGGGCTGCTTGGGCTGCGCTTTCTGCGCTGAGCGCTTCGGTGCTGGACCAAGGGTTTGGAATAGTGTCGTGTGTTTCTGGAGACATAAGCTATACGTTAGAATAAGATTGAAAGTAAGTCAATCTCATACAGCAATAACAACCAGTAAAAACGAGATGTTTAAACACAAGCATAATGGCGGGCTGTAGTGGAACTATTTCATGGAGTTTAGTTCTGTTCGTTAACTATAATAGCTCTTAATTGCGGCAATTCCCCAAAGTCACCGTCCCTAGTAAATAAAACTCCACCAAGTTGTATTGTTGTAGCGGCAATCCAGAAGTCATTATTAGATAATGCTAAACCATGTTGTCTGGCATAAGTTGCTAAGTCTGCATAAATAATTGACGTATCTTGGATGGGATTAGTTATACTGGCATGAAATTGTTGTTTAAATAGATCGTAAGTTTCTAGATTATTCGCTGTCTTACTACTATTAGCAAAGCCGAATCTTAATTCGGCATCTACAGCAAGAGGTATAGACAGCTCATCATATTTTTGTTCTGAGAATGCTTTAACGATATAATCCTTGTCGCTCAGCAAATTAGATAAAGCCGAGGTATCAAAAACAAGTGTCATTATTCTTTGTCCTGTTTTAGTAATGAGGCCCTATCAGACCACGATAAAGCCTCTTCTAATGATTCTTCGTCTTCTTGTCCTATTCTATGTTTGCTGAGAAATTGTTTCATCTCTAGATAACGCTTATCGCTATCTTCGATACCCACACTTTGACGCAATGCTTTTAGTACGTAACGATTTAAGCTTATGCCTTGCCGATTAGCCTTTTTAGTTAAAGCAGACTTAGTTGTTGGGTCAAGCCCCCTAATAGTTAGTTGTAGTTTACTGCTCATAATGCCTGCATTATATAGAATCTAATGCCTGCATGTAAATAGACGCATATATCAATTTTAAATAAAAAATACCCCTATTGGAGATGTTTAAACATAAGCATAATAGCGGGCCGTAGCTGTCCAGGTTTGGAACTATTTAGCGGAACTCGATCTTAGCTCTAAGCGTAAAGTTGATCGTGAGTACCTACCATCATGAGTACAACTCTATTCTTTTTAAGCCTCAGGAAGTGTATCCTGAGGTCCTCTGCCGCACTTATAGAATACTGCGGGTAATACTTGCCCTTTAATTGATGTATTCTAAGCTGTTTTGTGTTTTGATTGGTCATAAATAACTTTAGAGCTGTAAGCACTTGTGATTGTTGGTAACTATCTAACTGAGCCCACATTGCGTCATAACGTTTATGGGTTTCAACTTGCATGGCCAAGGCTATTCAAATGCCTTTCGAGCTCTTCAAAAGTATTAAACGGCCCGCTTAAGTTTCGTCCGGCCTTAACATCTTCTTCTATCTTATCAAGTTCTTTAGCGATCTTCTCATTTGGCAAATATTCTTCTTCAAAAACTACTCTTCGCTCACTGACAGCTTCTCTAAGCTTATTTTCCACAATGGAACTTAAACTTAGACCCAACCTTTGGGCCAGCTTTTGGGCTTGCTGCTTTACGTCTGCGTCTATCTTAACTGTTACAGGTATTTGGCTCATACATACATAGTATTACTATGAATGTACTTCGTCAATATACCACGTAATGGTTCAATAGTTTGGAATCACCTAAGCAAGGAGAATTAATTGAAACTAAGGCGTATTAGTGCGAATGGACCCCATTTTCTCTACGTGGGTATCGGCCTTGTGTTTTTATCTTGCCTTGGTTTGGTAAGATTTTGGTTTTGCAGTTACATAGTCTCGCAATACTTGCAACTCCATTGACGATGACAAATATAGCACTCTTAGGTATAGAGCGCTAACTTTAACAAAGGGTTTACTTGCTATGAGGGTATAGTCGCCTTTTCGTTTAATTGATTATTACGTAGATAGATTACGGTATTAGTGTCTAAAAGTATCATGTTGTAAACTATCTCTTCTGTTTTCCCAAACTCTCTGCTCACGTTGCCATTTACTAGGGTCGGTAACTCCCTTCATAGGCCCACGTTTTTTACCATGGTTAATTAAAGCATCAAGTGCATGTCGTTGTTTAATCAAAGGCTCTTCAACGTTTACTGTGTCACCTAGTCTTAAATTGTTATCGTCAATATACCGCTTAGGCACACGTATAGCATAAGAGTTACCTGTTTTAGTAATAATTCCTTGTACCATAGTTTGCATTGTACTTACATTGTCAAGTATTTGTGTTTCAATACAAAGAGTAAGATGCTCTGAAAATACAGATTGGCGGGACATCGAGTCGGACTTCGAAAATTAGCTATCGGCCTTTACCCTCTTTAGGATACTGTCATCAAAAGTTAGAATATCTGAAACCTTTTTACTGTCCCTTAATGCCAGTAGCCAGCAATCTTCAAACGATAAAGGCTTCTCTTTATTAAACAATTCTACGGTTGCTTCAAGAAGTTCCCTATCTGGAATTGAGAATATATTACTAGAGAGTAAAGATTCATATATTTGAACAACTTGTTTTTTATTTAATTCATACACAGACCTAAGAGCATAGCCAAACTCAGCAAATATTACCCTATCTAGTAATATGCTATTCGGTTTAGCTTCTGTGATCATTTTTGAAGCTTTCTCAAATAACTCTTCATTATCCTTGGTGAAGTAACGAACTAGGACAGAGCTGTCTATTGCTACTGCCATTTAAGTCCTTTTTTGTAAAAGCTAAACCTAGCATTTTTTATATCTTCATCTGTAGCTGATTTAATATTACGCTTCTTGATATCAGCTGCTATAGAACTAGCTACATCTTTCATGGAAGGGACTTTTTCTATTACTAAATAACTATCGCCTGTCCGGAACTGAACCTTATCATTAGCAGATATGCCCAACTCTTCTCTTGCTTCCTTTGGAATAGTGACTTGGAACTTGCTAGTAATACTATACGTTGTACTCATACCACTAATTATAGTATTACTAAACTTTTTGTCAATACCATTATTTATACTCTGCTGAAGTTGATCTTGCCACAGCGTAAACACTTCCCCGTCGTATAATTGTGATCAAAGAAACCTTGCTCAACTCACCATATAACTCTATGTTTGATGCCAACCTTACCGCGACACAACTTGCGAGTATCTTTGCTTGAGTGGAACTTAATAGCTGGCTCGCTATGATCATGTTTAAAATCACGCTTTAATATGCCGCCTGCACGCCAACTATCTGAATCTTCTTTAATTCTCATAGTTTCATTTTATCATCACGTTATAATAATGGATTTTTGAACAGTGGTGACGTACGGTTTGAGGTGAATTTCGAACAGAGGTAGCGTATGCTTGGCGGGCCGTGGCGAATGGAGTCTGGAACTATTTTATGATAAGTACTGGTAGCTCTGTGTGACTATAGTCCTTGAAGTGGCCATCAATTGTAATAATCTCGTCACATACCGCTTCTTCAGCCGAAATTGCTTGTAAACAATCCTCAAAGTCTTTACCGTCGTATCTGATACGTGCCGTGGACGTGGTTTTTTCAGTTATAGGCAGCACCTCCCATACCGATAATAGACTATCTACAGCTTCAGTATTAACCTTATATCTTTCTGCCATGTACCAAACAATATGCACAGTTAAAGCACTAATGGAGTATTGATTATCTGGGTCTTGAATTAAAGACTGGCATTTGTCAGATAATTTCCTATCAAAAAGTATTTCAAGTAATACGTTGGCATCTATAAAAACGTGTTTCACTTCTAAGAATTTCTTTCTGCTAAAGCCTCGCCATAAAGTTCTTTTGTTGTCTTATATTCATCTGTTAAACCCCTGTTACGTGCAAATGATTTTCGGTTACGATTGAGCATTGCAGCAACACTAGCACCGTTGCCTTTAATATTATTTTGTACAGGTCTGAGTGAGCCAACTACTTCTGAATGGCGAATGATAAAAACCTCTTCACCACTCTGTAGTCTATCTAAGTATTCACTTAAATTACTTCTCAACTTCTTTGCAGTAACTGTTACCATAATTATCCTTTTAATTATATTTATAGTGTACGCTTTAGAGATAACTTTGTCAATATTACCAAATAAAAAAGCACTCAACAATTAAAGTGCGTATGCTTGGCGGGCCGTAGCTTTGCAGGTGTGGAACTATTTTGCTAACGAAGCAACACCACAGCCATATCATTAGAATATTTCTTAGATAAAGGTTCGTCCAAAGTGACTAGTCGGCTACAATTTTCTCGGACCGCACAAGCCACTTGAAAGGCGTCTTCAAAATCCTTGCCATTAAAACGTGCGAACGCCCATTGCGCATCAGCATCTACAATTGGAAGCCAGACGAAACTTCCTAGAAACGCTTTGACAGGTTCCCAAGGTAACTTGTCTCTCTCGACAAAGTACATAACCAAGTCAAGCGTAAGAGTTGAAATAGCCTTGTCTTCATCACTATTAAGAAAATCTTCGCAAACGGTTGCTCGAGCACGTCTTAAAATCACTTCCAATAGCACGTTAGCGTCAACAAAGGTCATTTGTTGTAATACTTTCTGTCTCGAAGCTCAGTAATTTGTTCTTTGATGCTACGCTTGTCATCTTTTACCGCATAGCTTGCGAGCGCATCGTGTAAACTCTGTAGGCTCCTGCGAATAGCCTCTGGTGAGCCACGTCGCAATGCTCCGTGAACGGGCTCCACTGGCTGCAAAACTCCAATAACACTGTGTCTGTAACTTAACTGGACAGACTTTCCTTGCCGTAAGTTACGAATGACTTGCTGCATATTTTCACGTAGTTGTTTAGTTGTTATAACGGTCATGCTCTAAGTTTAACTTATATGACTATTACTTGTCAAGTTAAACTTGGCGGGCCCGACCGGATTCGAACCGGCGATCTCCTCCGTGACAGGGAGGCGTGATAGGCCTCTTCACTACGAGCCCGCATAAACGACAGGGGTAATAATACCAGAACGAAGGCTGTATTAAAATACTCCTGGTGCGGGTGAGGGGAGTTGAACCCCTGTCTCAGCCTTGGGAAGGCCATATAATGCCGCTATACGACACCCGCTGGAGCCACCTGTCGGGATTGAACCGACGACCTACACGTTACGAATGTGTCGCTCTACCGACTGAGCTAAGGTGGCATCAAATTATCCGTAATTATAGCAAAAGCTGTTACAATATACCCCAGTATATATGGCAACCACGAGGACTTATTTCCGAGATCATTTTGTTTTGTTTTTGCTCACAAGTAACGTTTTTCTGGCGTTATTTACGGCCATTTTTGTTTTTTTAAGACTATCTACTTCACACAATAGCAGTTATATAATTCAATATCGTTCTAACCTGGGAGTTAGCGCTTTTCAGACCGGAAGTATAAGCGAAATGATTAGTTTCGGGATCTTTGCATTGCTAATTTTAGCTATTAGCGTAGCGATTAGTGTTAGGGCGTATTCTATAAATCGGAATTTGTCCATTGGCGTATTATCGGCCGGAATCATCCTTACAATTTTAGACATTATTGTAAGCAATGCGCTATTAGCTTTGCACTAGAGACAATGAAAGATATTGAGATACCTTATGAGAAAGACCGCCACGGACATTACCGGCTATTTGAAATTTTACCAGGTGCTTTAAGCTGGTTACTACTATTGCTGCCCATCATACTTAGCTTCATAAATATAACTGCTGCAGTAGTCTTCATCCTAGCCTACCTGTTGATTTACTTTGTCCGTTCTGTCGGCTTTAGTCTTGCCGGGTTTAAGGGCTATAGGATGATGAAAAGAGACATAAAGCTGGACTGGAGAGCTTTAATTGAAGACGTTGAGCGTAATGGCATAGTCGAAGGTGACGGAGTAAAACGGCCTCAGTGGCATATGAGAAATATTGAAAGAAAAAAAACCATATCGAATCCGTTTAAGCCATCTGAACTTATTCATGTTGCAATTATTGCCACCGTAAACGAGGGACGAGAAGTGCTAGAGCCTACCATCCGTTCAATTATTAACGGGCATCACGACAACTCTCGCCTCATTCTAATAATCGCTTATGAGGGCAGGGCGGGCGAGGAGACAGAGAAGCGTGTTCTTGACCTAGTAGATGATTATAAGAGTCAGTTTATGGACATGTTTGCGGTTAAACATCCCGCAAATACCCCGGGAGAAGTAATAGGCAAGGGGTCGAATATTACTTATGCCGGGCGACAACTTAAAACGTATCTGGAGTCTAAGAATATAGATCCCGAAACCGTCATTGTTACAACTCTAGATTCGGACAATCGTCCTGACGAACGTTATTTTTTGGCGGTTAGTTATGCGTTTTGTCTAGTGTCCGATCCTATACGGGCTTCCTACCAGCCTTTACCGATGTTTACTAACAACATATGGGATGCTCCGACAATGATGAGGGTGATTGCTACCGGAAACACGGTATTTTATATAGTGGGTACTACAAGGCCGCACAGGGTACGCAATTTCTCAGCCCATGCCCAGTCCATGAGGGCTTTAATAGACATGGACTTTTGGAGTGTTAGAACTATTGTTGAAGACGGGCACCATTTTTGGCGCAGCTACTTTCATTTTGACGGGGACTACCAGGTATATCCTTTAAGTATTCCTGTCTATCAGGATGCGGTTTTGGCCGAAGGCTATATTAAGACCATTAAAGCTCAATTTACTCAGCTTAGAAGATGGACTTACGGCGCTTCAGATGTCGCCTATGTGGCAGATAAAGGGTTTTTCAGGAAGAATTCTATTCCTAAAGCAGATCTAATAGGTAAGTTCTTCAATCTGTTAGAAGGGCATGTTACTTGGGCTACGGGTACCATTCTAGTTTTCGGTGCGGCATTCATTCCACCCCTAATCAGTCCGCAAAGCTTTGCAGCTAACGAGATACCATTGATAGTTAGTAGAATTCAAAGAGTAGGCTTGATAGGTCTATTGGCTACGGTTTATGTGTGCATGGTAACTTTGCCGCCTAGGCCCAGGCGTTACCGTCGACATCGTTCCGTTCTTATGGTGGTTCAGTGGGTATTAGCACCAGTTACGAGTATTGCCTTTGCTTCTTTAGCGGCTTTTAATTCTCAGACCAGGCTAATGTTTAAGCGTTATCTGAGTAAGTTTGATGTTACCGAGAAGGCGGTTGTAGTAGAAAAGGGTAAGGTTATAAGCACTAGGCCTGATCCCAGTTAGTCTAAGCACTCCAATTAATTTGATTGATTATGAAAAGCGGCGTAGTGAGTGGCCGCTGCTTTATCGAAGTGGTTTAGGCTTTCAAGCACCGAGTCTATAATTTGCATTTGGTCCAAAAGGCCATCTTTTGCGACCTTAGATAATTTGGTTATTATCGTAGCGGCTATATACCTAGCATCAATTATCGGCGATTTTCTATGCTTCAGACTTTCATAAATACTTAAGAAAAGCTTTTCCTCCATAAATTCGCTAATCTCTCCCGATATGCTTTTCACAGACCAGGCCTGATAAAGGTTAACGCTCTCGGTAGTGCTAAATATTGCTTTACATGTAGGGCATAGGCGCCTGCGCCATGTCTGGTTAGTTCTTTGTCTGGATCTAGAATTAATAACCTGGGTTTGAGATCCGCAATATATACAAACCATGACAATATATTGTCATAGCGCAATTAATATTGCCAGTGCATAACTGTATTTAATTGTGTATATATAAAAAGAGAACCGACAGTTTTCGGTTCTCTACACTGTTTTTGTAATCTATTTACCTTGGTCGCCTGATGCGATTTGTTGGCTTAGATCCCAGGTCTTCGTAAAACAACTGAAAGGATCCGAGCACGCTTGCCTTGACGGTACTCAAAACTCCACTTTTGCTCCGTTTAACCAGGAAATGTTACCTGATATAGTGGTTCATGTCAAGCGATTGAAGCTTTGGTATTTACAGATTGGGATGGTATAGTAACTAGGAATTCTGGATAAAAAGGGCGATTAGCTCAGTTGGCTAGAGCGCTCCCTTGACGTGGGAGAGGTTCATAGGTTCGAGTCCTATATCGCCCACCAAGCTCCCAAAAGGGAGCTGTATTTATAACTAAGGCGCGTTATGCTTAAGCCCATATTTGATATAAACAAAAAATACTTATCCACACCTATAAGTGTGCAAAATACAGCAAATATATGCTAGCCTAATAGTACTATCCTTGATATGATAGTCATCACAGGTGAGGTTTTGTCGAGATTGTTTTCTCCTCAAAACATTGAGCTGAGCGGTTGAATGAATTTGCGAGATCATTCAACCGCTTTTATTTATTACTTGAAATTGTTACAGTTACAGATATGTCAGAGAAAGAAATTGTTGCATTCAGGCATAGTTTGGCGCACATATTAGCCGCGTCGATTCAAAAGTTATGGCCCCGGGCACAGTTCGGAGTTGGTCCTACCACCGAAGAAGGATTTTATTACGATGTTAAAATTCCGGATTATGCGTTGTCGGAAGACGACCTTACTCGAATAGAAACCGAGATGCGCGGGATTATTAGAGAAGATGTTGCTTTTGAGCAATATGATCTGCCTATTAAGGAGGCCATAAAGTGGGCGGAGGATAATGCTCAACCGTACAAAGCGGAACTGCTTAACGATCTAAAGCGATCCGGAACTACTAATGCGAAAGACCTTAAAGTTGAAGAGATGGGTCGGATTGCATCCGGTGACTCAAAAGTCTCAAGCGTATCTTTCTATAAGAGTGGAGACTTTGTGGATCTCTGTAAGGGGCCGCACGTAGAATCAACCGGTAAAGTCGGTGCCTTTAAGCTGCTTAGAGTTAGTGGTGCATATTGGCGAGCAGACATACATAAGGATCAGCTGCAAAGGGTCTATGGTGTAGCATTTGCAACCGATAAAGAGTTAGAAGCATATCTAGAGGGATTAGAGAAAGCCCAGGAGAATGATCACCGCAAGCTCGGTCAGGAGTTAGACTTATTTGTTTTGTCGGATCTGGTGGGGCCAGGGCTGCCGCTGTTTACACCCAGGGGAACCGTTATAAGGAATCAGTTATTGGCCTTCTCCGAAGAGCTACAAGCAGCAGGGGGTTATGAGGCGGTTTGGGCTCCGCATATTACCAAAGTAGAGCTTTACAAGAAATCGGGCCATTATGAAAAATACCCTGAAAGGTTTGAGGTTAAAAGTATAGAGTCGGATGACGAATTCATGCTAAAACCAATGAACTGCCCCCATGTTACACAGATATTTGCTTCCCGCCCGCGCAGCTATCGGGACATGCCTCAGCGATATATGGAGACGACTACCATGTATCGTGATGAAAAAAGCGGTGAACTCCATGGGCTATCAAGGGTTAGGTCGTTAACCCAAGACGACTCACATGCGTTTGTGCGCCCTGATCAGGTTGAGGATGAGTTCAGATCAATCATCGGTATGGTTAAGCAGATGTATCTAGTATTAGATATGCCATTACTGGTTGATCTTTCCTTCAGAGACGATAGCGACCAGTACTTTGGAGATAGGGCGCTTTGGGATGATGCAGAGAAGACCATTGAACGCATTGCTAAGGAGGAAGACCTCAGCTACCAAGTAGTTAGAGGAGAGGCAGCTTTTTACGGACCGAAAATAGATATTCATGTTAAAGACGGGTTGGGTCGTAAGTGGCAGTGTGCAACTATTCAACTGGACTATGTTCAGCCAGAACGGTTTGATCTTGCCTATATAGACAAAGACGGCTCGCAAAAACGTCCGGTAATGATCCATAAGGCTATACTTGGCTCAATCGAGAGGTTCTTGAGTGTGTATATAGAGCATACTGGCGGAAGGTTCCCGATATGGCTGGCTCCCGAGCAGATACGGATAATTACCTTAAACCAGGATAAAGCCATAGAGGACTTCTCGAATAAGCTAATAGAAGATGCAAGAAGCTTATCTCTAAGGGTTAGGCTTGATGATGATAATGAATCGGTAGGTAAGAGAATTCGTAGTGCTGAAATAATGAAAGTTCCTTATGTCCTAGTAATAGGGCCTAAGGAAGTAAACAGCGGAGATGTGCTGCCGCGGATACGTAGCGATATGGTGATTCAGGAGCGTAAGGACCCCTTATCTGTCAGCGAGTTCTTAAAAACCGTGGCAAATGAAGCAAAATCCAGAACTACGCACTCATCACTTTAATGTATGAACGAACGCTAAATTTTCGCAGCGAAGTAATCGCCTTGGTTAAATCGATTCCAAGAGGCAGGTTAATGACTTATGGCCAAATAGCAGCCCTAGCCGGCAGCCCAAGAGCCGCAAGGGTAGTCGGTGGAATTGCCCACTATGGCGATCCCGCTTTACCGTGGCAGAGAGTAGTTAACAAGAAGGGATATCTAGCTAGCGGTTATCCGGGAGGACGAAGAGGTCATCTTGCTGCCTTAGAGAACGAAGGGATTAAAATTACCAATAACAGAGCGCCGATTGAAAGTTTAATATGGTGGCCAAAAACAAAATAACTAAGCCGTTGCTTGCTATAGTCGGCACTACAGCGACCGGTAAAAGCCAGCTCGCTCTAAAGCTAGCGGCTAAGTTTAGTGGAGAAATAGTTAGTGCTGATTCATGGGTGGTTAGAAGGGGGCTGGATATAGGGACGGCGAAACCCTCGCTTAAAGATAGACAGACCGTGAGGCATCACATGATAGATATCATTGAACCTGATGATAACTTTTCAGCCGCAGAATATAAGAAAAGGGCAGCAGCTGCAATAGAAGGCATATACTCGAGAAATCATCTTCCGATAATTGTAGGCGGCAGCGGGCTATACGTTGATTCCTTGCTCTTCGATTATAGTTTTTTGCCCGCTTCGGGACGCGGCGAAAGAGAAAGACTAAACGCTCTGCCGCTACAGGATCTGCAGCTGCTGGCTTTAGACGAGGAGCTGGATCTTGATTCAATTGATAAGAATAATAAGCGCCGAGTAATTAGGCTAATAGAGACTAATGGCGGCATAGCAACACGAACTAGTCTTAGAGACTCCACTTTAATAATTGGACTTAATCCGGAGAGAAAAGAGCTGACTAAGTCTATAACCAAACGCGTGGATCAAATGTTGGCGCAGGGGTTAGAGGGGGAGGTAAAGAACCTTAGTGAGGAATATGGTTGGGGTTGCGAAGCCCTTAAAGGTATTGGTTACCATGAGTGGCGCCTGTATTTCACGAGCAACCAGGATCTAACTACAACACGGGAACGAATAATTAAAGATACCCTCGATTTAGCCAAGCGGCAACAAAGCTGGTTTAAAAGAAACAAAAGTATTCATTGGTTTACCACCCCAGTTAATCTTTCACAAGTAGATGCTTTAATAACAACGTTCCTGAGTAAAAACGTTTCTGTTTGATGAAGTGCTGTTACAATAATATCTATGATCGAACAACTCTTTGGTTCCAAGACTAGGGTGAAGCTACTGAAGCTATTTTATGGTAACCCTAACCGGGCGTTTTACGTAAGGGAAATAACCCGAAAAATCGGGGAGCAGATAAATTCAGTAAGACGTGAGCTTTCTAATTTGCTTAACGTTGGTATCATAACTTCAGACAATACCAATAATAAACTCTACTATGAAGTTAATCAGAAGTATGAGTATTACGACCCGTTACTGACGATCTTTGGAGGAAAAAGCAGTGCCGCCTCTAAGTCCAGCAATAAAGTTGGCACAGAAGAGGGAGTAGAAGAGGAATTTAAAGCGCTTGGACACGTCGAACTTGTAGTATTTAGCGGGCTGTTTACTAGTGATGCCAGTTCTCCAGTAGATGTGTTGATTGTCGGCAACGTTAACAAAAATGCCGTAGATAAGTACATTGCCTCACTGGAAGAGGACGAGGGTAAGGACATTAACTACTCGGTCATGAAGCTTGATGATTTTATATACAGGAGCCAAATAAGGGATCGGTTCGTGACTAAAATTCTAAACTCGAAAACCCATATATTGCTGGACAGGCAGGGTCTAATTAACGTCTAAGCGAAAGTGAGAGAAAGATTATGGATATACAGTTCTATGGAGCCAATTGTCTAAGCCTAAGCTATAAGACTACCAGAATAGTGCTTGACGACAACCTTAAGCAGCTAGGAAAAAAGAATATTCTAAGGAACGGAGATGTTGCTCTATATACTACGTCATCAGTCGGAATAACAGATGTAGAGCCTCGATTAATTATAGATAGTCCTGGCGAATATGAAGTGTCAGATATATCGATTAACGGTATTGAGGCGCGGGCGCATACAGATGAATCGGGCACAAATCAAGCAGTTATGTACAAGATTTCAGTAGCTGATATTAACTTATTAATTACCGGACATATATTTCCTGAGCTTAATGATAATCAGCTTGAAGCAGTTGGGATGATTGATGTGTTAGTAATTCCGGTCGGCGGACACGGCTATACGCTAGATCCAAAGGGCGCACTAACAATAATTAAAGAGCTTGAGCCGAAATTGATTATCCCGACACACTATGACGATAAAAGCCTTAAATTCCCAGTTCCGCAGATGTCATTAGCAGAAGCTCTAAGCGAGCTAGGCATGGAACCAAGGGAGCCTCTAAGCAAACTACGACTCAAAGCTGCCGACCTTAGCGAGGTTACTCAACTGGTCGTACTAAAGTCAGATTAAGAATTTATCAGGTTTTTCTTTTTGAGCGTTCTGATTGCCTGAGTGCTCAACTTCATAGTAGTTTTTTTGCCATCAATAACAACCGTCTTGGTTTGCAGGTTAGGCTTCCAGACTCTTTTAGTGTGTCGCTGGGAAATACTTACATTATTTCCGTATTGTTTGCTCTTACCGGTCAAATCGCATTTCTGCATAATTTATTCCTCAAATTCAACGGTCATTCTACCTTAAAGTCGGACCGATAGTCAATCTGAAAATTATAGTTCTTAAGGTATACTAAAAAACATGTTTGGCAGCCTGACGGTTACAGAAATAATATATTTCATACTAGCTCTGTTGATCAGCATGATCATTCATGAGGTAATGCACGGTGTTACCGCAAGGGCGCTAGGCGATACTACTGCGGCGGATATGGGCAGATTGACGCTTAATCCACTTAAGCATATTGACGTAATGACTACCATTTTGCTTCCCGTAATACTGGTTATAGCCCACATTCCACCAATAATGGCGGCCAAACCGGTACCGTATAACCCGGATCGCTTAAAATTTGATGACTATGGTGCTGCGTTAGTTGGAATTGCCGGCCCTGTTACTAATTTCTTACTGGCGATAGTCGGGTCCTTATTGCTGCACTTATTCATAAACGGTAACGCGCAGGTTATACAATTTCTGGGGTTGTTTATCCAAGTAAATGTTATCTTGATGGTATTTAACTTAATTCCCTTTCCTCCGCTTGACGGATCCAGGGTTCTTTACGCCTTTGCACCGGAGTCTGTGCGCCGCGTAATGGAGCGCATAGAGTCAATGGGATTTATAGCTGTTCTGTTGCTTATCTTAATCCTGTTTGAGTTTATTGCGCCGTATATTGTAGGTATCGAGAATTCAGTGCTCAATTTTGTTATAAGTCTCTGACTTGTTTTTTTAGGTATAATGGAAGTTAGGTCGGGTTAGGGGCTAAACATTTAACTCCAGCCGAGTAATGATTATCTGAATACGTATAGATAGGGAGCCTTTACCGTGTCAACCGTGGTTAACGCGAGCGGGCACCCACCTGAGGGATCTCAGGTTAATCAGCTCGGCAGCCCGGCTTTTTATGTTAGTGTAAGGTTGCGGGGTGTAGCGCAGTGGTAGCGCGTACGGCTGGGGGCCGTGAGGTCGCAGGTTCAATCCCTGTCACCCCGACCAAAGTCCTTATATTTATAATTGACAATGTATATACATTTGTATATCATAAGAGCGGAGGACAAGATTATGACAACGACATCTAGTATTAAAAAATGGGGCAATAGTTTAGCTCTAAGAATACCTTCTTCGGTAGCTCAAGATTTGGATTTATCAGAAAATAGCATAATACAGATTACTAGTGACGGATTAGTTGCTACCATTCGTCCTAAAAAGGCCAAGAAACAATCTCTTAAGTACTTAGTAGCTGCAATAACGCCAGATAATAGACATGAAGAACTTGATTGGGGTAAACCAGTGGGCGGAGAGGTATGGTAAGCAAATATATACCCGATAGAGGTGATATAGTTTGGCTAAATTTTAATCCCCAGCAAGGACACGAACAAGCAGGTGTAAGGCCAGCGCTAGTATTGTCACCTAAGAGCTATAATAGGAATTCTAAATTGATGCTTGCATGCCCAATAACATCCAAGGTTAAGGGATACCCCTTTGAGGTAAGAGTTTTGGCTAAGAAAATTGATGGGGCTGTGTTAGCTGACCAAGTAAAGAATCTTGACTGGACTATAAGGAATGTATCTTTCGTTGAAAAGGTTCCTTATGATGTCTTAGAACAAGTGAACGAGTTTATTGAGACACTTCTTAGAGATTAGTTACAGGATGTAGTCAAGCAGGTATTGGTGTATTTAGTTATTGTTTTATCTTCAAGGTAATCTGTAAACCAGTATTGTTTTAGCGATTCAAGAAGCCCGTATAGCTATTCAAGTTTAATCGCTCCTGGTCTACAAATAAAATAAAAATATTAACTTTACTCTATTTTGTCTATTCTTGCCTGGCAAGAGTTAATGACTGGAGCTGCGCTTAACGGTAATGATTCAGACAAATTATTGATAAACATCTTAAATGACCTGAGTGCCACAAAATTCATACCAGTTAATCTAAATATTGCTAAGCGGGCAGCATCCTTAGCTAAACGCTGTGGTAAACAGCTTTGCGGCCACGATGCAGTTCATGTTGCTACGGTAATCGAGCGTAAAGCAAGCTATTTTATGACTAATGATAAAAACTATTGGATATAAATTTTAAGGAAATTGAAGTGCGCAGTATATAATAGTAATTTCTTTACCGGATTTAAAAGATAAACCCGCCTTTAGTTTTTAGCATAATCCAATACCGGGCTATACTATAAAAGTTAACGGATTTTAAAATTCAATATGTGGCAAGAAACAAAACATAGTCTCTTTAAGCAATTTAATTTCAAAGATTTCAATGAGGCTTTTAGTTTTATGTCCCAGGTAGCTAAGACCATAAAGGATCAGAGTGATCACTTGAGGTGGGAAAACGAGGGTTCGGTTGTTCAGATCTGGCTATCTACACGTGATCAAAACGAGCATATTACGCCAAAGGATAAAGAAATTGCGGAAGAGATCGATAAACTTATTAAAGAAGGCAGGCCTTTAAGCGAATGGGCGGAAGACAATGAGCTGCCAGCAAAGGTGAAAAAGAAGATAAAGCTATATGCCGACGGTGGATCAAGGGGAAATCCCGGACCAAGTGCCAGCGGCTATGTTTTACTAGACGAAGCCGATAAGATCTTAGAAGATAAGGGCGTGTATTTGGGAATAACTACAAATAATCAGGCA
This sequence comes from bacterium, assembly GCA_021811685.1. GTDB lineage: Bacteria > Patescibacteriota > Saccharimonadia > Saccharimonadales > UBA4665 > JAJZWH01. The sequence goes on from JAJZNT010000022.1 coordinate 50,163, forward strand.
GAGTATACTGCTCTAAAGCTTGGCCTGGAGGAGGCCAAAAAGCGCCAGATAAGCAACATAGACGTATATATGGATAGCTTATTAGTAATAAACCAAATGCGGGGTAGTTTTAAGGTGCGTAACCGCGATTTGTGGCCAATACATGCGGCAATTAAAGACCTGGTAAAAGACTTTAAACACATTACCTTTACTCATGTTCCAAGAGAGCTTAATAAACTGGCCGATGCGGCAGTCAACCGTGCTCTAGATGAAGAACTGGGCATAAGCGGTTAATTTTAGTATAATAGTAGGAGCCAGATTATCGGTTGGTCGCATGTCTACATAAAGGCATGAGGAAAGTCCGGGCAGCAAAGGGAAGGACAGTCGTTAACGGCGACCGGGTGTAAGCCCAGGGAAAGTGCCACAGAGACTATACTGCCTTTGTTTTAAAGGTAAGGGTGAAAAGAGTAGGGTAAGAGCCTACAGTACCCGTTAGTGATATCGGGTAGGGGTAAACCCTGTCTGCTGCAAGGAGATGGATTTTAAAGGCCTAAAGCCTTAAGTGTCCCGCTCATAAGGATTCATCATTAAATCCGCTTGATCCTGAAGGCAACTTCAGGACTAGATAGATGACCAACTAAAACAGAACCCGGCTTACGGATAATCTGGCTCCTCGTTAGTAATATATTATTTAAAAAACTACTTAGACTTAAGGCTAGTTGCCTTAACTACTTCTGAAAACGCCTGCGGCTCGTTTACTGCTAGCTCGGCTAGTATTTTGCGGTCCAAGGTTATATTAGCCTTTTTAAGGCTGGAAATTAACTTGCTGTAGGTAGTGTTGTTATCTCTGGCAGCAGCATTAATTCGTGCATTCCAGAGTTGTCTAAAAGTGCGCTTCTTTGTCTTTCGGTCTCTGGTGGCATTCTGCAGAGAACGGGTCACTGCCTGCTTACCTCTTTTTACACTTACCCGGTTGGGATGCGAATAGCCTCTTGTAGCTTTACGAATCTTATGATGCTTTTTGTGGGCTGTAACGCCTCGTTTTACTCTCATTATTAATTTCTCCTAACGCCTATAAGGCTTATGCTCCCATTGAACGTTTAATATTTTTAGCAAAAGAACCTGATCGGGTTTTTAACCCGCTCAAACTGCGCTTTCTTGAGCCACTCTTCTTACCTAGAAAGTGATTCATGTTAGGGTGTCCGGCACGTACTTTCCCGTTCTTGGTTATTTTGACTCTATCCTTTGTGCCGCTATGAGTTTTTAACTTAGGCATATATCTCCTTAAATATTATGAATTATTTAGTGTGTCCTGAGCCTCTCAGCACAAAACTTAATTGTCTTCCGGCGAGTAGTGGTTGCTGTTCGACGATCGCCCTGTCGGCAAAGCCCGCTATAACCTTATCTGCCAGCTTAAAGCCGAGTTCTCGATGAGCTTGTTCCCGCCCCCGATAAACTATAACCAGTTTAACTTTATGACCTTCTGCTAAAAACTTTTCGACTTTTCCTAGCTTGATTGCTAAATCGTGTTCGCCGATTTTAAGCCCAAAGCGCATTTGCTTAAGCTCAGTCGATTTATGCGACTTACGATTTTTTTGCTGCTGCTTAGTGCGCTGGTAGTTATATTTCCCCCAGTTAACAATTCGTGCGACTGGCGGATTTGTATCGGGCGATACTTCAACTAGGTCTAAATCTTGTTCTCTAGCCTTAGCTAAGGCCTCCTGTCTACTAAGGACACCGAGCTGATTACCGGCTTCGTCTATGACCCTTAGCTCCGATGCGCGTATCTGTTCGTTTACGCGGGTAACCTTGGTTATAATCTTCTCCTCATTGGCTTATTAATGATGGATTTTAACAGATGAACATCTAGGGGTCAACGCCCCCAAACAAAAAACAGCCCCGTCGGCCTTGGGGGCGGGGCAAGCTTTAGTTGTTTGGGTTTGTTTAAACAGATTTTGTTGAGTTTCATGGAACAACGGCTTGCGAGAAGCCGTTGTTTCAGATTGCTTTTTGTTTTTGAGCACTTTTTTTATTCAAGTGCTAATGAATAATATATCCCCTCAAACATACCTCGTCAATATTCTTTGTGCTTAAATTTTTACTAAACCTGTGCATAACTTTTGGCGGCACAAAATTAAAATTACCAAATATTGCCATTATGCGGCCGTGGTGTTTGAGAAGTCTATGCCTGAAGATTACAACGAAATACAAAATCTATAATATTACGCGGCTACAACATGATAGCAAGTAAAACTAGCATGGAATGCATAAGTAGTTATGTTTAGAGTTAAAAGGTTAGGTGACTCAGGCCGTAATAAAAATAAATCGCTACCCCAATGGGAATAATAATAACTAAACTTCCTGCTAAGTAATATAAAATCTTTTGAAAAACAGTAACTCTAGTAGAGCTGGCCTTATAGGAGTCAGCTAATTTAACTGCTACGTAAATCATGGCGAGGTAAGCAAGAAAAGGGAATAAGCCTAAAAAGTGATACAGTGAGCCGTTTGTATTAATGCTTGTAAAGCTAAGCAGATAGACCCAAACTAACAAACCCAAGCTAAGAAGCAAGTAGGCATAAAAGCAATACAGCCAAGCTTTAAATGGCGGTAGCTTATCCTGACGTTTTACAATCGCTATTATTGCTATAGCGAGGACTGGAGCAAATACATAGCCGTACACTGGCTAATAATAACATGCCTATGCTTTAAATGAATTTGGGTGAACTTTGAATCTAAAATATCCTATAGTCATCGTAATATTACTATAAATGGCTGGACATACTTGTCGCCTAAGCTTGGGCACTACACATTCTTGACATTTTAGTGCCGCCATGGTAGTTTATTTATGTAAGTCCAAAAACAAAAACAACTTACAATTTAAACAACTTTTCCATGCGAGATGGAAGTTGATCGTCGCTCATTATCGCCTTAACGGGCGGTTTGAGCGGTCAGTCTTAGCCGTGGGTGATAAGCGCTTATTAATCATAATTTTAGAGCGGATTTATCACCTAGGCTCCAAATTTCTTTAAAAATTAAGTAACTTTATAAATTCAGCAATACTTTCCGGCCAATGAAACGCATAAGCGCGAACACTCCCGTACGTAAAATATTATTAATAATTATGCTTATATTGGCTGATGCGCTCTTCTTTTTACTTAATGATCCATATAAGCTCCCGGCCACATTAATGTTATTAGGATTTGTGTTGTGCGGTCTGAGTGTTTATTTATTGTGCAAAATTGGCGCCAGAGTAATTAAAGCTATTGGCTTTATAAAGGAGGAGCGTCATCTTGTCATTGTAGCTACAAGTGCTCTAGTTACTATGGTTTTAATTCTCCAAGCCCTAGGACAGTTATCGTTTAGGGACATTGTTGCACTGCTGGCATTAACGGCAGTGGCATATTTCTACTTCACAAGAGTTAGTCCCCAAAAACTTCAATCTTAACCCTAACAGGTCAAGAACTGTATAATAGTATGCATGGATCCCCAACAGAGCATGCCGAGTTTTGATTTGCCACCTATTAACAGTGAGGCTACGGGTGGAATTGTCAATAATCCGATTATGGCTCAGAATGATCAACCCCAACCGGTTAACGGCGGTGTTCCAACCTTTACAGCTCCTCCAATGGCTACAAATCCGCAGTATCTTCAGGACTCAACATCTGTTCAAAATGTCGCATCTCCGGCCGTGGCTAATGATATAGATTTGATGGAGAAAGAGTGGGCTAATAGGGTGCGGGAGATTAATCAAGCTACAAACGGCGACCCATACGAGAAGTCCAGGCAACTCGCTTTATTAAAAGGAGAATACTTGCAGAAGCGGTATCAAAAGACGCTTAAGTCGACGTAAATATATATGAACGCAGTAATTTATATACTAATTACCGTAATTGTTATAGCTATATTAGCCGGTATAACCTTCTTGCAGGTCAGGAAAGTACTTAGAGAGCGAAAAAATATCGAGAGGGGGCTAAAAATGGTGCCCCTATTTATTCATTTGCCACCTTCAAGTGAAGATATTGAGGGCAACGGCAGAGATACGCGGGACGTAGTAGAGGAAACTATATCCAGGGCTCAAACGATATATAACATTATTGCCGGCACGGTAAAGTCGGGGGTAAAAGAGAAATTTTTTTACGGACAAAGACACTTTGCTTTTGAAATAATTGGCAGTCAGGGCTTTGTATATTTTTACGCCCTTGTACCGGTGTCTATGGTTGAGGTCGTAAAGCAGGCAATAGTAAGCTCATACCCATCCGCTCGGCTTGATGAGGTGGGCGAACACAATATTTTCAGCAGGGTTGGTAAGACCCCGGGCACCTTAGGAGGTGAAATACACTTAAAACAATCATTTGCCTATCCTATAGCTACTTACGAAGATACCAAAAGGGACGGCATGCAAGCCTTACTCAATGCCCTTTCTAGCCTCAGTAAAGAAGACGGGGCTGCCATACAGATCTTAATGCGCCCGGCGTTTGAGCACTGGCGTGAACAATCCAAGAGCGTAGCCGAAGGAAAAAGAAACGGCAACAAAAAAAGTACCGGCGCAGTTGCCGGATCTTGGGCGAAGAGTTTTTTCATGGCTTTTGCTAAGCCAGTAGAAGAGAAAAAAGAGGAAAAGAAAAAGGAACTTTCTAATTTAGAGCAGGCTACCCTGGACTCAATTGATGCTAAAACCAGAGAAGCTGGATATGAAGTTCTAATCAGGATAGTCGTTTCGTCCAATGTTTATCAGCGGTCTCAGGCTATTCTGAGCAATATAGTTGCCAGTTTTTCAGTATATGACGCCCCCGGCAAGAACGGATTTAAATATACCCCAGCCAAGGATATAGACAAGCTTGCGAGCGACTATATATTACGTATTTTTCCTCAGGAGAAGAGGCAGATGGTGTTAAACTCAACCGAGCTTGCGACTATTTTTCATTTTCCTGATCAGCGTAATATTCCTACGTCTCAACTGGCAAGACAATCGTCTAAACAGGTTGACGGTCCTAGAGATGTACCGGAAGACGGGCTACTGCTTGGATATAACCTCTTTAGAGGAGCTAAAAAGCCTATAAGACTGAGTCTGGCCGACCGTCAGCGGCATGTATATGTTGTCGGTCAAACCGGCACTGGAAAGTCTACTTTCATGGAAGACCTGGCTTTTCAGGATATGAGACGCGGCAGCGGCTTTGCCTTTGTTGATCCCCATGGAGACACGGCTGAAAGGTTACTGGCTATGGTGCCTAAAGAAAGGGTCGAGGATGTAATTTACTTTTGCCCGGGCGATATGGACTATCCTATGGGTCTGAACCTTTTTGAGTTTCAAACCCCTGATCAAAAGGACTTCCTGATCCAGGAAGCTCTTAACATGCTCTACAAACTCTATGATCCTAACCACCAAGGGATTATGGGGCCCATGTTCGAGAACATGTTTAGAAATGCAGCTCTGACTATTATGGCCGACCCTGAAGGCGGTACTTTCGTAGATATTCCAAAATTATTTAGGGATCCGCAGTATCTAAAGCAGAAGTTGACTCACGTAAGCGATCCGACGGTTTTGGAGTTTTGGAATAAGGAAGTACCCCAGCGGCAGCGCTCTAATGATTTCGGCGAAGTGGTAGGCTGGTTCTCCAGTAAATTCGGTGCGTTTCTGAGTAACGACATGATGCGCAACATCATAGGTCAAACCAAAAGTGCCTTTGACTTGAGAGCGGTAATGGACGGGAAAAAGATATTATTAGTCAATTTAAGCAAAGGCCGAACCGGGGAACTAAACTCCAGGCTGCTTGGCATGATTTTTGTCATGAAATTCCAAGCAGCCGCTATGAGCCGGGCTAATATTCCCGAAGATGATCGTGTTGACTTTTGCCTTTATGTAGATGAGTTTCAGAATTTTTCTACCGATAGCTTTGCCACAATCATGAGTGAGGCCAGGAAGTATCGGTTAAACCTTATAGTGGCAAACCAGTTTACTACTCAGTTAACTGATGATGTCAGAGACTCGGTATTCGGCAATATGGGAACCATTGTTGCCTTTAGGGTGGGACAAAATGACGTTGAGAGCCTTACGCGCTATTTCCAGCCCGTTTTTGAGGCTGAAGATTTACTTAGAGTACCTAATTTTAATACTATCGTCAGAACGCTTATAAATGGCGTACCAACGCAGCCTTTTAGTATGGCTACCTTGCCACCACTGGGATCACCGAACGCTAAGCTCGCCGACGCCCTTAAGCAACTGTCTGCAGCTAAGCACGGACGTCCAAGAAGTGTAGTAGAAAAAGAAATTTATGCACGCATGGAAACGAAAGAAGTGCCTCCAACCGGCGGATTCGGTTCTAAACCTCCCGCCTGGGCTTCATCTCCCTTGAGTAACACAGGTCCTTCACCCGCCACTCCTTATGCTGCTTCTGCTCAAAAACAAGCTGCTAGTTTGCCGGGAAGCGGCTCGTTTATTGATGAATGGCTGGCAAAGCGCCAGAAAGCATCTACGTTACAACCCCAAACCGCGACCGTTGCGCCTGCGGCCAATATGCCTGCGTCTCAATCTCAGGCTATAGCTTCTAACCTGCCCCAGAATAGGCCCGCAGTATTAGAAAATGCCGCTCCAAGCCATCAACCGTCTCTTAATACAAGCGTTAACTTACCTCGGGCCGAAAATAGTGAAAACATTTCTAGCGAGATGCTGGATAAGCAAGAAGCGGACAAGATCGCTAATGAACTAAAAAACAATCTTCAGTCTACCCCCGCTCCTCAGCCACAACAGCCACCCTTGGCTAACAGCCCAGTCCCTAAAACTCTACCGGCTAGTGAGGACACCATATATATAGACAGGGATGGAAATTTAAAGTCTGTCGGTTCGGCTTAGCTGGGGCTAATCTAGCTACGGCTTGACTTTTAGTTAGACTACCTTTATCCGCTGAGCCGTTTAACTAGAGATTATTAAAGTGATGAAAACGTTGTACGTATCTGTTAAATAAGATATACTAATAAGTAAGTGGGAAATATCCATTTCTGAACTAGATGAGGGTTATTAGTGGCAAACAAAAGTAGTAGAAGCGATTAT
>JAJZNT010000016.1 GCA_021811685.1 bacterium
CGTCTGCTCAGATACCGCAACTTCGCAGTGCGCCGTTTCCAAAGTCTTAATAACGGAGACGATATTCCACCGCCGAACCTGCTGAGTGAATTAGCTGATGACCTAAACACTCCGGCCGCACTTGCCAAATTAGAAAAGTGGCTTGACGCGAACGAAAATATAAGCATAAGCAAGCAGTCAATTGAATCCGCCCTAACAACTATTGACAATTTATTAGGACTGAGACTGGGTGAAACCAAAGATATACCGGATAACCTAAAAGTGATTATCGCTGATCGGGAAAAAGCGCGCAATAACCAAGACTGGGCAAGCGCCGACTCTCTAAGAACAGAATTAAATAAAGCCGGGTACACCGTGCTCGATATGCCTACAGGTCCCCTGTGGCAATACCTAGCTTAAGATTGTCTTGAATTCTCTTCCAGGTAATCTTTAGGTAATACCTTCTTTGACTCTAGAACTTCAATTAACAACACCCTTAACACGCCGGCTACAGGTATAGCAATCAGCCCGCCAACAAGCCCCGCCAGATTAACTCCTATGATAATGGAGGTAAATACCATGAGCGGGCTCATGTTGGTAGTGTTGGCCTGAATCCTGGGCTGCAGAAGATAATTTTCAAAATTAATATAGATAATGTACCAGATAAGCACGACTATGGCCGCGGTAATAGAGTGAAACAAGGCAACCGTAGTCAGAATCACCGCCCCGATAGTATGACCGATTAACGGTATAAGCCCGCAAATAAATACAACAACCATCAGCGCAACCGGATAGCTGACATGCATAATGAACAAAGCTGGGCCTACTAATACGGCAGCAATAAGAGCAAGCAGCACCTGACCGTTTACATAGCCCTTAACAACTCCGTACATTTCTTTAGCGACACGGTTAATTGATTTTTCATCCCTAAACGGCAACAGCATTTGCTTAAAGAAGCGAAGCCACCTGGGCCCCTCGACTAGCATCATAAAGGCTAAAGCTAAAATAGCAAGCAGAGAGAATACGTCCTTAACAATCCCATACACGTCCGCAAACAGCCTGCCGCCAATATTTGTAAGCTTACCGGAGATCTGCTTAGACAAGCTGTCTACTTGTGACTGCAAGTGATGTTCGCGCACAAACTTACCAAGAGCTGTGCGTTGATCCTGGGTTTCTTTAACTAGGTGTGGCACTGCACTTATAAAACGTTCGGTGTTATGTACAAACGGGGGAATAATATACGAAAAGAAACCGACCAATATAGCTATAACTATTAAATAAGATATGGATGTGGCGGCTAATCTGCTGCCCTTAATCTTACCGGGTAAATGATTAGCTATCTTAGTAACCGGTGAGTTTAATGCCAAAGCCAAGAAAAAGGCTATAAACAACAGCATAAGGGCAGTCTGTATTTGAATAACCGCCAGTACTAATACAATCGCTATTAAAATAATCAGGATGACCCTAACCATCGTCCGGCTGGATACCGTAACCTCTATCTTACGGGACGAATGCTTACCCTCCGTTAAACGAGTAAAGTTAAACATATGCATAATTTTATCACTTACAACGTGGTTAGGTGTAATTTAAAGACGCTTAACTCTCTAGCTGAGTTTTAAGTGCCTTGGGTAAATAGTAAGATGCGCTACGTTTATTCTTTTTTAGCGGATATCGATTAAAATTGTCGGTAATCGGTATAGGGTAAAAACCGCTGAATATTACACACATGTGCTGCTCAACCCGATTCATGTCCAAGTATTTGCTGGGAACCGGTACATGCCAGAGCGGTAGATCAATATGTCGGTCACAATTAGAGAAATGGCTAAGATCATAACTAATTGCCGCTAGCGAACGCAAATTAACTCCGGCCAGTCTCGAGATTCTATTTTCTGTCTGTTTCAGCTTATCGCTGGATAGCCCTTTATTTAACTCACGAGAATAAAACCAATTAAGAAAGCTCCTGTTCTGACCGATGGTTTTTAAAAGTGTCGCAGGCAAGCGTTTACTGAAAAGGCGTGCGCCTACCGAGAAAGCACCAAGCCCTATATTGCTAAGCGTGTAATCATCACTATCAGCAAAACCTCCTAGAGAAATTAGCATTTTAACCCGGTCTTTAATGGCGGGGTAGCGCTCAAGCATTCTGGTTACAATCACAAAACCAAAACCCGCACCGATAACTATAACCTGTCGTCGGCTATACTTTAGCTTAAAGAAAGAGGCGAGGTAATCCGCATAGTTATCTATAGAAGGCGTCTTACCGATTTTATAAAAACTGTCCATACCACCCATACCGGGTAAATCAGGCATAGTGACATTGCCGAAGTCGCTTAAAGCCCTGACAAAACCGCTCCAGTACTCTAAGTCGGAAAATAGATCGCCAACAAACAAAATCTCTTTTGAGCGTTTTGACCTGACCCTAAGCATTCTCCCCTCAAGCCGATTCATGTTCAGAGGCTTAATGCTGGAATTTACTCTTTTACCGGCGTGTTTGATCATTATAGAATAACTGTAGACTAGACATCTCTAAACAGGCAAGCACTAGCTGTTTTTAAATACCACTATTAATTTGCTTCAAACAATAATAGACGACGATCGCCCAATTTAAAAAGTAATATAAACATTAGCTCACTTAAATAAGACAAAGTCCGCTAAAAAGCATAAGCCTATTGCATTTATGCATATATTGCGGTTATACTGAAGTTTCAGTATGGCAATAAGTCTGGAAACACCAGCAGAAACTTCCTTTAAAAGGGCGACTAACGGTCGCTCTTTTTTTATGCCCCAGACGGTAATCGATACAGCGCACGCTCTGCCTGTTATAAAATCTGAAAGTGCCGCAGCTTTAGAAGAACTACAGGCAGATCCTAATCACCGGAATGATCACAGCCGCATTCTTGGCCAGTCTTGTTTTGCAGGATCAGGTCTATCTTATCAAGACGCAAAAAGATATGCGGATATTGAACGATTATATGAGGCAAGCAATCGATTCCCCGACGCAAAAAGCAGCTTAATTAAGCCCGGGCTAGAACTGGCGGAACAAATAACGAAAGAAGCTAATAGAACCAGGGTAGTAGCTTTCAGCCTAGACAATCTATTTTTTTGGGTAGAGGACGGGTCATTATGCTCCGAGAACCCAGGCGCAGCAGGCACGATAACTCATTTTAGGCAATGGCCAGATAGATACGGTGAAGGCGGATCCCGAAATGCCGACGGTGAAGATTGTGCAGGTTTAATTCGAGCAGTCCATTTATCAGGCCAACTCATCGCCAGAAAAACTATCGTTTTTGATAACTCAACAGAAAACTCGCTATTTAGCGGTATAAGTTAGTAAACTTAAAAACGTCCGTTCTGTAACTTACTAAAAATACCAATAGAGCCTTGAGACTTAATCCTTATT
>JAJZNT010000028.1 GCA_021811685.1 bacterium
GATTGGGTGTTGTGGTACAACACCGAACGTCCCCACTGGACCCTGAAACTAAAAAGTCCGATGAGAGCCATGCTGGATGCGCTACAATTAGAAGCACGGCAGTCCAATATGTTATGGACGGATACAGAAAAAGGATTATTTGGATGTAGGATAAGACTATGGACCGGCTGCCGAGCAAGTTCAGAAAGCTTAAAGAGTTTTTCCTGGTCCTATTGGCATTAGCAATTGCCGCAGCAGCATCCTTTTTGACCTATTCTTGGCAACATAGCCAGATTAACAGTTTAAATAGTAAAGTTAGTAGCCTTAAAGCGGAGGTTAACGGTTTGAATAACCAACTCTCTGTTTTTGGGGAACAGGTTAATAAAATTTGCCCGTCTACACAGCGGGGGGTTACTCTTAGCTGTAGCGGGTATAAATTAACCTCAGAAAAGGGGGTATCTGTATTGGTCTTTACTCCCAATGTGAACAGCACCGTTTCAAGTCCCATTGACGTAATTGGCGAAATACCCGGAAGCTGGTCTTTTGAAGCACAGTTTCCTGTTCAGCTCAGGGATTCTAAGGGAGATATTATTGCCCGAGCAACAGCAAATTTACTAGATAACTGGACTACTCCGCAACTCGTTCCGTTTTATGTGAGAATTTCTTTCTCCGGCAAGCCGTCCGGTAAGGGAGCGATCGTGCTGGTAAAAGACAACCCCTCGGGACTTCAATTAAATTCCGATTCTGTATCTCTTCCTATAAATTTCAGTAAAACCTGAAAAAGCTCAACACTCGTCAATTACGGTTTAGCGACGTAGAAACCTGCTACTCCGTTTCCGGCGACTTCGTTGGGTTTGTCTGAGGCGAATGTATAAAGAGGCATGCCTTTATAGGTATATTGTACCTGGCCATTGTCCGTACGCTTTATAGTGCCAAAATTAGCCGGAAGATTGGTTGTACTGCCGCTATCTTGGTAAGCCGGCCAAATAGCCAAACATGATCCGCTACAGTTGCTAACGTTTGGCTTATCCGCATTGTAGGTATAGAGGGCGTAGCCGTTTGGCTCAGCTAAATACGACCCTATTCCCGGTTTGCTTTTAGTGACTACAATTGAATTATTAATACTATTGCTACCAGATGAGGTTTGAGATATAGAGCTTGCGCTTGCTCCACTACTATTTGTCGGCTGGTATTTTTTATTCCCTACAAGCGCATAGACAATAACTAAAACTATAATAATTGCCCCCAACCCGATTATAGAAAATATCTTTCCTCGCTTGCTCAAGATGCTCTTCCTCTTCTAGATAATCTAATTATATAACTTATCCGCAAGCCATTTTCGGCATAACAAAAGAGATTAAGCGATTGTTGCCAAGTTAAGATTAATTTAATAGCGTATCTTTATTTAGCAAATGGGTACCAAGATAATGTATAAACTCGCACATTCAAGATAAAGAAGTTCATAAAAATATAGATTTGCTAGCTGCAAAAAGGACAATTATTAAGTAAGTTTGAACTGGTTTCAATATTCTAAGTTGCAACTAAACTTACTCAAAAAATATAATCTCGCTCATATTAGCCATGGGAGAGGTTCAAAAAATGAGGAGACAGAGTTTCATTAGGTCTTTAAGGGCGATATTCCTTAGTTTAATAATTCCATTTTTGATGCCCGGTCTGGCTCTTGCTGCCAATGCGCAAATGGGGCAGGTTAATACTTTTATAAAAAGCGTGATCACTGCTTTAACGGGAATTGCCGGATTAGTTGCTACTGCATTTTTCGTATTAGGAGGCTTTAAATACATTACAAGTTCAGGAAATCCCCATAATCTGGAACACGCGAAACGCACAATAGTATTCTCGGCACTAGGTTTAGCTATCGCTATTGCTGCATTCGTTCTGAGCAATATAGTTGCCGGTCTGGCCAATTCAGCTTTCGGAGGGTAAATATGGCCATAGATTCATCTGTGATTCATGGCTTTATAACGCCCGTATTGGCCGGTATGGGGGTTCTGGCATCGCTGATCTGCACGTTCTTCTTAGTGTGGGGAGGAATTGCGTACGTTACTAGTTCGGGTAATCCAAACAAACTTACCTATTCAAAGCGCATTATTTCCCGCGCGCTTTTAGGCCTGGTAGTAGTACTTGCAGCTTCAGCTATAAGCCTCTTATTGATCCATGCATATGCCGGATCTAGTACGTCATCCGCTCAAAAATTACCGATCCTTACAGCTGTTAAGCCCACAAAATCAAGTGGAGGCTTAGTGGGTGTGTTAATTAGTGCAATCACCGGAATGCTTAAGGATATAGTGGAAACTATAGGCAAACCGTTTATTCTGGCAATCAGCTATTTTACGAAGTCGACGCCCTTACTTACGCACAACCCTAGTGTTGTTCACTTATGGATAATATGTACTGGAATCGCTGACAGCCTTTTAGCGGTCGTGATCGCCTTAATAGGTTTTCATATTATGGGCGGAGAACATCTGGGGCTCAGAGGGGTTAGCTTACGAACATTTTTACCCCAACTAATATTAGCCGTAGTTCTAATTAATACTTCTATTTATATACTTGACGGGGCTATAGAATTGTCAAACGCGATGATTGTCGCGGTAAGATCGGCAATGGGCGGTCTAACACCTTGGCAATCCTTGTTAAACGTAGTGGCAGGTGCGTCAGGATTTAGTCTGGCAGCCTTAGTTATCTTCGTAATATTCCTTGCCCTTACAGTAATCTTGCTAATTTATTATATAGGCAGAATAATAGTGCTCTACCTGGGAGCTATCCTGTCCCCGCTTGTGATTGTGTTGTGGTTACTCCCCGGGTTTCGGGATTTCGCCGAAAATGCCCTTAAAACATACCTGGCAACAGTTTTTGTACTTTTTGTTCATGTGATAATACTTTGCTTAGCCGGCTCATTGTTCGCCGGTGTAGTAAAAAACGGTAGCGGTGCGCCTGATCCGGTAATGTCGTTGCTGCTCGGCATGGCCGCCCTGATAGCATTAATAAAAACCCAGGGGGTCTTAATGCAGCTTAATTATGCCAGCCTGAGTATGCGCAGTGCGCGTCGGTTGGGTGGTAGCTTCGTAAATGGAGTAAGCTATTTAGCATTAAGTGCACGCTATACGTATTCTAATTCGCTTAGACCTGCAATAAGTGTAGCCGGAGAAAGTGTGCGCAACCTAATTCCAGAGCCGAAACCTAAAGTTTACCAGCCAGAAAGTAAAAATAAAGAAAAGAGGGGGAAAGATTGAAAACATCAATAGTTCCAGCCCAAATTACTTCAGTAGAAGATGTGATAGCCGCAAACCTTTCTCTTACACAAATTATTATCTTAATAATTCCTGTATTTATGGCAGCCCTAATATTCTCTGGATTACCCCCCTTTATGCACATTAAACTTTACAAACTAATAATATTATTTGTAATTTGTTTGCCTATCTCGTTGCTGGCTTTAAGAATAAACGGTCAGATTATATTAAAATGGCTGGCCGTAATTGTTGCCTATAAAACCAGACCCAGGGTGTATTTATTTAGTCAACAAAATAGCTGTGATTGTCTGGCTGAAGTTGTAGCTTCAATAAACGAAAACGGAGAGAATGCTATTTCTGAGCCTGAAAGAACATTCTTAAGACTTTTGCCTAAACAGGATATTGAGATAACTGCTTTTTTAAAAAGCAAGAGTGTAAGTTACGTCGCCGATAAAGAGGGTAGACTAAATGCAATCATTGAAGCCAAATAAATATGGCTCAGCGAAGAGCCAAATAAACATAAAAAGCGTAGTAAATGAAGTGCTAATTTTACCGGAAGGGCGTTACCGTAGTGTTATTGAAACCTCTTCGGTCAATTTCGAATTAAAAAGTGAGACCGAGCAGGATGCCCTAATTGAAACCTACCAGAGTTTTCTAAATAGTTTAGGAAGCCCAATTCAAATCTTAGTTCGCACGCGAGAAGTTGACCTGGATGTCTACCTAAATAGCATTAAATCATTAACCGAGCAGGAAAAATCCGATGTTTATAGAAAACAAATCCTTGGCTATGGTGAATTTATACGCTCATTAGTTAATGTTAATAGAATATTGAGCCGAAGCTTTTATATTATCGTGCCGCTGGATGATCCCGGTAAGAATAATTTCGACTATGTACGTGACCAGTTATCGTTGAAAAATGAAATCGTAACCAAAGGTCTGCAGCGGATGGGGATGCACGCCAGAATGTTAGGCGGGATAGAATTGCTGAACCTGTTCTATTCCTTCTACAACCCTATCCAGTCAAAAACTCAACCTCTGGGTGAAGCTGCACTTAAGATTATGCACACTGCACTAATAGGGGAAAAGATTAAATGAAACTACTTAAAAATAAGGGCGAAGAAACGCACATAGTTTGTTTGGGGCAGCAGGATCAACTAAATTTTATAAGCTATGCTGGACTTGAAGAGCAAACCGACTATTTAGTTATAGACGGCCAGTACTTTAGGACTCTATATGTATCGGGATACCCGTATGTGGCTCACTGCGGATGGCTTGATAGTCTGATTAATTTTAATCGGAACATAGACATCGCATTTCATTTAGAAGATGTTGACTCGACTGCTGCGCTTCCTAAGCTTCAACGAAAAATTACCGAGCTAGAGTCTACAAAACGCGGCATGATAAAAGCCGGGCGCATTGTCGGTTCAGACATTACTGATCCATTGGAGTCTGCGATAGATCTTAGAGATAAAATCCAGCGAGGACAAGAAAAGCTGTTTCAGATGTCAATTTATATATGTCTTCAGTCAGATTCAATTGTTGGCTTGAACAAAGTAACCAAATTACTAGAAACCGCATTGGGTTCCCGATTATTTTTCATTAAAGTTGCCCGTTATCGTCAACTTGAAGGACTGCAATCTGTTTTAGCTAGGGGAGAAGATATATTACGACAAAAGCGAAACCTAGACAGTAGTTCTGCAGCACTTGGATTTCCTTTTATCTCCTCTGAGTTAGTGCAAGAAGACGGAATATTATACGGAGTAAATAAAAATAATAGTTCGCTAGTTATGTTAGACCGGTTCAGTTTAAACAATGCTAACTCTATCACCTTCGCTCAGTCCGGTAGCGGCAAAAGCTATGCCAGTAAAATTGAGATTTTAAGGCATTTGATGTTGGGAACGGATGTAATAGTAATTGATCCTGAAAGGGAATACCAAAAGCTCACAGAGTCGGTTAACGGATCGCTAATTGAACTTTCGGCTACATCCAAGCAGCACATCAACCCGTTTGATCTTAGCTCTACAACGTCAGACAGGACTAAATTAACCGAGCATATTCAGTATCTGACTGAAATTATTTCTTTAATGCTGGGAGAAATAAGTGCCCGTGAAGCTGCGGTCATAGACAAGACCATTCTTATAACATTTAACAAAAACGCTAAGAAAAAATTGCAGGTAACAATGCAAGATTTTTACGAATCGTTAATTGAAGAAGGTGAGTTAAAACTAGCCGAGCGGCTAGAAAAGTATGTTAGCGGATCTCTTGAACAGGTATTTAACCGTACTACGGACATTAGCTTAAATAACCGGCTAGTCGTCTTTGATATAAAAGACCTGCCAGATAGCATTAGACAAATTATGATGATCATGATTGCGAATTATGTATGGTCTAAGGTAAAGGACGAACCCAAAAAACGATTACTAGTAATAGACGAGGGGTGGCTACTTTTAGAACACGAGCAAAGTGCCAGATTTATCTCCAGCCTAGTTCGCCGAGCTCGAAAGTATTACTTGGGAGTATCGATAATATCCCAACAGGCCAACGATTTTTTAAATAGTGAATATGGTAAAGCGATAGCAAGTCAGAGTGCGTTAAGGATACTAATGAGACAAGATAGCACCACAATTTCTAAAGTTGCAGAGGAATTTAAACTTAGCGAGTACGAACAAAGCTATCTTTTGTCTTCTGATCGGGGCGACGGGTTAATAATAGCCGACCTAAACCATGTAGCTTTAAGCGTAGTAGCTTCGGAAACAGAACATCCTTTAATTACTACTGACCCTAAAGAGGTGTTTGAAGCGTGAAGCGATTAATGATCGTAACATTATCCTCAGTACTTATAATAATGAGTCTGCCGGTAATTGCTTTAATTAGTCTAACCAATGTTGGTGCATTAGCCGATGCGGCTATAAGCATCTTTACTGATCCTGCTGTAACTTCTGACAGGTATGACTACGGCGAATGTACCTATTGGGCGGCGTTAAGGAGGCTTCAAATCGGTCAACCGATTCCTAATACCTGGGGAAATGCAATAACCTGGGCGATCAGAGCAAAAGAAGATGGCTATGTAGTTGACCACACCCCGAGTTTTGGTGCAATCATGCAGGATCCTAATGCGCTAGGGGGACTTGGACATGTGGCTTTCGTGGAAAAGGTAAATCCTTTTAATGGATCGTGGACAATTTCCGAGATGAACCGCGTTGGCTGGGACGAAGTGGATACAAGAACTTTAACCGCATCCGCAGCCGCTAAGTATAACTTTATCCACGGTTCGCTTATTAGTGGTCTTTGATTTTTGTCTTCCTATCCATATACTAAAATCATAAATGGTGGGAAGTAAACAGACAAAATTTGACGAGAAATTAACCAGTCACAGAAGGACCAAGGTCTTAGCTACTATTGGTCCGGCAACCGATAGCTATGAATTGATTCATGAGTTGATTGAGTCCGGAGCCAATGGTATAAGGCTTAACTTTTCTCATGGAACCTTTGATGAGCGCCAAAGACAAATAAAGTGGGTGCGTAAAGCGGCTGAAGACTTGGGTATACAGGTGGCTATAGTGCAGGATTTACAGGGACCGAAAATCCGTCTCGGCGACTTTGACGGAGTAATAGATGTGAAGAAGGGGCAGACTATTGCTTTAGAACTAGACGCGGATTTTTCCAGTAGCGGACATATCCCCACTCAGTATGATCTTAGTAAAAAAGTTAAGAGGGGAGAGAGAATATTTTTGTTTGACGGGCGGCTGCGCACTGAGGTAACAGCCGTAAAAGACGGAGTGGTATATGCTGAAGCCCTAAATAGCAGCTCGTTAATTAAGAGAAAGGGTATTAATGTGCCCGATACGGATTTTGGCGGCGATGTTATAACGGCTAAGGATAAGGCGGATTTAGTTTGGGGCTCCAGTCAGGATCTAGATTACGTGGCCCTTAGCTTTGTCCAGACAGCAGAAGATATACGCTCTTTAAGAAGGCATCTTGCCAATATGAATTACAAAGCTAAAATTATCGCCAAGCTGGAAACCCAGTCAGCTATGGAGAACCTAGACGAAATTATAAAAGAATCCGATGTAGTTATGATTGCCCGCGGAGACTTGGCGGTCGAGACAGCCGCTGAAAGCATTCCCATTATGCAACGCAAAATTATAGGTCTCGGTATGCGCTATGCGACACCGACCATTGTAGCTACTCAAATGCTTATTAGTATGACTGAAGAATTAGAGCCGTCCAGGGCCGAGGTAAGCGATGTGGCTACGGCCGTTTTGGTTGGTGCTGACTGTCTGATGTTAAGCGATGAAACTGCTAATGGCAGTTATCCTATTGAAGCTGTTAAGACCATGCACCGGATTATTGAGTATACCGAACTAAACTCTCCCCTATCCGTCACCTTTAAGAGTGATGAGGATCATTCCAAGCAGGCGGCAATATCTGAAGCTATTATAAAACTTGCGCAAACCATTGAAGCTAAAGCTATTATTGCAGAAACCAAATCAGGAACGACAGCCGTGAATATATCTGCCAGACGCATAAGCATACCAGTGCTAGCAGTTACCGATCTACCGACTACTGCTCATCAGCTGGCCTTAGTGTTTGGAGTAGAGTCGTTTGTTCGCCCCGCCGATCCTAGTGCAGCCGTTCACTTGAGCGACTTTTTAAGAAAGCACCGAGTCTTTAAGAGGGGGGATATTGTCGTAACAGTGTCCGGTAAATACCCCGGAGTAGTAGGAACTACCGACACTATTAAGGTAAGGATGTTGAAGTAATGTTTAGTAAAAAAACCATTGAAGATATAGATTTAGACAACAAGGTAGTCTTGGTAAGAGTGGACTTTAACGTCCCGTTAAAAGACGGCAAGGTTATGGACGCTTACCGTATTAAACAGGCACTGCCAACAATTAGGTATATACAGGAACACGGAGCTAGCAAAATTATTCTTATATCTCACTTGGGCCGGCCTGAAGGAAGGGTCGATCTTAAGTATTCGCTAAAACCTATAGCCCCAGTATTGCAGCGCCTTCTCGGAACAAAGGTTTACTTTGCAAGCGACTGTATAGGTAAACCCGTTGATCAATTGCTTAATAAACTAAATAAAAACGAAATAGTTTTGTGTGAAAATCTCCGTTTCCATCCGGAAGAAGAAAAAGATTCTGCAGACTTTGCTAAGGCGCTAACTAAGCCAGCAGACGTATTTGTTCAAGACGGATTCGGCGTAGTGCATCGAGCACATGCTTCTACCGAGGCTGTAACTAAGTTTCTGCCAAGTGTAGCCGGACTTTTGTTGAGAAAAGAAGTGGATACCATTACTGATGTCATGGGTAACCCCAAAAAACCGCTGATGGCAATTATTGGCGGGGCGAAGATAGCCGACAAGCTTGATCTTATAAAGCGCTTTATAGAGATTGCAGATATTGTGGCGATCGGCGGAGCAATGGGTAATACTTTTGTTAGTGCCGAGGGGGTCTATATAGGCAGCAGTCTTGCAGATAAAGACGATTTGCCCCTAGCAAAAGATATTATTCGTATGGCTAAGGAAGAGTCCGCTAAGCGTGCTTTTATTTTTGCCCTTCCTAGAGACGGAGTGGTTGCCAGTAATCTGGAGCCTAATGCTAAGACCAGGATTGTCGACTGGAGTGCACACGTAGTAGCCGAAATCGAGAATTATCCTAAACGCACTCCCGAATCTTCATTAAAAGTAGCTAAGGACGAGAAAATCTTGGATGTCGGGCCGTTTAGCGGATCATTTATCGCCGGATGCATGCAGCTTGCTAATACCGTTGTCTGGAATGGCACCTTAGGGGTAACCGAAACTCCTCCGTTAATTGGATCAACCGGTCCGTTTGCGCACGGAACCGAGTTAGTAATTGACGCATTGCTTGGTCAATTTGGGCATCGTCCTTTTAGTTTAATCGGCGGAGGCGATACTGTCGGCTATATTGAAAATCAGGGTTTAGTAGACCAGTTTAATCATGTTTCAACTGGCGGTGGAGCCAGTCTGGAACTGATGGCCGGGCGTAAGCTGCCGGGAGTAGAGGCCCTGGAGGATAAGTAAGGTACAATAGGATAAGCGTTATGAAACAATCAAAACTTGTTGTAGCCAACTGGAAAATGTATTTATCTACTCACGATACCAGTGTGCTCATAAACCGTTTAAATAAAAAAGTTCCAGTCTATAGGAATGTGGAGGTTGTATTATCTCCTAGTTACTTGAGTCTACAGCCGGCAAGTATGGAAATAGATAGGCGGAAGTTTCGTCTGGCCGCACAAGACGGATTCTATAAGGACGAGGGGGCTTTTACTGGCGCCGTATCCTACAGTCAAATGCGTGAACTGGTCCATTACGCCATTGTCGGACACTCTGAGAGGCGCCGCTTCTTTAATGAAAACTTGGATGAGGTCAGGGACAAAGTTGCAGCCTGTGTACGCAACGGTATAACACCGATTCTTTGCGTCGGTGAGACCAAACAAGAACGAAACGAGAACGAAACCAAACAAGTCCTGCACGATCAAATAGTTACGGCTTTAAGTGATCTTACGAGTGAAGATGCTGAAGACTTGGTATTGGCGTACGAACCGGTATGGGCAATAGGCGCAGAAGAGCCGGCTAAGCCGGATACTATCAAAGACGCGGTAGATTGGATGAGATACCAGGTAAGGGAGCTTTACGGTCAGAAGACCGAATCGTCAATTCGCGTATTGTACGGCGGTAGCGATGAGCCGCAATACGTATCTGGAATTATGGAGGTAGATGGCGTAGACGGCTTGCTGGTAGGCAGGGCAAGTTTAAATTTTGAGCAGTTCGGCGATATTATAACCGGAGTGCATCTGGCAGCACTCTCAAAGGATTAGGGGAAGGTATTTACTAAGTACAAGGTAAGGCAAAATGGCATCAAAGAACCCAAAACTAATAGATATTACCCAAACGGCTAAGGCCAGTCCTAACTCTCGGTCAATAATCGTAAATCACAACCCTATAATGCATGACCCGACTTTAAATGAGCCCAAAACTACTAAAATCTCAGACGCTAAAGAAGAAAATTTATCTGCTGAGGTTAATAAGCAGATAAAAATAGAACCTCCTGAGGAAGATAAAGTTAAAACCGAGGACAAGGATCAGGCTAAAGCCGAACCTCCTGCGGAAAAGATCGAAGATAAGGCAGAAGCTGCTCCTGCGGATGCGGATAATACAAAGCCTTCAGGTGAAGTTCATGAAGAACCTGATAAGGCAGGCAAGGACGAATCCGTAGCCAACGAAACAGAATCAGCGACAGCTACAGATACATCCACATCCACAAAAAGCTCAGAAGACGAGTTAAAACAACAGCAGGAAAAAGAAAATGAAGCTATCGCTCAGCACCTAGCGGCAGTTACTGAACTTACTACCAGCAGAAGGTACTTTTTGCCGATAAACATGAAGGAGAAGAAGAAAAACCGGAAAGTTGTAGCCATTGGTATTGTTGTAGCCCTGCTATTGACCGTTGTTTGGTTTGACGTGGCGCTTGATGCGGGGATAATTAGTAACAGTTTTAACTTACCGCATACTCACTTCTTTAAACTTAAGTCATAAACAGCCTACAATTAGTTTTATATGAATGATGATCTGACTAAGAGTGCGACTGATTTGCTTGCTGGCTTAAACGATGAGCAAAAACGCGCGGTGCTGACCACTGAAGGTCCGTTGCTTATTCAGGCCGGAGCCGGAAGCGGCAAGACGAAGACCTTAACGCATCGGATTGCATATATATTAGCGACGCAAAAAGCAGTGCCCTCGGAGATTCTAGCCGTTACTTTTACTAACAAGGCTGCCGGGGAAATGCGGGCAAGAGTTGCTAAGCTTATTAATGCTGATCCTCTCAACCGGTCTTTTATGCCGTTTATGGGTACCTTTCACTCTATTTGCGTTCGGTTGCTCAGGAGGGACGCTGACCGGATTGGAATTCCTAAATCATTTGTAATCTTTGATGAATCGGACAGACTTGCCGCTGTAAGAAGGGCTATACGTCAGCTTTCACTTGATGAGAAGATTTTTCCGGCCAGAACTATTGCTAGCCTTATAGCAGGTGCTAAAAACGAGCTGGTTGACCCTGAGCAATATTCCGGCTTGGCGAACGGCCCCACTGCACAAGCTGCAGCAAAAGTTTATCCCATTTACCAAAAGGAGCTTAGAGCTGCTGGTGGTTTAGATTTTGATGACCTGATCAACGAAACTCTTAAGTTGCTTGAGACCCATAAACAAATACGCGAAGGCTACAGGCAGCAGTTTAAATACGTAATGGTAGACGAGTATCAGGATACTAATACCGGCCAGTACCGTTTAATTAAGCAGTTGACAAATAAAGCTCACAACCTAGCGGTGGTTGGAGACGATTGGCAGAATGTATATGCATTCCGCGGATCCGACTTCCGCAACATCTTGAATTTTGAGCGCGATTATCCTGAATGCAGCGTAATTAAGCTGGAGCAGAATTATCGCTCAACCGGCAATATCCTAAAGGCGGGACAGGCAATTATCTCTAAGGTTAGCGAGAGGAGCGATAAGAAATTATGGACTTCGGAAGGAGAGGGTTTGCCTGTTCAGGTGTTGCAAGTAAGAGACGAGCGGGCAGAGGCTGAATCAATCGTTATGCGTATACATACTGCGGTCGCAGAGGGCAGACGAAAATACCGTGATTTTGCACTGCTTTACCGCACCAATGCCCAAAGCCGCTCGCTTGAAGAAGCTTTTATCCGGTTTGGTTTGCCGTATAAGGTGGTTGGCGGCGTACGCTTTTATGATCGTAAGGAAATTAAGGACGTTATTGCTTATTTGCGCCTAATCTTCCAGCCAGAAGACCTGATCAGTTTTAGCCGAATTGTAAACATACCGCCGCGCGGCATTGGAGCAAAAAGTCTGTCCAGGTTTTTCGATTTTCAGGCACAAGGAAACCTTGCGCTTATTAAGGCGCTAACTACCAGTTCCGACTGCCTTGGTTTAACTGCAAAGGCGGTTAACTCTTTTCGTGATCTTGCAGATATATTGTTAAGTTTCCAGAAAATGGCATCTACCCTGAGTCCTTTTGAGCTAATCAATGCTCTAATTAAGCGCTTGGATTATTTGAACTATCTTGAAGATGGTACTCCCCAAGGTGAGGCGCGTATTGAAAACGTCAAGGAACTGCTAAGCGCTGCAAGTAAATACAATGATTTAGGATTAGCCGATTTCTTAGAGGAGGTTAGCCTGGTTAGCGACCTGGACAACGTCGACTTAAACAGTGATAGTGTAACGCTAATGACGCTACATGCGGCAAAAGGATTAGAGTTCCCCGTAGTATTTATTACGGGCATGGAAGAGTCTATTTTCCCCCACTCCGGTGCTTTCTACGACCAGAAGCAGCTAGAAGAAGAAAGGCGCCTAGCATATGTCGGAATTACCAGGGCTCGGCAAGAGCTTTATTTAAGTACGGCCGGCTCTAGGATGTTATTCGGCAGCACAGCGCATAATCCGCCCAGCCGGTTTTTAAGCGAGATTGATACTAGTGTCTCTTCAGATTGGTCAGTACCCCCGTCTAGCTCAGGCTCACCAATGGGTTCTAAGACAAAAGATGAACCGCGCTACGTACCAGATTTGAATGAAGGCGATAGCGTACGTCACCAGCTGTTCGGGGTAGGCACAGTTCTTGAATTAAACGGTGATGTCGCGACGATTTACTTTAAAGGAAAAGGAACGCGTAAATTAGACATAGGTTTTGCACCCCTAACCAAGCTCTAGTCTCTTCTGGTACAATAAATAAACATGCGTTCCAGGGCGAATCGTCACTAAACTTTCTAGAGCCCTTTATTCTATGCACAAGAAGTTTAATCTGTATAAACGGCGTTTTACATTAGCTAAGAGGCGCCACTTAAAAACTGCTAAAAATGCCAGCAGGCATCCGTATGCCGTGCCGGTTTTTGTTTTTTTAGGTCTAGTACTGCTTACGGTGGGGGTACTCCTGGTATTTAAAGTTAAAACTACGTCTTCAAATGCACCCGGACCCAAAGTGGTAATAATTAATCATGATCATATCCAACAAATAGTTCCGTCGGTTGAACCGACAGTGGGTAAGCTGCTCTCAAAGCTTAAGATAACCCTTAATCCGGGAGACGTGGTTGAACCAAGCCTGGCTACCCCCATTAATCAGGATGACTTCAGAATTAATATCTATAGAGCGGTTCCGGTTGAGATAGTGGATAACGGAGTTAATACCTTTACGTTTTCAGCGGCCGTCACGCCTCGTGCTATTGCCTCTCAGTCCGGTATTAAAATAAACCCTGCCGACTATGTAACCACAACACCTACAACAAATTTCTTGCGTCAGGGAGCGATTGGTGAGCAGGTGGTTATTGATCCTGCGACGCCGGTTAATCTTAACCTATACGGCGCGTCTTTTGTTACCTATACTCACGCAAGCACGGTGGCAGATTTAATTAAACTTGAGAAAATCCACTTAGGGCCTAACGATCAGGTACTGCCGGCACCAAGTACTTTAATTACAGCCGACATGGAAGTATCTATAGTTAGAAACGGTGTCAAGTTAGCATCAAGCACTAAGACTATACCAATGCCTGTAGACACTATTTATGACAGCTCTCTTACCTATGGAACCAGCGCAATCAGACAGCAGGGATCGGCTGGCCAGGAGGTAATTACCTACCAGGAAAATACACAAAACGGCGTAGTGGTCAATTCAACACCTGTTCAAACAATAATAACCATTCCTCCTGTCACTGAGATAATCCTAGAAGGAACAAACCTATCCGGAATTAAGGGAGATATGGCCTTAGCCGGTATTGCCCCGGGGGATTACCAATATGCTGATTACATAGTTAGTCATGAGTCTGGCTGGTGTCCCACCAAATGGCAGGGAGATATAGGGTATTGTCCGGCAACTTTTGTTCAGCAATATGCTAATGACGCGTATATCGGTTACGGTTTATGTCAGTCAACACCGCCGGATAAAATGGCAACTTTTGGTTCTGATTGGCAAACCAACCCAATAACGCAGCTTGAATGGTGCAATTCATATGCGGTATCCCGCTATGGAGGCTGGTATGCCGCCTATCTTCACTGGATAAATTACGGTAACTGGTAAAGGTATGAAAGTAGACCCTAGTGCCGATAGTCCTAAGAAAAGCCTGGGACAACATTGGCTTAGGGACATACCGACACTTGAATTAATTGCCGACATTGCGGATATTAAAGTATCGGATAATGTCTTAGAGATCGGACCGGGAGAGGGAAGCTTAACGGACGTACTGTTAAAACGAGCTAATTCTGTCACTGCCGTAGAGTTAGATCAAGCACTCATTAATAAGCTATCTTCCCGTTTTAAGGGTCAGGATAAGCTTAAAGTTATTCAAGAAGATATACGGAAGTTTAATCTGACCAGCTTGCCCGTAGACTATAAAGTTGTTGCTAACATTCCGTATTATCTAACAAGCTATCTGGTGCGTCTGCTTAGCCAGACCCAAAATCCTCCTGGAACTATTGTCTTGCTGGTACAAAAAGAGGTAGCACTTCGTCTAGCTGCTCCTCCTGGGAAGCTGTCTCTTTTAGGGGTAACTGCTCAAGTTTATTGGAAAATTGAATTAGGATCTGTTGTTCCCGCGGAATTGTTTACCCCTCCTCCGAAAGTGGAGTCGCAAATAGTCAAACTATCCCGCAGGAAAAGCCCGATTATTAGCCCAGATAGTCTAGGGCTATTGTTTCAAGTGCTGAAAATTGCCTTTGGTCAAAAGCGCAAGAAGCTAGTTAATAGTTTGAGCGCGCCACTTCACATAAATAAAGACGAACTTAGCAGGTTGCTGATAACAAGCCATATTCCCGTATCCGCTAGGCCGCAAGAGTTAAGTGTCGAACAGTGGCGGAACTTAGTAGACAACATGCATAAGTTCAGAAACATATTGGACTCCAACTAAATAAAGTCAGGAGTCCTTTTTATGGCAAGTCAAACTGGTAGCCAGCTCTTTATTGGAGGTGCCTTGAAGGGTTATGCTTCGAAGGCAATGA
>JAJZNT010000024.1 GCA_021811685.1 bacterium
CGGAAGCCGTTTTGCCTATATAAAAGGAGATTTGGTCCGCCTGCAGTTTGCCATCATCTCATTTGTTATGGGAGAACTGACTAATTCTGCTTTGATTAAGAAGCTAATAGAGGAAAACGACCTTAACTTGTCGGACAAACCGTTTGTACCAATATTGCCTCCGGCACTGCTTAAGACTGGCCCTTATGCGGCCAGTGCTAGACTTAACGCCGAAGAAGTAACCTACAAGGTAGAGCAAGACGATCTGTGGCTTAATGCCAGCGCCGAGCATACTCTTTGTACGATGTACATGAATGAAGTAGTTGACGAAGATGCCTTACCGATTAGAATGCTCGGTTACTCTACAAGCTTTAGACGGGAAGCGGGAAGTTACGGTAAAGACATTGAGGGCATTTTCCGCTTACACCAATTTGATAAGCTGGAAATGGAGGTGTTATCCACCCCCGAAAGCGGGTTTGAAGAACATAAACTGCTAATAGCCATCCAAGAACATCTGGTGGGTAGTCTGGGACTAAGTTATCAGCTGCTTAATAAGTGCACCGCGGATATCGGTAAGCCGAACGCTCACGGAGTAGATATAAATACCTGGTTTCCGTCACAAAATAACTACCGGGAGACACATACGGCAGACTTCATGACCGATTACCAAACCAGAGATTTAAAGATTCGCTTTAAGACTAAAGAAGGCGACTTGAAATTCGTTCATACAAACGACGCAACGGCATTTGCCCTAGGCAGAATAATGGCGGCTATTATGGAGAATTACCAGGAAGAAGACGGCCACATTCAAATTCCTCCGGTGCTCAGACCGTTTTTGGGCGGTCAAGAACGACTCTAGCCTTATCTTGATCATATAGGAGGTGTTAAAATGATTATAAAGTTACTTTCAATAACTAAATTATTGGTTAAAGTTGTATCTTATCCGTTATCGGTTAGGGTATAATTGTGAAGATTAAAAATGCTATTTAAGCTGGACTACGGAGTGTAATGAAAGCAGTATTTAAGAAGGTCTTAGGCGACCCGCAAGCTAAAACAATTAAGCGAATGCGGCGCAGGGTCGATCAGATTAACGCCCTTGAGAGCAAATACACTAAACTTAGTGACTCGGCTTTACGGGCTCAAACCGATAAGCTAAGAAAGCGTTTAGCAAAAGAAACATTGGACGATATCTTACCCGATGCTTTTGCCGTCGTTAGAGAGGCTGCCTCCCGCACGCTTAAACAGCGCCATTTTGACGTGCAATTGATCGGCGGAATTGTGTTGCATGAAGGCAGGGTAGCGGAAATGCGCACCGGAGAAGGAAAAACTTTGGTTGCCACGCTGCCGGTATATCTTAATGCGCTAACCGGAAAAGGGGTGCATGTGGTAACGGTTAATGATTATCTGGCTCAGCGTGATGCCGGCTGGATGGGACAGGTTTATAACTTCTTAAGCCTAAAGGTAGGAGTTATTATGCCTGATCACTCATTTATCTATGATCCGGAGTTTGAAAACAAAAATCACGATGATCCGAGAATGGCTCACTTAAGAGAGGTTTCCCGCCAGGAAGCTTATGCCGCAGATATTACCTATGGCACCAATAATGAATTCGGCTTTGATTACTTAAGAGACAATATGGTCAGGGAAGTCGATCAATTAAGACAAAGAGAGTTAAATTATGCAATTGTTGACGAAGTTGACTCGATCCTGATAGATGAAGCCAGGACACCTCTTATTATTAGTGCACCTAGTGTGACCAGCGGTACGGCCTATGCTCAATTTGCGAAGATTGTTCGGCCGCTGAAAAAGGATGAGCATTATGAAACTGATGAGAAAAGGAAGCAGGTAGTCCTTACCGATAAGGGCGTAGATAAACTCGAGAAAGCTCTAGGCCTCACTAATTTGTACGCCAGCGAGAATATCCGGACTATTTATCACTTGCAAAAAGCCTTACTGGCTCAGGCGCTGTATAAGCGCGACAAGGACTATGTGGTCAATAAAGACGGTGAAGTGATAATCGTAGATGAATTCACCGGGCGTTTACTTCACGGACGGCGCTATAACGAAGGTTTGCACCAGGCTATAGAGGCGAAGGAAGGGGTTGAGGTTCAAGAAGAATCAACAACTTTGGCAACTATAACTTTCCAGAACTATTTCCGCTTATATGACAAATTATCAGGAATGACCGGAACGGCTATGACGGAAGCTGAGGAATTCCACCAGGTCTACAAGTTGGATGTGGTAGAGATACCGACCAATAAACCAATGATTCGTAACGATCGACCGGATCGGATTTACCGTAGTGAACAGGCTAAGTTTAAAGCGATCGTAAAAGAAGTGCAGATGTTGCACGCAAAAGGTCAGCCGGTGCTTTTGGGTACGGCAACGATTGAAAAAAACGAAATCCTAAGCCAGTTGTTAAAACGCTCCAGTATTCCTCACCAAATGCTTAACGCCAAGAATAATGAGAGAGAAGCGAAGATTGTTGCTAAAGCGGGCCAAAAAGGAGCCGTAACGCTAGCAACTAACATTGCCGGGCGGGGTACGGACATTGTGCTCGGCGAAGGAGTAATAGATCTTGGCGGTCTGTTTGTGCTCGGTTCTGAGAGGAATGAGTCAAGGAGAATAGATAATCAGCTGAGGGGCAGGTCGGGTAGACAGGGAGACCCCGGGGTAACCCAGTTCTTTGTTAGTACAGAAGACGATCTGATGCGTATCTTCGGTGGAGAGCGTATAGGTTCGGTAATGAACCGTTTAGGTACGGATGATGACACGCCCCTGGAAAACCGGATTATCTCACGTTCTCTGGAAAAGGCTCAGGAAAGAGTCGAAGGATACAACTTTGATCAGAGAAAAAATGTGGTGCAGTATGACGATGTAATGAACCGTCAGCGTAAGGCGATATATAGCATGCGGCGGGAAATTCTAAAAGCTGTAGATATAAGCAAGAGAGTCAGGTTATTAATCGAAGATGAGGTTAATGCAATGGCCAAGTCGCCTTCGATTTTAGAAGAAAACTTTGACGAGGTAGTAAAAGAAGTATTTCCGTTTGATGAGCCGACCTTAGATCGATTATTTGATACTGAGGCGGATAAGTTTGTCGCTGTGCTGCTAAGTGAGGCCAAGGAACTCTATGCATCAAGAGAGAGTGCGTTTGGCGAGGACTTTATGCGTCGGCTTGAGCGTGATGTTTATCTGCAGGTTTTAGATGATCAATGGATGCAGCACCTGGAGAATATGGACCACCTAAGGGAAGGAATCCATTGGATGGGGGTTGGGCAGCAAGATCCCCTGGTTGAATACCGGAGACAGGGGCAGTTACTTTTTGAAGACATGCAGTCTAACCTGAGGCAGATGATCATTAAAATGATATTTAATACTTATCCGGTTGACGTAGGGCAGCTGGATAAGCCGGTAGAAACAGCTATAACTATGGCTGCAAGAAGTTCCGTAGAGAATGCGGGTCAGGTAATGATGGGGCAAGAAGAATTCCACGAAGAAGATTTTGCGCAAACAGCCAATTCTTTATCTGCGGGTTCCGCCGTCCCAATCGTAAAACCTGCAGGATCAAAGAAGGTAGTTTCAACTACAGCACGCAAGAAGGCTCGGAAAAACGAACGGCAGCGTAAAACTACCGCTAAGCGGAGGAAGCATTAATAGCCACAAGGGCAGCTCATGAGACACACCGTTTCCGAAATTACACTTAGTAACGGGGGGAGGGGATTATTGGTTCATGTACCGAACGCTTCGGTAATGACCTTTGATATTAATTTCCGTGCCGGTGAATTCTTAGTTGATCCGAATAAGTGGGAAGTGCCGCACCTGATGGAGCACATTGTGCTTGGGGCGAATGAACTAATCCCTAAATCGAGGGATTTTCAGGCTGAGTTAGAGCGCAATGGAGCCTATTCCAACGCCAGTACCAGTATTTACGATATAACCTATGAGGCGGAGTGTGCGGATTTTGAGTGGGACAGGGTACTAGACTTACTGCTAGTGGCAATAACCAGACCGCTGTTCTTAGAGGAAGAGTTCAAGTCCGAGTTTGGCAATGTACAGGAAGAAATGGCCTCGCGGTCAAATAATCATTTCAGACGTTTAAGCCTGGAAATGCGTAAAGAATTAGGCCTGCTGGTTAAAACAGATCTTGAGAGACTAAAACTTATGCATAATGTTACCGTAGATGACGTTAGAGCACACTATATTAAGACTCATACTGCTAAAAATATGCGCTTTGTTATCGCTGGTGATATAAATACCCGTAGACGCGAACACTTACAGAACGTACTTGAAACAATTGATTTACCGAAAAACGGTCGGCGCTATAAACTGCCCCATGAGTGGCCAAAGCAACTCGATCATTCGACATATATTCGCAATAAGACTGTAGAAAACCTTTATTTTTACATCGATACATTTATGAAAAGGCGTTTAAGTGATCCTGAAGCGGACGCGCTAAATCTGGTAAATACAATGCTGACGGAAACTCTTTATTCTAAGATTTTAGGTACTGCCAGAGAACGCGGGTTAGTATACGTGATGAGTTCGGGCTTGTCGCAGACAAGGGATGTGAGTAACTGGTGGTTTGGGGCCCAGGTATCGGCTAAAAACGCTCCGGCATTAATGAATATTATTAACTCTGAGTTGAAAAAAGTTATGGAAGGTAAGATTGCGACAAGTGATATTGATGCTACCAAGCAATACTCTCTCGGAAGATTCCAACGCTCGGCGCAAACTGTTAGCGGTACTGCAAGCGGCTATACCGGCCGCTACTTCTTTGACGGAGTAATTGAGGATTATTATAATATCCCTTCCCGCATTAAAGGCATAAAGAAGGAGCTAATAGTAGATATTGCCCGTAGAATGTTTGCGGATAATATATGGGGTTTTGGAGTATTAGGAGATTGTGGCAAACAGTTTAGCGATCAGCTTAGAGAGCAAGTAGCGCCTTTATGGGATATTGTGCCTAAGCAAGCAGAATCTTAGTATGGACGACAGAGCTTTTGCCCTTAAACAAACCCTAGATAAGGCCGCTTTGAATCTTGGCTTGGAAAAACTTAAGCAGAAACTTGGCGAACTAGAAAAGCAGAGCCAAGCTAGCGACTTTTGGCAAGACAATTTGCGCGCCCAGAACGTTATGCAACAAATAGCTGATCTAAAGAAGCGCATTGGTCCATGGGATGAACTTATAAGCGCAGTAAATGATCTTTTAGATCTTACTAAGCTTAAAGATCCGGAGCTGAACGGTGAAATAGAGGAAGGGTTGAACGCTGCAGAAACCAAACTTTCCCAACTTAAACGGGAACTTAGATTTTCTGGACCATATGATGACCACGGAGCGGTTCTTAGTATCTTTGCCGGGGCAGGCGGAACCGATGCTCAAGACTGGGCACAAATGCTTCTTAGGATGTATACGCGGTTTATGGCTAAGACGGGATGGAAGTATCGTATGTTAGATGAATCTCAAGGCGAGGAAGCCGGGCTGAAGAGTGTGGTAATTGAGATAAACAAAGCAAGTGATAACGTTTACGGCAAGCTTAAAGGAGAGCACGGCGTGCACAGGTTAGTTAGGCTGAGCCCCTTTAATGCTGACCATCTGAGACAAACCAGCTTCGCCAAGGTTGAAGTTGCACCGAAAATTGACTCACCTAGTGAAGTTGAGCTTGACGATAAGCAGTTGAAAGTTGATGTCTATAGAAGTGGCGGGCACGGTGGGCAAAGTGTAAATACTACCGATTCGGCGGTACGGGTGACACACCTGCCCACCGGCATATCTGTAGCCATTCAAAACGAACGGAGTCAGGTGCAGAACAAAGAGACTGCTCTTAGTATCTTACGTTCAAAACTCGCTCAATTGAGCCTTGAACAACACGCTAAGCGGCTCAATGAGCTCAAGGGGCCTAATCAGGCGGCGGAGTGGGGCAATCAGGTGAGGAATTACGTTCTCCATCCATACAAGCAGGTAAAAGACCTACGAAGCGGCTATGAGACCAGCGATACTGATTCGGTGCTCGGCGGAGAGCTGGATCCGCTTATTGAGGCCTTTTTAGAAAGCGAGCAGTCGGCACCTAAGGACGATAAAATTAAACAAAAATAAGCTCATGAACCCACTCAAGCTTAAGCGGTGCCCGTGATATAATCAAAGCCAATGATATTACTTGATCGGGTAAGTAAAACTTACTCAAAAGGTGGTAAGCCATCTCTCGATCGGATTAGCCTACATGTTGAGCCTAAGGAGTTTGTTATCTTGGTAGGTCAGAGCGGTGCGGGCAAGACTACTCTTATGCGTTTGTTAACCAGGGAAGAGAAACAGACTTCGGGTAAGATTATCGTTGGCGGGATAGATTATGACAAGCTTAAGGACAAAGAGATACCGCTGCTCAGGCGGAAAATAGGCGTGGTATTCCAGGACTTCAAGCTGCTGCCCAATAAAAGTGTTTTTGAAAATGTGGCTTTTGCTCTTGAAATGGTCGGAAGCAGCAATAACGAGATTAAGAACACCATACCTAAAGTATTGGATATTGTTAACCTGGTCGGAAAAGAGGGAAGTATGCCTATGGAATTGTCCGGAGGTGAGCGTCAGCGGGTGGCTATTGCCCGGGCTATAGTCCGCCAACCGAAGATTCTAATTGCCGACGAGCCCACCGGTAATCTGGATCCAAAACATGCGTGGGACGTAATTAAAATCTTAGAAAAAATTAACCGTTTTGGCACAACCGTTTTGCTCACAACTCATAACCAGGATATAGTCAATAAGCTAAAACGGAGAGTAGTTACGGTAAAGGAAGGTAAAATTGTAAGTGATCGGGCTCATGCCGGGTACAAGATATAAACGGACTATAGGGGTAGGTTATTTTGAGCGGTAAACGAAAAATAATTACTTTTTGGAGGGTTATAAGGACCGGAGCGATTAACTTTATCCGGAATATCTCTCTAGCTATTGCTGCCATGGCGATCATGGTAGTGACCCTAACTATCGTACTGTTTTCCTTAATTATTAACTCAACCTTTTCGCATACTATTAATCAGATTACCAGCAAGATAGATATATCGGTTTATCTTAACGATAACGTTAACAAAGCGGCAACCAATAAACTGGTAGCTCAAATTAAAGCCCTGCCGAACGTAGCCAGTGTAGATTATTTATCCAAAGCCCAGGTGCTCAAACAGTATGAACAACAAAATGCATCAAATCTTCAACTGATTGAGGCAGTTAGCGAAACAAATAATCCCTTGCCGGCAACCATTATTATTAAGCCGGTTAATCTAAATGACCTAAATTCAATTAAAAACTTCCTAGATAAACCGTCTATTGTTAAGCTGGAATCGGCTCCTACCAGTTACAGTGGCCAGGAGAAACAGGCTATAGATCGAATTACGCATGCAACGAATGTGCTCCGGGAGATTGGCTTTGTTGCAGTAATCATCTTTGCCGTAGTGAGCGTACTGATAATCTTTAATACTATCCAGATGGCTATTTTTAACCGGCGTGACGAAATTCATATTATGCGTTTACTGGGAGCCGGGACCGGCTATATAAGAGGGCCGTTTATTGTTGAGAGTATCATCTACGGGATGTTGGCTGCACTTATATCCATCTTGATAGTTAACTCGGCTTTTCAAGCCAGCAGTAACGCGCTACAAGCCAGCAGCCTGGGCCTATTGGACATAAATTATGCGAAAAACTTTTTTTATAATGACTTCTTAAACTTATTGACCGCCCAGGTCGGGCTTGGTATTGTAATAGGTGCCGTTTCTTCATTAATAGCGACCAGGCGGTATCTAAAGTTTAAAACCAGATAATTAAGACTAAAGTAAACGGGATTCGGGTAAGTTTTTACTTGACCGCTTGCTTAAGCGCTTCAATCCGGGATTAAACTCACTCAGATTGTGAATATTGGTTATAACAAGGAGGGTAGCTCTAAATTTCAGCTTAGCAAGAGCCGAATTTGTAGCACTATGAACAGTAATCTTTTGACGAAACGTGGTATAGTTTTATTGCGGGTAGCAAACAAAAAATCAAGTATGAAATACTTTAAAAAGCCTCACGCTATTTTTAGGCTTCTTAGGCCCGTCTCAACGGCTCTTATACTGGGTGTGCTTATTCTGGGGTTTACATCAATGCCGGCAGCTAAAGCTACCGATTACCAGACACAGATTAATAATTTAAGCAACCAAAATAGCCAGAACCAGGCAAACTTAAACGCTCTTAAGAATCAGGCGGGCAGTTATCAGCAAGCCTTAGATAATTATCAGTCTCAAATCTATGCAATCGAGAATAGTATTACCCTAAATCAGGCAAAGTTAGTAGCTGATCAACAACAAATTGCCGCAGATGAAGCAAAAATCGCCCTAAATAAAGGCTATTTAGCTAATGATCTAAAGACTATGTACGTTCAAGGTCAGATGTCGACCATAGAGCAACTAGCCACCAGCCAAAACCTCAGTACTTTTGTTAACAAACAGGAAGACGATATTAAGATCCAGGATCAACTTAATAGCCTGCTAACTTCTATAAAAAACCTACAAGCGCAGGCCCAAGCTAATAAAAACCAAGTAAGCGTATTAATTAATATGGAGAACTATCAAAAGACTAAGATTTCTGCCGACCAGAATCAAATCAATCAACTGCTGGCCATGAACCAGCAGCAGCAGGCAAGTTATAATGCCCAAATAAATGCCAATAATAGCCTTATAGCTACCCTGGTTGCCGAACAGATTGCGGCTAACAAGAAATTAGTCGGCTCGGGCAAGGTAGATTACAGCGGGACGTGCGGCGGTACGTATCCTGCTTCCGCTCAAGGACCATATGGCCCTTGGGGTTGTAATTATGCGCATTCAAGCGATTATCTGCCCGGATGTACTTATCTTGACAACTGGGGCATGTGTAACAGAGAGTGCGTCAGTTATACCGCCTGGATGGTATATGAGAATGACGGTATAGATGTTACGGGATTTGGTAATGCAAACCAGTGGCCGGCAGAAGCACGATCCCTAGGCATTTTAACCGGCAGTGCCCCTAGAGTTGGCTCAGTAGCAATTTATATGGGCGGGTCAAGCGACCCCTGGGGGCACGCAATGTGGGTTAAAAGTGTTAACGGAGACGGCACGATTACGGTCGATCAATATAACCTATACTATGATGGCAATTTCTACGAGACCACTATAAGCGAAGCCGGGCTAACTTATATATATTTTTAGCGAGTAGTTAATTATTAATTTGCAGTTATTTTAAAGCTTACTTTTATTTAATTTAGCTATTATGTGGAGCAAGATTAGATTACAATAGACATTGAAAGAAAAGACATAAGGACTGTTTTTTGGTAAAAATGCTTAAATTCAAGTTGCAAAAATTTAGTAAAAAGACAAGGTATATCTTAGGTGCTCTGGGTGGAGCTGCAATTCTAGTAGCAGTCTTTTTGCTAGGGTTAAATATTGGTAATGGGAATATTTATATATCTGCTAGCACCGGCAATAATAAATTGCCTGAGAGGCTAAACTTCTCATCGGTAAATCAGGAATACCAGGCGTTAATCAGTAACTATGACGGTAAGCTTACTACTAACCAGCTGCTTAATGGTATTAAGCATGGGTTAGCAAATGCCGTAGGCGATCCTTACACGGAGTACTTTACCCCACAAGAGGCCAAGGCGTTTAATAGCGAACTTAACAATTCATTTAGCGGGATTGGCGCTGAGCTAAGTGCTAACAATAGTAAGCAGGTTATTGTCATTTCTCCGCTTAAAGGCTCACCGGCTGCAAATGCCGGATTAGAGTCTAATGACGTCATAATTGACGTTAATGGAAAGACAACTGTCGGTATGACATTGGAGCAGGTGGTTAATGAGATAAGAGGTAAAGCCGGCACAACGGTCACGTTAACCATTCAGCGCGGCAAGCAGCAGATCAATCTGAATATTAAGCGGGCAGATATTACTGTGCCCAGTGTTAGTTATAAAATGCTCAAAAATAACATTGGCTATATTTCAATCTATAGTTTCGCCCAAGACACTTCTGGTTTGATTCAGCAGGCGGCAAAGTATATGGTTAATCATCACGTCAAAGGAATTATATTAGATCTAAGGGACAATCCCGGAGGGCTGGTTACTGCAGCCGTAGCAACTTCTAGCGAGTGGCTAAAGCCCGGACAGGAAGTCATGCAGGAACGCGACGGTAGTGTGGTTACCCAGACGTACCAAGCTACCGGCGGGGATATATTGCACGGTATACCAACTGTGGTGTTAGTTAACGGCGGTTCGGCCTCAGCAAGTGAGATTACTGCCGGCGCACTTCATGATAATCACGATGCCTACATTATAGGGACCAAGACTTTCGGTAAGGGTGTGGTCCAGCAGCTGATTAATCTTAGCGGAGGGAGTCTATTGAAGGTGACGGTAGCGGCGTGGTATAGGCCAGACGGGCAGGATATTAATCATAAGGGCATAACGCCTGACAAAATAGTTAAACAGAGTGCTAGCGGTACAGATAATCAACTGAGCGCGGCAGAACAGTACCTGGCTAATAAATAATTCTAGCTAATTCTAAAGTCAATTAAGGGTAGTATAAAGAAAATGAATATGGTAACATCCGTAAGTATTAAGAGGTAGTTTACCGGTGGCCCAAAATAAGACCAAATACATTTTTGTTACTGGTGGGGTACTTTCCGGGCTAGGAAAGGGTATTACTGCCGCCTCCATCGGTAATCTTCTACGCTCCAGGGGCCTTAGTGTCAACCTGCAAAAATGCGACCCTTATTTAAATGTTGATGCCGGACTGCTAAATCCGAGGGAGCACGGAGAGGTCTTTGTGACAAAAGATGGAGCAGAGACCGACTTGGATCTAGGGCATTACGAGAGATTTACCAATGAAGAGATGACTAAGGAGAGTTCACTGATGTCGGGCAGGGTGCTCGCCAAGGTGATTGCTGATGAGCGGGCGGGCAAATATAACGGTGACGATGTTCAGATTATTCCCCATCTGACCGGCGCAATTCAGGCTTATATAGAATCTGCCGGTAAAGGTTACGATGTCCATATTGTAGAAATAGGCGGAACCGTTGGAGATTACGAGTCCCTAAGCTTCATAGAAGCTATAAGAGAGTTTGCTATAAAGGTCGGCAGAGAAAATTGTCTTTACGTTCACGTAGTCTATTTGCCGTATCTGTCCGCATCTCATGAGATAAAAACTAAACCGGCACAGAATTCGGTGCGTGAGCTAAGGGGGCTAGGAATTCTGCCGGATATCCTTGTAGCTCGTAGTGAATTACCAGCAAATGGCAGTGCCAGACATAAGCTTAGCCTTTTTTCCGGAGTGAGCGAAGACGCAATCGTGCTATTACCTAATGCTGAGAGTATTTATGAGGTTCCTCTGACTTTGGAAGATAACGGTATCGGAAAGGTTATCATTGAAAAGCTAAGTTTGGGCGGCAATAAGGTTCCTAACCTTAATCAGTGGCGGGATATGGTTTCCCGGGCTAAAAAAAGCTATAAGCGGCAGGTCAATGTCGGTCTGGTGGCAAAATATCTAGATAATAGCGATACTTACATGTCAGTATGCGAAGCGGTAAAATCGGCAGCTTGGGCAAATAATACGGGAGTTAATTTGATTTGGATTGATGCTATCAAGCTGGGCAAGAGTCAGAACGTTAAAGCTACACTTAAAGATGTTGATGCAATCATTGTGCCCGGAGGGTTTGGTAAGCGAGGCGTAGAAGGTAAGATAGCCGCGGCCGAATACGCCCTGTCTAACGATTTGCCTTATCTTGGTCTTTGTTATGGGTTGCATATGGCGGTGATCGCCTCGGCTCGCCTCGGAGGACTAAAAGAAGCCAATACAACAGAAGTTAATCCTAAAACCAAGTATCCGGTAATTGATACTATGGCTGACCAAAAAGGTAAAGAAAATACCGGAGGAACAATGAGGTTAGGGAATTATGAGTGTAAGTTGAGTCGTGACTCTCTGGCGGCTAAACTTTATGGCAAGACGTCTATCGTTGAACGCCACAGGCACAGGTGGGAGTGTAATTCTAAGTATGTTGATCAGTATGAAGGCTGGGGCATTAAAGCCGTAGGTTTCAATCCGGAAACCGGACTGGTTGAGGTTATAGAGGGCGTTAAGCACCCGTTCTTTATTGCCAGCCAGTTTCATCCGGAATTTAAGTCTAGGCCAACTGCCGCGCATCCTCTATTCGATGGATTAGTGAAGGCTGCCTTGCAAAAAAGTAAGAGATAGTTTAACTTTAGCAGTATGGATGAACCAAAAGAGGATACACATAAACGTATTTTGCTGGTTGAAGACGATGATGGACTGGCAAGTGTTTACGTTACTCGATTAGAAGCAGAGGGATTCAATGTGCGACGGGTTGCGGACGGCGAAGACGCCCTAGCATCGGCAATTAGTTATCACCCGGATCTGGTACTTCTTGATGTAATGATGCCAAAGGTTAGCGGCTTTGATGTCTTAGATATTTTGCGCAACACTCCAGAAACAGCCCACCTCAAGGTCATTATGCTGACTGCCTTAAGTCAGGACAGCGACAAGCAGAGAGCAGAGAGCTTAGGTGTGGATGACTATCTGGTAAAATCCCAAGTTGTTATTGCTGACGTGATCGAGAGAATCCGCCACCATTTGGGGCTTAGTTAACACTTACTTCAGTGCGTCTGACCGATTTACCAGTGAATAAGCGTACTTTACGTGTTTTATAGCTTACTATACCGTCTCTTGCGGCATGAATAGTGTAGTTGCTGCTCATTGTTGTGCCGGGGCCTGGCCTTTTAGTCATACCTACCTGGCGCACTATAACTTGGCCGATCTTAACTTTTTGGCCACCAAATAACTTGACTCCAAGTCTCTGTCCTGGAGAGTCATGAACGTTTTTGGCTGTACCGCCCGCTTTAACGTGAGACATAATTTTCCTCTTATCGCTTAGTTAAAACTAATAGTTCCCGGGCGACTTGTTGATTAGGCCTGTAATAAATTAATTGCTCGTCGCCAGCGTGAACAAAACTCACACGATTATAGCCAATCACCCCTAATGAGTCAATAAGCGGCAAATGAACGCACTGCTCTCCCTTAACCTTCCAAGCGGGTATCGCCAGACAAATACGGCTGTCTTTTTTAATTTGGGGTAAAAGATTATCCAAAAAGCCTCTGATTAACTTATCGCACTCTATAACGGTTGATTCCAGATCAGGGCTAGACTTATCGCTGGCCGATAACGGCCTCCCCAGGTAGGTTTCGCTGGCAATAAAATCGGGCTTGGTCGGCCATTGTTGCGTAGTAGCGTCTGCCCTCAGTATAGTAACTTTAGATTTGGGGTTTAGGGGGCTAATTGGAAGTGATTTGAGCCAACTCAGGTTAGCTTTAGCGTATTTGACCATGCGCTCGTTTATATCCGAGCCGATACAGTCATAGCCCATGATTGCACCCTCCTGCAATACCACTCCAGTGCCGCAAAACGGATCAAGCAGGGTTTTACCCTTAAAATGCAGTTTCGCTGGCGGTTTATTTTCAGGAGCTTCACATACGGACTGACGGGCTTCTTCGGGCAAGAGACCGACACTTAAGTTAATGATTATCTGGGCCAATTTAGGAGGCAGCATCCCGACTTTAGCGTCACGGGCAGGGCGTTTTTGGTCCCTCCTG
>JAJZNT010000027.1 GCA_021811685.1 bacterium
AAGGAATTGCTATTTTAAACGGATAAAAGTTAACTCCCGAACCAACTTCCAAGCACAGCAAGGGATAAGGCGCTGCCTCGATATACATTGGTCGTTCAATCATTACCCCATACTATACAACTAATTGACATGCTTGCTGGTTTGTCAAATAAGAGAGTGTGGTAAAATATAAATACATTAGTATGCTTTTAATAATCTTTAGAGCACTTATTTCTTAATCAGGCATATGTGGTCAGACTTTAAGAAATTTATTCTCCGCGGCAACACAATTGATGTAGCTGTAGCCTTCGTAATCGGTGCCGCTTTCAACGGAGTAGTGCAGTCGCTGGTTAAAGACCTCATTACTCCGCTAGTGTCAGCAATCGGCGGTAACCCTAACTTTTCAGCCTATTTCTTCACCCTTAATCATAGCCGTTTCAATTACGGTGACTTTCTAAACAGCCTTATATCTTTCCTGTTGATTGCCACAGCTATTTTCTTCCTGGTAATCCAGCCAATCAATAAACTAGTGGCTTACGCCAACAAGTTAAAGACACCAACGGATCCGACAGACAAGAAATGCCCGGAGTGTTTAAGCACAATTCCGCTAGCCGCTAAACGCTGTGCTTTCTGTGCAGTCAAGCTGCCAGTTAAAACAAAAGCTTAGTTAATTTATCGCTGATGACGGCGTTTCAGGTTAGCTACCTGTAAGCGCACACTTCTGCGGTCAACCAGAGCCTGCGCCCGCTCTAAGGACACGGCATCTTTAGCTTCGGCTTTCATCCTCTGCGCCTCAGCAAATGCCCGCTCAGCTTCCGCCTCGTTGATACTATCAGCAGCATCCGCCTCGTCAACTATTACTTTCAGATTATTCTTGTCAAACTCAATTACGCCACCATATACCGCAAAATGGTCCAGTTCCCGTTCCGGGTCATGCGGATTACGCCTAATACTAATTACTCCAACCGTAGCCACGCTAATTAAGGGCATATGGTCAGTCAATATGCCAATTTGTCCGTCCAGAGTCGGCAATATGACTTCTGAAACATCCTGATCATACTTAATACCCGTTAATGTTACGAGCTGCAAATGGAACATATACTCTAGTTCTCTTTTACCTCGTTAATTGCACCCTTCATATAGAAAGCCTGCTCGTTCTTATTGTCGTGCTTGCCGTCAAGGATTTGCTTAAAGCCCTCAATCGTATCGCTGAGTTTTACGTACTTACCCTCCATGCCGGTAAATGTCGAAGCCACAAAGAAAGGCTGGGTCAAAAAGCGCTGAATACGTCGAGCCCGATCAACTGTTTTTTTGTCTTCATCGGTTAGCTCTTCCATGCCAAGAATCGCAATAATATCCTGCAAATCCTTATAGCGCTGAAGTACCCGCTGAACCTCACGGGCGATTGTGTAATGCTCCTCGCCGACAATTTCCGGGTCCAAGATTGTACTGCTGGAATCCAAAGGGTCAACCGCTGGGTAAAGACCAAGCTCGGTAAGCGCCCGGCTCAAAGTAATGGTTGAGTCAAGGTGAGCGAAAGTAGTAGCTGGAGCCGGGTCAGTAAGGTCGTCAGCCGGAACGTAAACTGCCTGGACTGAAGTAATAGAGCCTTCCCTAGTAGAAGTAATCCTCTCCTGAAGTGCACCCATTTCCTGCTGCAAGTTCGGCTGATAACCCACCGCGGAAGGCAATCTTCCAAGCAGGGCTGAGACTTCGCTACCCGCCTGAGTAAAACGGAAAATGTTATCTATAAACAGCAGAACGTCGCTGCCTTTGTCCCTAAAGCCTTCGGCTATGGTAAGCCCGGTCAATCCTATCCTAAGTCGCGCCCCGGGAGGCTCGTTCATCTGTCCGAATGCCAAAGAAGTGTTTTTAATAACTCCCGACTCTTCCATTTCGTTATACAAATCATTTCCTTCACGGGTACGTTCGCCGACACCGGCAAACACCGAATATCCTGAATGAAACTTGGCGATGTTGTTTATTAACTCCTGGATTAAGACCGTCTTACCGACACCAGCACCACCGAACAGTCCGACCTTTCCACCCTTGGTTATGGGAGCAATTAGGTCAATAACTTTAATTCCGGTTTCCAGAATTTCCACTTTTCCGGATTGATCGATTAAGGGAGGTGGTATTTTATGAATCGGAGAACGTTCTTTAAACTCACCCCCCTTGTTGTCTATCGGCTGCCCGGTAACATTAAACATTCGCCCCAAAGTTGCTTCACCGATTGGCACACTAATTGGTTGGCCTAAGTCAGTTACGCTAGCCCCGCGCTTTAGTCCGTCAGTCGTACCAAGAGCGATGGCTCTAACGCTTGATTCACTTAAGTGCTGAGCGACTTCAAGTACCAGTTTTTCGCCCTCGAGCTCAACCTCTAACGCGTTAAAAATTGAAGGTAAGCTTTCTCTGTCAAATTCAACATCAACCACCACACCTACAATCTGGCTAATGGTACCTTTTTTAGTTTTGTTCGCTGTTGCTACTGCCAATTTATTACTCCTTTATATGCCTTAATCCTTCAAAGCCTCAACGCCGCCGCTTATCTCTGCAAGCTCCTGGGTAATTGCCGCCTGGCGGGCAGTATTAAATTCCAGTGTGTAGTCCTCAATTAAGTCGCTGGCGTTATCTGAAGCATTCTTCATGGCTATCATTCTGGCCGACTGCTCTGAAGCTAAGCCTTCTAAGACCGCTTGCCACAGCTGAGCCTCAATCAGTCTTAAGGTTGAATGAAAAAGTACGGTATCGGTATCCGGTTCAAAGTTGGTAAAGTCATGACTAGTAGCGCCTTCATCATCGATCGGACGCGGCATAAGTACACTTTGAGTCGCTACCTGAACTAAGTTCGATTGAAACTTGGTATAGAGCATAACCACCTCGTCTATCTCTTCTTTTAAGAACTTATCGACTATCGTATTAAGCAGCGGCCGCAGATCATTAGCCGTAGGATGATCACCGAAGTTTGAGTAAACGGCCAACAAGTCAACCTCGCTTAAGCGGCGGCAGAACTGGGCCCCTCGGTTACCGATAGCAATAACTTTAGACTTTGCTCCCTTATCCCGGTCGTCCCTTAAGCCTTGGGTTAATAATTTAAGAACATTGGCGTTGTATGCACCGGCTAAGCCGCTGTTGCTGGTTACGAGCACGTATAGTCTGTTCTGTACTTTGCGCCTGTAAAACAACGGCTGGCGCAGCTCAACTTCTTTCATCCCGCTAAAACGGTATAGCAGACTAAGTGTGGCCTCCTGGTAATCACGGCTGCGCAGTGCCTGCTCCTGAGCCCTGCGCATTTTTGAGGCAGCCACCAGCTCCATAGCTTTAGTAATCTGGCGAGTATTACGAATGGAATTTATCCGCCTTTTCAAAACAATGGTACTGGCCACTACTTCTTACTCCTGGATACTTCTTTCTTAGCCGATTCACCATAAGTGGAAGCTACGGATTTAGCTATCTTCAAGATAGCCTCTCGCTGTTTCTCTTCAGGCTGCTCACCGCTGTTTATTGCCCCAATAAGCTTGGACTGTTTGCCAAGTTCCCTTAAGAACTCAGCTTCACAAATCTTAACCTTATCGATCGGTACATTATCAAAGGCACCCTGAGTGGCCGCTAGTAGGGAAGCATACATTTGCCACAAAGCATAAGGTGAATACTGCGGCTGCTTTAACAGTTCCGTCAGGCGTTGACCGCGCTCAATCCGATTTCTGGTTTCCTGGTCCAGATCGGTAGAAAACTGACTAAAGGAAGCCAGCTCGCGGAATTGGGCCAGGGACAAACGCAGTCCGCCGGCTACACTCTTAATCCCTTTAGTTTGGG
Organism: bacterium; assembly: GCA_021811685.1. Taxonomy (GTDB): domain Bacteria; phylum Patescibacteriota; class Saccharimonadia; order Saccharimonadales; family UBA4665; genus JAJZWH01. The sequence continues at coordinate 3,796 of JAJZNT010000027.1, forward strand.
CCGCACCGCCAACTCGAGAAACCGATAAACCGACCGAAATTGCCGGACGAATACCCTGGTAAAACAAGCTGGTCTCCATAAATATCTGACCGTCAGTTATTGAAATAACGTTAGTCGGAATATATGCGGATATATCTCCTGCCTGCGTCTCAATAATCGGTAGAGCGGTAAGTGACCCGCCGCCTAGATTGTCGTTTAACTTAGCTGCCCGCTCTAACAAACGCGAGTGCAAATAGAACACATCGCCGGGGTAAGCCTCCCGTCCCGGAGGCCGCCTGAGCAGTAAACTCATTTGCCTATAAGCTACAGCATGCTTGGAAAGATCGTCATAAATAACCAGAGCATGCTGCTTATTGTCTCGGTAATATTCGCCCATTGCACAGCCCGCATAAGGTGCCAGATAGAGCAGAGCGGCCGGATCTGCAGGTGACGTTGCCACGACAATTGTCTGGTCCATCACCCCTTCGCGCTTTAGCCTTTCAACCAGCCTGGCTATCTTGCTCAGTTTCTGCCCGATCGCCACATAAACGTTAATCACACCCGTCTTTTGCTGCGCCTGGTTAATCATGGTATCTACGACCACGGCTGTCTTGCCGGTTTGTCTGTCGCCAATAATCAGCTCACGCTGTCCACGTCCAATCGGAATCATAGAATCAATCGCCATAATTCCGGTCATTAACGGCTCATGTACGCTTTTTCGGTCAAGTACCCCGGGAGCCCGGCGCTCAACTCGTGCAGTCTGTTTGGTCTTAATCGCTTCACCGCCGTCCAGCGGGCGCCCCAGAGGGTCAACCACCCGACCAACCAATTCCGGACCAACAGGAACTTCCAATACCTTACCACTTAGTCCGGCCTTGGCCCCGGCCTTAACATCGGTATCCTCTCCCAGTAAGACTGCACCGATTTCATCCTCTCCCAAATTGAAGGCAAAGGCCGTCACCGGCCGACCGTGAACTCCCTCGATTTCAATCATTTCACTGTAACCGCACCGCCTTAGCCCGTATATCCAGGCAATGCCGTCGCCTACGCGTGTCACTATACCGGTTTCCTCGATCTCCGGACGTACTTTCAAATTCGCAATTGCAGCGCGAATATCTTCAGACAGTTCTTGAATTGACAGCTCAGACACTTACTTGATCCTTTCTGTAAGCTATTACTTGTTTTAACTGATTAAGTTTAGCCCTGACACTTAAATCCAACTGACGGTTAGCGAACTCCAGCCTAAGACCGCCGATAAGTGACGTATCCACTTTAGAGCTAATAATAATCTGTCGTTCTTTCGGAAACAATTTCTTTACCTCAGCCTTGATATCCGCAAGTACCGCCGGGGTCAGGTGATGCGCACTAACCGCTACCACCTCTATAATTCCTGACTTGCCACGCTGGTCAATCACATCCCGCATCAGTGAATCCAGCTCATCAGTCCGGTTTTCACTTAGTAAGTAGGCTGCTACTTCATCAGCTAGACGTTTCGGTGAAGTCTTGCTCAGGCTCAATTTGCTGATAACCTCGGCAATTTGCGTCCGTGGCACCCTCATGCCTTAATCCTCTCTTTAATCGCTTTATCAATTAGCGCCGAGTCACGCTTCTCATCCACCTTTTCTTCAACCACCGCTTCGGTTGCATCAGCAACCAAGGAAGCGATCCGACTCTCCAGCTTGTGCCAGGCAAGTGAAACTTCTTGCTCGGCACGCTCTTCCGCCGACTTGATAATTAATCCCGACTTTTTAGCAGCTTCTTCTTCAGCTTCGCGTACCAGTTCCCGGGAGGTACTTTGGGCATCGGAAATAATCTTATCCGCCCGAACCCGGGTGTCCTGTAAGGTCTTAGCTACTTTCTCTTCCAGCTCGGCTTTTTCTTTCTCCATGGCAATGCCCAGGGTTACACCTTTCTCAATGGTGTCCCGCCGCTCCTTCATTACCTTCATAATCGGCTTAAACGCCCACTTACGTAAAACCAGCAGGGCAATAATGAAAGTAATTAACTGGATCAGGAACCCAGACAGACTGAAGCCTAAAGCTCCGATCCCCGAACTGCTGCCGAATTGTGCTAGCAAACCAAACATGAGTTAAACTAACCCTAACGCCCCCTAAAAGCTTATTTAATGAAAAAGACTGATGCAAAGGCCAAAAGAGCATATAGCTCAATGATGGCTACGAAAACCAACGCCTGACCCAGTAGTTTAGACTCTGGGTTACGCCCGGTAGCTTGAAGGTAGCTGCCGCCGACTACGCCCATGCCGATACTCGGACCGATAAAGCCGCCGCCGATCATTAGCCCTTTGCCGATAATCGCTGTATTAATTGCTGCCGCAAAAAATAAGTGCATTTATATTTACTCCTTTTATTTACTGACTTATCTTTAAGCCCGCCCCTCTAATTTTTGACGGTTCGCCTCTATTGTTCCAGTAACTGCCCCTTCGGTCAAGTCATGTTGTTCATGAGATGACGATGCATGATTTACGGCAATTGCCAAATACATCACGCCGAGCAGTACGAAAATAAAGGCTTGAAGCACGTCGTCAAACATGTCCAGGAAGTAAAAAGGGGCAGCCGTCAGCGGGGCAATAATATGCCCGAGCCAAGCGAAGACTACCACTATTAAAGCCACAATCGTAATATTTAAAAATAAACGAAGCGACAGACTGATAACTCTAGTCAGATCAGTAATCATCTCGATTAACCCCAGGAACAAATAAAATGGGTTCTTAATGCTGCCGACAAAAAAGTGTTTGAAGTATTCCTTAATGCCGACTTCGCGGACTGAACTAATGTACACCAGCCCCATGGTAACGACCGCCATTGCAAGCGTCGCGTTAAAGTCGGCGGTAAATGGTCTTAGCAGTTCGCTTCCGTGATAGGTAATCGGAGAGCCGACTCCCGGAATCAACCCCAGCAAATCGTTAAACAGAATAATAAAAAACAGGGGTACAAAATAGAGGATGTACTTAGCTGCCCGCTCTTTCTGTTCAAAGGCTCCTTCAACCGTACCGCTGATGAAGTCGGCAATAACCTCGACGTATTGAATAATTCCACCCTGGGGCCTGACCTTAACCCGCCTGGCTACCCAAATAAACAGCACAATCATTATTAGCGTAGCAATCCAACCGTAAAAAATAGAGTTACTAATAGAGACACTGCCAATATGAAATACACCCTGAGGCGCAATATGTACACTCAAACTGGACGCACTAATACCTAGGTTTATTCCCATCACTTTTGCTGTTTCTTCTCCCTGTCTTCTCTTACTTGTTTCACGCTAACGTTACTATATTCTAAAAACATCCGCTTGATAACTACAAAAGTTCCTAGCATGGCAACCACGAAGCCGATAATTATTAAATCCGGAGAGGTATGGAAATGTTTGTCCAGTTCGTATCCCCCTATAATCGGCACCAGCACCACGATCGCCAGCTGCCAGCTCATATCCAAAACACCCCCGATAAACAGCCTTAATGCCGTATTTCGATCGCTGACTTTTTGACCGCCAGTATCTAGCGCCTGTTTTTCAGGCGCGCCCTTATCAGTATCTGCCATTAGCTAAATTATATCAGATATAGTATATCTAACAGCAATAGGTCCTATCCAAAATCATAATAATGCGTTAGAATGTCACATATGTCAGATGAAGATAAGAAAGTAAAAGTCTATACCGCAACCTGGTGTGCGTTTTGTCACATGGCCAAAGAATATCTGGATAAGCTGGGCGTTAAATACAGTGACCTGGATGTTGAGCATGATATCAATAACGGCCGCGAAGCCGTCGAGAAAAGCGGCCAGCGCGGCATACCGGTTTTGGATATTGGCGGAGATATTATTGTCGGTTTTGACAGACCGAAAATTGACAGCGCCCTAAAAGCCCACGGCTTTATTTCCTAGAAGACTCTAAATAAATTAACTAACCACGTAAAAAATATAACAGTAGATGATCTGTTCTAGTGCTATTATTGCCTAACCTAAAAGGAGGGTAAGATGGGAGCGAGAGAACAAATAGTTGACCTGTCGACTGAGCGAAACGACCGAGGCAGCCAACGGATTCTTGGCAACATTACCAAAGACCCCGAGCTGGCAAGATCTGTCTTAACTGACCTAGTACGCAGTCCGCGCATAAGTACCGAACGAAGCGTCATAGCTGCGCTTAGAAAAGAGCGGGGAGACAGATACGTTAAGCTGCATAAACTTCTAGGTGAGGTAATTGCCGATAGGGGGCTTTACTTAAGCCTGGATATACCGGAAGAGGCCCTAGACATGGCATTCAGTGATCCGGAGCAACAAAAACGAATCGACGAGATACGAGCAAACAGACCTGATGTAAATGTTGAATTCTTAACTATGCAAAACCGCGCCAATGAACTGTTGGCGGTAAGTCAACTAGCGATTGCCGCCTCAGGAATCGAAACCGAGTTAACCAGCTAGAGTTGCTATACTCTAAAAAGCTGATGCATAATATAGGTCTGCTATGGCATTTGAGGACTATAAGACTAAAGACTCGGTGGTGCTAGTTTATACAGGAGAAGGCAAGGGTAAAACCAGCGCCTCGGTCGGACTAATGGCCAGGGCTCTGGGTAACGGCTGGAGAGTGGCTTTTATTCAATTTATTAAGCACTGGGAAGTGAGCGAGCACGCATTTATACGGGAAGTCCAGCCTCTATTCGGACCCAAACTATTCTTCTATAAAGGCGGTAAGGGTTTCTATAATGCCGGTAAACTAAGTGCAAAAAACGTTACCCCGGAAGAACACACACTGGCAGCCGAACTGACATATGAAACTGCAGTTAAATGCGCCGAAAGCGGTAAGTACGATCTGGTTATCTGTGATGAAATTAATAACGCCGTAAACGACGGCTTACTATCACTAAGCGATGTAGAGAAGCTTATTACTGGGCGCAACCCGAAGACCAGCCTATGTCTAACCGGGCGTAATTTTAAGACTGAATTGCTTAAATATGTGGATATAGCTACCGAGATGAAGAAGATCAAACACCATTTTGACGACAAATATCTGGCAAACAAGGGGATAGATTTTTAGTCCAATAAGTGTTAAAGTTGCCCATAAGTTAAAGGCCACTTTTTATGCTTGAGCTCAAAGAGTATCTAAGAGGAATAGAAGAACCCAAAGCTACTGCAGTAATTAATCCGAACTCATCTACTCATAAAAAAGCCATGAGGCGGCTGGCTAGATTAGAAAGTGCTGCTAATTTTAAGATAGTTCGGTCTTATACTTCAATATATCCGGAAATAACCAAAGAAATAATCAGGCGCGCCTTTTCCAGTGATTTAGTAATCGTCGGCGGCGGAGACGGTACGTTTCATGATGTGGTTAATCAGCGAATGGCCATGCATGATCAGATGTCTGAACAATCCAAACTAGTCCCGATACTTAGTCTTGGTGGAGGTAATGCTGAAGACGGCGTCGTAGCCAATCATACCCGATACCACCTAAGACACCCGGAACAGCTAATATTAGACGGTATAATTGCCGACACTCATCCCACGCGTTTCGAAATTCTTCACCCTGGATCAGAAGAGTGGGAACGATATTGGTCAGCACTTTATGGAACGCTTGGCGGAGTTGCACTGGCTACAGAGAAACTAAACAAATCCAAATTCTTAAAGACTCGCTTCGGCGGAATTAGACCAATTAAGTCTGTTAGCGAAATAGCCATAGCCTCAATCTGCATGATAAACGCCGGGCGGAATATGGTAATCGACGAAAACGGACAAGAGAGATCTTTTCACAGCGAAATTTTTGCCAACTCAGCTAAAATGGCCAAGCATCTGTGGTTCCCGGAATCACTAGACGATCCCCGCTTGTTTCACTATACACTTGAAAATGGCAGTATTTTAAATATTATTGGCGGAGTAATTGCCTCAAGGCGCAAAAAGCTTGAAGGGGAGTACTTAAGTCCTGGAGATTGTATCAGCTTTACTACAGCTCATGACCTTAAAGTACAGCTTGACGGCGAGCATCAGATCGGCGGATACGAAGTTATCCCCTCGCAAAGTCAGGTTAATATATCAAGCGAAGAAAAAACACTAAGAGTCGTAGTAACCAAGACTTCAATTTAGTTACAATAGAACAATGCGATCAAAACCCACACTTTATTACTTCGTAGGTTTCCCGGGGGCGGGTAAGACCACAGCCGCGAATCACATTCACGAACTTACTGGTGCAGTACACTTATGGGCGGACAAGGAAAGGCAAAAGCTCTACCCTGTGCCCACCCATTCAGAAAGCGAAAGTCGTGAACTTTACTCGAAACTGAACGCCCTTACCGAACAGTTGCTAGAACAAGGAGAGAGCGTGATCTTTGATACCAACTTTAATCACAAGGCCGATCGAGATTTAATGCGCGCTATTGCTGAAAAACACCACGCCGAAGCTAAGCTGATTTGGCTGACAACCCCCATAGAAACCGCCAAAACCCGAGCTCTTCATAATGCCCACCGTGACCGCAACGGCTATCTTGTAGTAATGAGCGAAGATGAATTTAACTCTTTAAGTAGTAAGCTTGAGCCAGTAGAGGAAAGTGAACAGCCAATCAGGATAGACGGCAGCGACAACACTCTTAACGAGTTAAAGCTAAAGCTTGGCCTATAAAACGCCAGCGGCTGTATACTTTAAAGTATTAACTTTGCAATTATGCCCCAAAAAACCAGCCAATATTTAGCTAAGTTTAAAAACGCGGCTATCTACCTGATAAAGATACCTCTAAAATACTGGCAAGGTAGCAAGCTGCATAAAGCTATATCGATATTAATAATTCTCGTCCTGATTATAGTACTCGCTATGGCCGGGATCGGGGAGTGGTATATCGCCACTCAAGCGAATGTACCCATGACCTACGGGGCCAGCTTTATACCGGACTATGCTGAGAGTTTGGGGCTTAACCCGAAACAGACAATGACCGCACTGCTTAATATAGGCGTAAGGCAATTCCGTCTAACCAGTTACTGGAGCGACATTGAGCCAATTAAGGGCAGCTTTAACTTTTCTCAGCTGGACTGGGAATTCGCCCTAGCCAATAAGTATCACGCCAAAATTGTCTTAACGCTCGGCCTTAGACAGCCCAGATGGCCGGAGTGCCACCCCCCGTCCTGGATAAATACCGCCGGTCCTGTGAGTACCTGGGAGCCGGATCTGCTAACTTTCATGAGCAAAGTAATTAACCACTATAAGTATAACCCTGCCCTAGAGGCCTGGCAGCTGGAAAACGAGTATTTCCTGAAAGGCTTTGGAGACTGCAATAACTTCAGCAGGACCAGGCTGATCAGTGAATTTAATTTGTTAAGCAAACTAAGCCCAAATAAAACCATTATTATTAGCCGGAGCAATAACGCCATCGGCTTCCCGGTTAATAACCCGACCCCGACCATTTACGGCATATCCATATATAAGCGAGTCTGGGACGCCAATGTAACTCACCGCTACATTGAATACCCTTATCCGGGATGGTATTACGCCTTCTTAGCTGGAGTACAACAAATCTATCAGCACAAAAACATGATAATCACCGAGATGCAGGCAGAAGCCTGGCCTCCAGAAGGCAAGGGTATTACTCAAACCTCCCTAGCCGAACAAAACAAGAGCCTATCCCCAACCCGACTTAGAAACCGCTTTGCTTTTGCTAAATCTACCGGCATGAAGGATGTAATAATGTGGGGGGCCGAATACTGGTATTACCGCAAACAGATACTCCATGATCCATCACTCTGGAATGTAGCCAAGCAAGAATTTAAAGCTAATGATTACCATAGCGGCGAATACCTGATGACCCACCCAGACCTATAAGCATAGATAATATACAATAAAAGGGTTATGGCTAAGGCAAAACCGATTAAGAGTATCGTCAACCGGCGAGCTAAGTACGACTACCTAATTGAAAAGTCGTATATTGTCGGCATGTCTTTAACCGGTGCTGAAACCAAGGCCTTAAGACTGGGCCACGGCCAGCTCAGCGGAGCATATGTAACCATAAAAGATAACCAGCTGTTGCTAATTAACGCAACAATTAACGGCACCAACGGCATCAGGATAAACGAGAGCGATCAGACAAGAAGCCGTAATTTACTAGCTAAACGCCGGGAAATAGACAATCTAATCCAGGAGAAACAACAGGGGAAGACTATCATCCCCTTAGAGATTCTAAACAAGGGCAGGTTTATCAAACTCAAGATAGCCGTAGCCAAGGGCAAAAAACGATACGATAAACGCCAAACCCTAAAAGCCAGAAGCGAGCAAAGACAGATCAATAGCGCTATCAAGCACCAACACCAAGACCAGCATTGATGCACCTTTAAGCATCAGTTATAATCTACCTGTTCTGTAAACTCTTACAGAAGTTCTTTTTATTCCGGGGTAGCTCAGCGGTAGAGCGGGTGGCTGTTAACCACTAGGTCGCTGGTTCGAATCCAGTCCCCGGAGCCAAGCCAAGCGCTAACAGAGGTAGACCGGATTCCTAGACCCGGTTTTCTTATTTTAGTCAATCGGCCTCTTATCTGTTAATTGGTTCGAGTCCAGTTTCCTTTATTTGCACTATGGTTATGTGGTTGTTGGAACCAGAAAAGGAACCCGAATATACTTGTTTGTGCCTGTTATTTGGTTCCGCAACCAACCGTTTAGCCTCACAGCGATTAAGCAGACCAAAAGCCGACCGAGTTCCTTGACCAGCTCTTGAACTGCCAGCGCTCTATTTCTAGGGTGAACTACTTTTCTACGAAAGTAAGCGCGTAGCCAACCTTACCAGCCCTACCAGTACGGCCAATGCGGTGTACGTAGTCATTATAAGACTGCGGTAAGGAGTAATTTATAACATGGGTAATGTCAGATACATCCAGCCCACGGGCAGCAACATCAGTGGCCACTAACACTGTGATCTCGCTGCTCTTGAATCGTTTCAGGACTCGTTGCCTTTGCGGCTGCGACTTTCCGCCATGAATCGAATCAACTGTAAACCCTCTGGCGGCCAGTTCCTTAGAAATCTTTTCAACGCTGCGGTGCGTGTCGTCAAAAATGAGGGTTTTAGTTGTGCCGTCTTTAATTAGAATATCGTGCAACTTATCCATTTTATTCTCGTGGGTGGTGAAATTGACGATGTTTTGATCGACGTTGTCACTGGTATCGCCGGATTTAACGGAAATATGTATAGGATCGTGCGAGAAATTCTCAATAATCCCTTTAACCCGACTATCAAGCGTGGCGGAGAAGTAAAAGCTTTGCCGCTCAGGATTAGTATGACTCAACAG
>JAJZNT010000001.1:0-425 GCA_021811685.1 bacterium
ATTCTAAAACGCAATATATCACGTTATTTTGATACCGTTGAAGATATCGAGTTCATAGAGCGACTGGTCAAAGGAGTGGTTAAGTCAAGTAAGGAAATAGACGAACGGCTGCAACCGGTTGCGCCCGAATGGCCGATTGAGCAAATTGCCAGAATGGACCGCATTATTTTAAGGGTAGGTTTATGGGAGCTAGAGAACGAGCCCGATGTTCCGCCTAAGGTAGTAATCAATGAAGCAGTTGAGCTGGCAAAAGCGTTTGGTGCCGAAAACTCTTCCAAGTTTGTTAACGGGGTTCTCGGAACGCTGTTTAAACAAATGAGCACTCCTGAGCCCAAAGCCAAGCCTAAGGCGGTAGCTAAGAAAAAGCCAAGCTCTGGAGCCAAAAAGTAGATGCATCGTCCGAAACCAATAAACCTACCCTTAAA
>JAJZNT010000001.1:435-12973 GCA_021811685.1 bacterium
TGGTTAAGCGGAGCCCGGAGATCGCCGAGGCCGTACACGAGACAACTGCCGGAGGAGTGATTTGGCGGCGTAATTCTAAGACTAAGCAAGTGGAGCTGTTGTTGCTTAAGGATGCCAAAAACCGGTGGACAATCCCTAAGGGCCACGTTGAGCCCGGCGAAGACCCGAAAGTTACCGCAGAGAGGGAAATTCGCGAAGAGACGGGATTGAAGAATATGAAGGTAATGGTCTGGCTGGGAAAAGTCCATTTCCGCTATCGCCGCAACCACACCCTGGTGTTAATGACCATGCACATTTATCTGGTTCAGGGACTGGGAGATACTCAAGACTTAAAGGGAGAGGATTGGCTTACTGACCTTAAGTGGATACCCTCCAATGAAGCCATCGATAAAGTAGCTTACGAAGATATTGGGAAGTTAATGCTAGTAGGGCTGAAAAAGATTAGGGAGGCCAAGTTATAAAGTAATGGATGTTAATATGTACACCAAGTTCGCTCAAGATGTTTTAGCCATGCAGTTTAAGGATGTCTCGCTGCTAATTACAGCCTTTACCCACCGCTCATATGTAAACGAGCACAAAAAGACGGTCAGTGAGCATAATGAACGACTGGAGTTCTTAGGTGATGCCGTACTCGAGCTGGTAGTTACCGAGTACCTCTATTCGAACTATGAACAGCAACAAGAAGGTATCTTAACTAACTGGCGCAGCGCACTAGTTAGGACTGAGAGTATAAGTGCCGCTGCTCAAAAATGCGGTTTTGAGCCGCTGCTGCGTCTTAGCAGGGGAGAGAAACGGGGGACCGATCGAGCCCGAGCTCAAATTCTAGCTAACAGCTTCGAGGCCGTAATCGGAGCTATTTATCTTGACCAGGGTTACGAGGCAGCCAAAAAATTTATTAGCAAGACCATCTTAATAACCCTAAACGACATTTTAAGTCAGGGAACCTGGGTGGATCCCAAGTCACAGCTTCAGGAAGTGGTTCAAAGCCGTGAGGGGTTTACTCCGGTATACAAAGTTATGGTGGAGGAGGGCCCAGATCACGATAAGACCTTTACCGTCGGCGCATACGTTGACGGTAAGTTGATTGGACAGGGTAAGGGACCGAGCAAGCAGGCCGGACAGCAACAGGCGGCTGAGGAAGCGCTTAGGGCTTATTTATGAGAGTAGTTGACTACTCCTTAGCTAATCTGTAAAATATGCAACTATCAAACTATCGAATTACTAAGTTAGGAGACAGATGTTAGTTATCCGCATGCAGCGAGTGGGACGTAAGGGCCATGCCATGTTTAGGGTGGTAGTTCAAGACGCCCGGCGTACCCCGACCAGCGGTAAAGTAGTTGCCTATGTCGGCAGTTATGACCCGCACGCAAAAACCGTAAAGCTAGATAAAGAAAAACTGACTTACTATCTGGAGCACGGCGCACAACCGTCACCGCGGGTAGTATCTATCTTGAAGGCTGAAAAAGTTAAGTTACCAAACTGGGTGGCTGAGCCTAAGGCTAAATCAGGGAATATCCGTAATCCTCAGAAGCGGCGCTCAACCACTCCGCCTGAGCCACAGCAGCCAAAAGAGGATAAAGCCCCAGTAAAAGAGCCCGAGGAAGCTGAAGTAGAAGCAGCATCAGCTGAAACTGGCCAAAACGAAGATCAATCTACCACTGAAGCCGAAACAACAGAAGCCTAAAGCCTTTTGGCTTTAGATGCTATACTAGACTTATCTAAACCTGAAGGAGGTGTCTGCAATGAACAGTATTGACCAACAGTTTGTCGAATACGTCGTAAAGTCATTAGTAAGTAATCCCGATGCGGTCAAAATAACCAGAAGGATCGACGAAAAAGGGGTATTGCTGGAATTAAGCGTTGACCCGGAGGACTTGGGTAGAGTAATCGGCAAGCGCGGAGCCACAGCCCAGAGCCTAAGAACGTTGCTAAGAGCTCTTGGAACTAAAAACGATGCCCGCTATAACTTAAAGATCATAGACAATGGACCTGCAGATTACAACCGTAATCATTCAACCAGCGACAGAGAAGAAAAACCTGCGAAAGAAGAGAAGAAAGCAGCAGCGGAATCAGAAACTCAAGAAACGGAAATTAATCTAAAAGAGACTAGCGAAGAAGCAGAGGACCGTTTTAGTAAGACCAGGCGCGAGCTGGAAGAGATGGACGATCTCGACGTATAAACTTTCACTTAGCTAGAACATAATTATGCAGATTCAGGTTATAACTCTCTTCCCGGAGATGTTTAAAGGCGTGTTTAGCTCCAGTATGCTTTTAAAGGCCGAAAAGTTAAAACTAGCCCGCTATTCACTTATAGATTTGAGAGATTTTGGAAAAGGTCCCAGGCATCAGGTAGACGATACTCCTTACGGCGGCGGCGACGGCATGTTATTAATGGTTGATCCCCTAGTTAAAGCCATAGAACATGCCAAGAAGGCTGACCCCGAGGCTAGCGTAGTATTGCCTACGCCTAGAGGTGAAATTTATACCCAATACCAGGCAAACTCTCTGGCTGAGCAGGCAAAGGGGTTAATCTTACTCTGTCCAAGGTATGAAGGGTATGACGAGCGGGTAACTAAATGGGTAGATTACCAGTTCTCTATAGGCCGTTATGTTGTAACTGGCGGAGAGATACCGGCAATGGTAATCATTGATTCGGTAGTCCGGCTAATTCCCGGCGTACTAGGTGGAGCTAAATCGGCGGAGATAGAGTCTTACCAGGACGGGGATAAGGTGGAGTTTCCACAGTACACACGTCCTGAGGTATATAGGGGTTTAAAAGTACCCAAAGTCCTAATAAGCGGTCATCACCAGGAAATCGCTAACTGGCGGGCAGGTAACATGCTCAGAGGCAAATAATCCTGTTGCCGGATAACTACTAAAAGAGTGTTAATATAGCTAAAGAAAGAAATTAGAATCCAGGAGGGAACAGTTAAATGAAACTACTACAATTCATCAAACCGGTATACGCGCACTGTGATTTACCTTGTGGAGTTTATGACCCTGCCCAGGCGAAGATAGAGGCTACCTCTGTCTTAGAAATCATTAACCGTTACCCTAACCTAAATGATCAGGATAAGACCAGAGCGATCGTTATAAAGGAAGAGCGGGCTGAACTAGTAAAACACCACCTGATGGTTTTATGGGCTGATTACTTCAAGCCGGAGCATTTAGAACACTTCCCTGATCTGCATGAAAAGTTTTGGCACGCCATAAAACAAGCCAGTAACTGCAAACGGTCACTTGATCCCGAAGAGGGGAAAAAGCTGGTCGGGCAAATCGATGAAATCGCCGAAATCTTTTGGAAAACCAAAAAAGCCTAAACCGTTGATGATCCGCCGCGTAGTCGGCGGCAGTATGAGCCCGAGCTTGGCGCCTGGTCGTATTATTATAGCCAGCAATATATATAAGCACCCTAAAGCGGGCCAGGTATTTGTTTTTTACCAAGGGGGAAAAGAAAAGATAAAGCGCATTGAGCGGGTAAGCGGTAAGCGCATTTTCTTTATCGGAGATAACTTAAAATACAGTAGCGACAGCCGTCAGTTCGGCTGGATAAAAACCAGCCAGGTTTTAGGTAAAGTTATCTGGCCGAGAGTTAATAATTAAGCTTCAATATACCTAAATCGAATTGCGCCGAAACTTAGCATTACAACAAGAGTAATAGCCATAGCTAGCATGTCCGGTCCAAGCCCGAATTTAGTAGTACCGAGCAGAGACCACCTGAGCGCGTCAACCGTGTAAGAAATCGGGTTAATCTCGGCAATAATCCTTAACCACGTAGGTACATGATTTAGTGGATAAAGAGCTCCGCTTAAAAAATAAAGAGGGAATACCAGGAACTGGTTAATTGCTTGAAAGCCCTGCATGTCCTCTACGAAAGAACCAATCCCTGAAGAAAAACCGGTGATCGCTAGCGCTAATACGCTCATAAAAGCCAGAGCAACAATGGCCATCAGCCAGTTATGCGGCCTGAAGCCGATTGCTAGAGAGATAAAGAAAACCAGCGATCCCTGTATGACTGAGGTTGTAGCCCCGCCCAAAGCCCCGCCCAGCATGATTTTAAACCGGCTAACTGGCACAACAAGCGTTTCCTTTAAAAACCCGAATTGCTTGTCAAAAATAATCATTGCTCCGTAGAACATGGAGGAGAACAACACAGTTTGAGCCATAATGCCGGGAACCAGGAACTGCAAATAGTCACCCCTGCCGGCGGCTTTATATATTGATCCCAGTCCGTAACCTAATGCCAGAAGAAAAAGTAGCGGTTGTCCGACCGCACCGACTATTCTCGACCGGCTTCTAATATATCGTTTGATCTGTCTTAGCCAAAGTATATAGATTGCCCTCATCGCATATTCCTCGCTCTTCTTACGGCGCGCCACGCCTCATGCGGGTCAACTTCCTCTTCTCTAATTTCACTACCCGTAAGCTCGAGATAAGCCTGCTCGAGACTGTCCGTAGAAGTCATTTGTTTGAGCTCTTTGACTGAGCCGATGGCTATTAATTTGCCGTGATCAATAATAGCAATACGATTGGCATTGTCTTCAGCCTCTTCCAAATAGTGGGTAGTAAATAATACTGTCATGTCTTTCTCTTTCGCTAGTGAGTCAACATAATTCCATAGCAAGCGCCTGGTTTGGGTATCCAGCCCTAGCGTCGGCTCATCTAAAAATAGTACCTTTGGATGGTGTAATAACCCTCTGGCGATTTCCAATCTGCGCTTCATGCCTCCGGAATAAGTCTTAACCAGACTGCTTCGCCGCTCCCACAACTCAACTAACTTAAGCAGTTGTTCTATTCTCGTTCCCATCTCGGCTTTAGGTACTCCGTACATCACTCCGTGTAATTCCATGTTTTCGTAAGCCGTCATTTCATTGTCCAGCGTCGGATCTTGAAAGACTATACCAAAGCTGCGCCTTACTCCGTTAGGATCTTTAACTACGTCGATATCATTTAGTTTTAACTTTCCCGAAGTCGGTCTGAGCAAGGTAGTAAGCATTTTAATGGTAGTGGACTTGCCTGCACCGTTAGGTCCCAATAGGGCAAATAACTCGCCGCGTTTGACTGAAAAACTAATATTGTCTACTGCTGTAAAATCAGCAAACTTTTTAGTTAAATCCTTAACCTCAATCACGCTCGTTCACCTTCAAGCTCCAGCGAAGCGGAGTGTGAGTGGGATTCTGCGGAATCACGCAGAGGCACCTCTTTAAGCAGTAAAGCGAAAATAAGGGTTAACGCTGCAATCGGTAAGGCGTAAATAAACATATCATGAAACGCCAAATCGAAAGCCTGAAGAATCTTATGCATAACAGGAGCGGGAATCGAAGCTCTTAAACTACCAGTTCCGCTACTAATTGAGCTTGCGCTTATCGATCCCTTGAACTGCGGCAATAAGCTATGCAAGTGACTATTGAGCCTGGAAATAAGGATAGTCCCGAAAACGGCTCCCCCAAACGAGCTGCCGATACTCCGGGCAAACGTAACCGTAGATGTTCCGGCACCCATTTGTTTAAAGGGAACTGAGTTTTGTACTGCAAGAATTGGTACCTGGAAGAACATACCAATACCCAAGCCCAATATTAACATCCAGACGCTTAGAGTTAGCTCAGAAGTATTAAGACTTAAACCGGACCATAACCACAGGCCTGCCAACATGAACAAAGACCCCAAAATAGGGAAGGGACGATAGCGTCCGTATCTGGTAATCAACCGCCCTGAAGTAATTGATGCACTGAACATACCGATTACAATCGGGAAAATTAGCAAGCCGGATTTCATCGGGCTATACCCCCGGACTATTTGCTGATACTCAGGTATATATAAAATGGCGGCGAATAAAGCTATACCGGCCAATAATGAGAGGATGACCGACACGCTAAAAATACTGCTCCGGAACAATTTCAAGGGTATAACTGGCTCTTTGGCTTTATGTTCGTTAAGTACGAAAGCAATGCCAAGGACTACGCTTCCTATAAGTAGAGATATAATTTGCCAGGAGTTCCAGGCATAAGTAATACCGGCCCATACTGACACAAGAATCAGCGCTCCGGCGGAAATTGAAAGCAATGCGGCACCCCGGTAATCGATCTTGTGTTCGTGGTAGCGCCTGGGCAGATGCAGCCTGGAAGCGATAACCGACAGGGCAATTACCCCGATCGGTAAGTTAATGTAGAAAATCCAGCGCCAGCCGGAGACCCCAAAAATCGTGTGAGCATCTGCTAAGAAGCCACCAAGCAAGGGCCCGGCTATACTGGACAACCCGAAAACTGCCCCAAAATAACCCTGGTATCTACCTCTTTGCCTGGGAGGAACAACGTCTCCTATAATCGCCAGCACTAAAGAGATTAGTCCACCTGCGCCAATGCCTTGGATCGCTCTAAACAGTACCAGATCGTTCATGTTCTGGCTTAAACCGCAAAGTGCCGAACCCGCCAGGAATATAAGGATTGATATCTGGAAAATCTTTTTTCGGCCATAAAGATCACCGATCTTGCCGTAAAGCGGAGTACTAATTGCGCTGGTTAGTAAATACGCCGTAGCTACCCAAGATAACTTGTTTAATCCGTGAAGGTCACTGGCTATTTTAGGCAGGGCAGTAGCGACGATGGTTTGATCAAGCGCCGCAAGCAGCATAGCCAGCATCAAAGCGGTAATTACCACCATTATTTCCGCATGTGTACGGTTAGTATAGCTAACCTCTTGGTCTGCTATCGCTTCCGCCTGATTCTGGCTTTTCATTTAGTACGGCTCACTATTGACGGGTTAGCTACTTTATCCAGATCCAAAGACAACCTCATCAGTAAATTTGCCAGCCTTGCCCGGTCTTCGCTTGACCAGTCGTTAAGAACATCGCCTATAAGTTCGCGTTTAGCACGTTTGATCTTAACGGTTAAGGCTTTACCCTCATTGGTAAGGCTTAACATATGAACTCTACGATCTTGAGCTTCTATGCTTTGGACCAGACCTTTATTTTCCAACTCATGTACTTTGCGACTTATAGATGGAGCCTCGATTCCTATATGCTTAACCAGATCCTGAAACCGGAGCGAGCGTTGGCTTAGGGCCATCAAAATAAAAACACTAGGGCGGTCAATATCTGTACCTATTCTTTTAGCGAAGTCCTTAATGTATGAAGCTCCTTTATATACCCTTAGGCAGGAGTGCAGGGCATTTTCTACTAGGTCTAAGTCTGAAACTCTCGGCATATTACAAACAGTATATATTAGTTACTTAGGGTAAGTAAATACTAGACGGACTTCGATAACTAATATGGCAGATTGGGGTTAATCGTTTGCCCGGTGTAGAGCCCCGTTCCTCCCGATTGGAGGCTGCTTGTCTTGGGCTTTCCAGCACTGCCGCCTACATTATCCTGCAAATTTACAGCAGACGCACTAAGTCCAGAACCTACTGCTGACGATTGACTGCTGCCTGAGCTAACCGACAGGGGTAAGGTAAGCGGTTGACCGCTGCTTTGATTAGTGTCATTAGGAGCGCTACCTATCGAGTTATTATTAACTGCCACGTATGACCCAAATGCCAAAACACCCGCAGTAACTACGGCCATGGCTATGAAGTAATAAATACCATCGCGTATCCTTCGGGTTTTAGCGGCTTCTTTCTTCTTACCCCTGGGTTTCTTAGCCGTCTTAGACTTTGAAGATTCTTCTTTAATCTCGCTTTTTATCACAATATTTAATCCTGCTAGCGTTAATTAAGTGTAAACGATCAACTCGTAGTAGTCTATGCCTACCTGTTATATAATATATTATGTTCCGCAAAAACAAACATGTCGTACCAGTCTTCTACTTTAAATATACGGCCATTGCCTAGTTCGCGCCGCAGAGCTAATTCTAAACCCGCTAAGAACAAAAATCAGCACGGATTTATTCGCTTAGCCACTATGCTGTTTATTGCCGGGTTCTTAGTTTGGGGGTCTTCTACGACGATTGGACTCAGCGCACCCAAGCAGGCAGCTTATCAGCCGGAAATAAATTCAGGCCAACCGGGGTACTGCCTGGATAATTACCATGATGCATTAAAACCAGGTTCTGTAGTTGATTCTTGGGCATGCAACGGCACAAATGCTCAAAACTGGATTCATGTAAACGGCCGCATCGTAAAGAACGGCGGTAAGTACTGTCTTAGCGAGAACGATAGCAAGGTTGTACTTGCTTCTTGTTCCAGCGCTAATAACCAGATCTGGGTTGCTGACGGAGTGGGTTTAAAGAATAGAGCCAACGGACAATGCCTGTCTTTGCCGGGCGGAAAGACTAAAGTGCAACTTGTAACTGCTAATTGCAACCGCTTAGATTCCCTATCTGAAGCGTGGACTCCGTCATTTTGGAGGGGCAAGCCGATAGGTGAAGTATCGTCCCTACCTTGTACGCAATCTAATTTAGGTGATAGGGTAGCCTGTATTGCACAAAACGAGTGGTTGGCATGGCAAACCGAACCTAAACTTCATAAGGCTTTACTTTACGACTATACTGACGGTAACCCTACAGAAGAGTGGTGCGCCGACTTTGTTAGCTTCATCTACATGCAGGCCGGCGATCCTTTTACAAACGGCGAACGAGGTAATGGCGGATGGGACGAGTATAATGCCAATAACGTTATTAATGAGGCGTTTTCGTATCACGCTGAAAGAAGCGGCTATTTGCCAAGGCCGGGAGATGTTGCCTACTTTGACTATAACGGCGGTCATGTAGAAATAGTGGTAAAAGGTGGGCCTCACCCCACGTTTATATACGGCGATTCGGGAACTATAGATCCCTTAAGCGGAAATGGAACTATGGCTGAGAATCAAATAGTTAGTGACGGCAGTCTTGGTTCGCTGCAGTATTATTTGTCTCCGAATTAACAATCCCAGTGCGCCAGCTTAAGGTCTACTTAAGTGTGTTTAGTATAATATGCGGGTATGCAAAAACTGCTGAGCAAGTTCTTGAATTATCTCAGGTCCAATAAGTTCTATTACTTAATAATAGGGGTGTTTATCTTTGAAGCGTGCTGGATCGCAGTTTCGGCTGCCTATCCCCAGGCTTTTGATGAGAACTTTCACTTCGGTTTAATTAAGGTTTATTCGCATTATTGGCTGCCTTTTTTAAGCCACCAGCCACCGGGAGCTGATGCGTTTGGGGCAGTGGCCCGCGACCCTTCTTATCTTTACCACTACCTAATGAGTTTCCCTTACCGCCTAATTGCTTTAGTAATCCATCATCAGATAGCCCAAGTTGTAGCGCTGCGTTTAATCAACGTGGCGTTTTTCGCTGCAGGCCTAATCCTCTTCCGTAAAGTTTTAGATAGAGTCGGTGTATCCAGGGCTCTATCCAACCTGATTCTTTTGCTGTTCATACTTATACCTATAGTGCCTCAACTAGCCGGGCAGATTAACTACGACAACCTGTTAATTCCGCTTACTGCGGGGGCAATACTGCTCAGCTTTAAGGTAATAGATGAAATTAGGACCCATAAGGCTTCGCTTTTAAATATTAGTTTGCTGCTTGGGCTTTGCATGCTGACTAGCCTTGTAACCTACATTTTCCTGCCGATTTTCTTAGGGATCGTGTTGTTCTTACTGATAGCGGTGATTCATTCAAATCGTCATAACTTAAAAGCCTTCTTCGCTCAGCTGCAAAAAAGTTGGAATTCAAAGAGTACGCTAATTAAGCTCGTGAGCTTAGCAGCATTTGTGCTTCCTCTGGGGTTGTTTGCTCAAAGAGACTTAGTGAATTTAGTCGAGTACCACAGTGTTGTTCCCGACTGCGCGAAAGTTCTCTCGGTTAAGCAGTGTATGGCGTATAGCCCGTGGAAGTATAACTATTTAAACCACGTTAAGTCGGTTTCGGCCAGCAGCCCAATGATTTATGACAATCCGATTGTCTATTCTCTAGAATGGATTTACTGGGTATGGTTCCGTTCGTTCTTTGCAGTTAACGGTCTCAATAGCCACTTTACTAACTATCCGCCGTTGCCTCTGCCGGCCGCGGCAGCCATTGTTGTGCTGTTAGTCGGCATTGTTGCTCTTATTAAATGGTGGCGCAAGCTGCTACTGGGTAATTGGCGCCTCTTGCTTTTAGTGGTAGTAACTGTCACTTATTTAATATCCCTATATGGTCATGGTTATGCGACATATCGCTATACCGCAGTACTGGAAAACATGAATGGCCGCTATCTGCTGCCTATCTTAATCTTTGCGGCAGCCATCTTTGGTCAGGCTATAAGTTTAGCTTTGCGCAATACCGAGAGGCGCAAGATCATTTTAGCCTTAGTAGTAATGGTGTTGTTTATTGAAGGCGGCGGAGTACTTACTTTTATGGCACGCAGTGATCATAGCTGGTATGTGCACAATAAGGTAGTTGTTAAGGTTAACGATGTTGCTAAGAAGATTGTTAAGAAAACGGTTATCGGCGGTAAAAAAAGCTATTCCACCCACATCTGGTTTTTTAACTGATAGAACTAATCGCCGTAAATCTGGCGTTTGGTCAGTTCGAGCAAATCTTCTAAAAGCTTTCGGTTGATTCGTATAAGGTCGGCAATTACCCCAAGGGCAAAGCTGACAAACGATCCGGTAATAAGCAGTGACCCGATAATTAAGCTTTGCAGGTGGTGTGCGCCAAAAGGATTTTTGGTGGTTATGGTTAGCACTAAGAAGTTAATTAACGGCACTAGGCCGATAGCCAGCAGCAATCCCCCGATCGAAAAGAATAGCGCGTAAGGCTTATACATAACATATGCCCGGATAATCGTGACGCTGCTTTTTCTAATATGCTGCCAGGAACTCTTGAATTGTCTGGATTCGCGGAGCTTAGCGTTAGTAGTAATAGGCAGAATAGCTAAAGCATGACCCTTGTGTGCCGCCTGGATAGTGGTTTCGGTAGCCCAGCTGTAATCTGCTATAGGGTTGAGTTGGATTGCCGATCTTCTTGAGTAGGCACGAAATCCGCTAA
This sequence comes from bacterium, assembly GCA_021811685.1. Taxonomy (GTDB): domain Bacteria; phylum Patescibacteriota; class Saccharimonadia; order Saccharimonadales; family UBA4665; genus JAJZWH01. Next base: position 11,379 of record JAJZNT010000001.1, read on the forward strand.
TCGCATCGGGGACGTTTGTGCCGGCGGCGAAGTTCAGTACTCCCGTACCAAGCTTCTGGAAGAATTTCTTACTCCGGCTAAAATGTACTATGGTGCTGGTCTGCCGGTCGGCAATAACCGTATCGGCTTTTCCGTCAAGTATGGGCCTGATCAAATCGGGTATTCGTTTTTGCGGGTACTGATTATCTCCTTCGGTTAATACAATAATATCCGCACCCATATGCAATGCCCGGTTTAAGCCGTGCTTAAAGGATCGGCTGAGACCCTGATTCTCGGTGTGGATTAAGAAATGCTTAACCCCGAAAGATTTGGCCACCTCGACTGTTTTATCCGTTGAGCCGTCATCGATAACTAGAATGTCAATCTTGTCTATGCCGGCTATTTTCTTAGGTATAGACTTAAGCACCAAAGGTAGTGTTGCCTCTTCGTTGAGGCAGGGGATCATAATAACCAACTTCATAAGATAATAGCAATTATATCAATGATTATTAGACTTTGCTTAAAAAGCCCTTAAGATCTGCCGTATATAAGTTACGATTACTTCTGAATAGTTTCTTAAAGCGCGGTTTAGCAATGTCTGCTTCCCGCCTATACTTTTAAGGCATGAATTACTCAGACAAGGATAGGGGTGAAGACTCAATCCTGCTAATCCTTATTATCTTATTGCTGGCGTTGTTTTGGCGTTATCGATCAGATCTGCGCAATCAAGAGCATCATTTGTTGCTTTGGTCGGTTATAGGGTTACTTGTTTTGCTTCTGCTTATTGCCGGCTACTTTATTCTAAGAAAGTTCAGGTTACATTTTAACCGTCTGAAACCCAGGAAATGGGACATGATGAGCGGTAAGCAGTTTGAACGTCAGATAGTAATTTGGCTTAAAAATCAGGGCTATAATCAGGTAGTAACGACAGAGTATTATGACAAAGGAATCGACATTATTGCATCCAACAGCGGCATCAGTCTCGGTGTACAGGTTAAAAGGTCAAATCGACCGGTCGGCGTAAGCGCCATACGGGCTGCGGTCACTGGCATTGCTAGTTACGGATGCAGCCAGTCAATGGTAGTGACCAACTCCACTTTCACGGCACAAGCTAGGGACTTAGCACAAGCTAACCATTGCCAGCTGATAGACGGAAACGCCTTAAGAGTGACTGCTCGACTTGGCCTTAAAGTGCAATAGGGATTGCCTCTTCCGCCCGCTAAATACCTTTTTCTCCCGCTTCTTGTATCCGCGGTGAGCTGCCCAGACCCACTATTCCGCCGACCAAAAGCAGGCTAAATAATAGAGCTACGGCTAGAGCTCCGAACGAAGTCTTATAGCTATCGCCAAATATTAAAATTCCTATAGTTACGGCAATTGCCGGCTCAAATACCTCCATGATTGTCTGGGATATGGCCAATGGTCCTGATCCGTAGGCGTTAAGCATCAGATAGACAGAAATAAGGCCGGAAATAATTAAAGCGTAGATCGGCCACCTGGTTAACATTACCGACCAGCCATGCCTGTTAAGCAAGTTCAGGCTGAGCTTTAAGAATACTGCATTCATGGCATAGGAGATTGCCGCAGCAAATCCTGCGAGCAAGGCGCGTAAATTA
>JAJZNT010000023.1 GCA_021811685.1 bacterium
ATGTAAGTAAGTGTTGTGGTATATGTACCGGCGGGGGTTAAGCCCTGAACATCGACTATATATGTCGAAGTGTATATCTGGGCGTCAGTACCTACAGTTGTGCCACTGGGATAACCGCTTGTAGCAACAACTTCTGTAGTATTAGGTACAAAGTAATAGGTATCAGCTGTATTATAATTGGCGCTCGCTAGGGCAAAGTAGCTTACTCCGTCTGACGCCGGTGTTGGCAAAGCGCCACAATTATATGTCGTTCCGCACCCGGCATTTGTGGTAGTAGTATTTGCCGCTAAATTCATGCCAAATTGGTCTGTTCCGTGCGTCGGCGTCGACGGCGTTGTGCTTATTGCAGTTATACTATTAGTACCGCTTGTTAGAGTAGGTCCCAATAATGTTATCTGGTATCCGCTGACCGCATTAGTTGATGCGGCCATTTGTGAAGTAGCCACAGAAGTATAGTTTGGCGAAAAAAGTTCCTGGAAACTAACCGACCCAGAAGTAGCGGTAGTACAGTCAGGAACTCCGCCCGTTTCACTGATAGTACCACCAGTGCAGAATACTAGCGATTCGGGCATCTGCCCATTAAGAACAACCGGAGTTGCTGTAGAAGCGGCCACGTTCCCCTGATCTATTATGGATCCAGTGCCCGTTGGTCCCCCTACTGCACTCCAAGTTGTAATTCTTACGTAGAAGCTTAAGTTAGCTACGTTAGGGTTAACGATTCCATCAAGCTCTACAACAAAGGCAGTATTAGTGCTGGGAGTAAAACCCGTACTATCATTTAATATTGGATCAAGCTGAGTTGCCGTAGTTGCAAGAGTAAAACCACTTAGAAACGCAGATGTCCCTGTACCTATCGCTGCTCCCGTGGTATCCATAGCATAATCCGTATTAAGATTGCCACAAGTACTATCCGCTTGTTCACAGTATTGGAAACTTATGGAGTATATTGGAGTACTCGTATCGGCAGCAGGTATTGTAAATTGGAACAAATTAGTTACCGTCCCGGAAGGATCAGATCCGCCAACCTGAGAGGCTGCCGGAAGTTTAGTATCCGTCTCAAGCGTCAGACTTCGGGGCTCTAAAGTGTTAGCAGCGAAGGTATGGCTAGGGAATAAAAAGGCACCCATACTGGATACTAAAAGCAAAGCTACCGCTAAATACAGCAAACTCTTAAGTTTTTTTACCATCTCTTTTTTTGTTTTTTATTTTTGGTTGTTTTTTATTTTTAAACTTCCACACTGAATTGTAGCAATACACTGAGGATATGTCAACGCCCTTATGTTTAATAGTCTAGTAGGTGGCTGTACAGATGATACTTTGGGTGGAAACGTATACTCCGCCGGGAGTCAAATTATTAACGTCGACTATATAACTTATGGTATATACGGTCAGACCCGAACTCTTTCCGGCTGAGGCAATTTCTTCACCGCTGACGAACCTGTAGCTGTTAGGAGTATCGTAGTTAGGAGCAACGGTACCGGAACCGAACTGGCCGTAATTAGGGCCGGCGCCGAAAGTAATGGGGTTAGTGTTAGCCACCAGGTTTAAGCCGAACTGATCAACACCTACGGACGGAGCGGCATTAGTTGATAGTGCAGTTATCTTATTGCCGTAAGGATCGGTCGGCGGGTCACCGTATATCTGCACCACATAGCCGTAACTGGTATAATCTAGTACTTCAAATTGGGCATTGGCCGTTGAGGTTGTACTAGTCGAGAAGGTGCCGAAGCTGGCGCCTGAACTGAGTAGAGCAAAAGCCAAAGTGGGCGCGCCAGTAGTTTCATGCCCAGCCTGAACCTGATAGGTGCTGCTGGTAGAAGTGCCAATACCTATAAGTGCACCTGATTGCAAAGCCTGGTAATTCTTCGATGAACTGTTGACTAGTCCCGTGCCGCCAACTGACGGATCAATTAACTCGAAATTGGCGGACTTACTGGAATAGCTGGCAGAGGCCGACGCAAAGCCAAAAGCAAATAAGGCCCAGATTATTCCAAACCCCAAATAAATAGCTTTTTGTTTCTTCCTTCCCAACAGGCTCATGTTTTACTATTATATAATTAGTTAGCTAAGTCCTAATATAAAAAAGGAAGAAAAGGTGGCAAACGCTCCCGAAGCGGACAAGAATAACCCCTCGGAGGACTCCTCGGAAGGCCAAACCCTTAAACCGAGGGATGATGCACAGCAGGTTGAGACCAAACCTAAGGCTGCCGGCAGTGTAACCCATACCCCAAACAGCGGAGAGAAGCGCCACCGTTTCGCCTTTCGCCCGACACATAAGGCAATGTTTATCGGGCTTGGGGTAGTTGTAGTTATTTTAGGAATTAATGCAGGAATCCTAGGCTTTTTGCTGAAGAGAGAAAGCTCTAACTCTAAGGCCATTAGCGATAAGGGCGTATCGATCAGCCCGGGTACTTTAAGCAAACTGGGCGTTAATGATTCCCAGATTGGTACTACTAATGAAAAATTAGTTGTTGATCCCAGTGCCCAATTTAACTCAAAGGTAACCGTTGGCGGAGACGTTAAAATTGGCGGTCAGCTGATCCTGAACTCAACGCTTAACGCCACTACGGCTAATTTAAGCCAACTTCAAGCTGGCAGCACGACCGCTAACTCGCTGAATGTTAACGGCAGCGCTACGGCATCCACATTAAGTGTCAGGGGCAATTTTGCGGTTAACGGCACAGCTCAGTTCCAGAACGGAGTAACTATCGCACAGTTGCTCAGTGTAGACAGTAACGCCGCCGTTTCCGGAAATCTGTCGGTTGGCGGCGAAATGAGTATCGGGACTCTTTCAGCCGGGCAGTTAGTGGTATCCGGACCTATCCAACTAGGCAGCCACATTATCACCGCGGGACATACTCCTACGGTCCAGGCTTCAGGAGCTGCTCTCGGGTCTAACGGATCAGCCAGTATTGTCGGTGATGACACGGCAGGAACCGTAACCTTTAATGCCGGCGCGGGAGCGGGGGGTACAGGACCGCTTGTATATGTACTATTCAGCTCCGGATATTCCGCCAAACCAGTAGTAGTCATCAGTCCGGTAGGTAGCTATGCGGATTTTTTTGTGGCTAATGTTTCAACGAGTGGTTTTAATATAGACGTATCCAGTAGTAACAGTGTTTCACCCGGCGGTTCATACACCGTTAATTACCTAGTGGAGCAGTAAACGGGTATTAGTATCAGATATTTAAAAAGAGCAGTACTTCGTCGTCTTTGACGGTAATAATACCGTTAGCCACCTGAATAGTAATATCCTCGGTGTCGGTTTGGATAACAACCTCGCTGTCGGGATTAATGATTGTGAAGAAGTCAGAATGCCCGGGCAGAATATCAAACTTACCCACCTTATTAGCACCCGTTATGCTGTAGGCATCCCCCTGGTAATAAACTTCAAAGGGAGCCCGGGCCTGGACATGTAGTATTTTGGTCTTTTGCTCCGTATCGGCCATAGCTTATTCCTCTTTTGTCTGTGCATCAGTCTGATTGCTATCACCTGGTTTAGCCTCGGGCTGGTCTTTTGTTTGCTTATCCGTTTTTGAAGGATCTGATCCGAGTATCTCTTCAACGCCTGAGAGCGTCTGCTCGCGGGTAAAGTATTCACCCGGCTTACCGGTTAAATGTTCGGATACTGCAAAATTCTGCGAGAAGAAACTGATTAGTTTTTTGGCATTCTGGTAGTCCTGGCGGTCAGCAGGGGACAGTTCGTTCTCGCCAATAATAGCGATGATATTTTTTAGCGAATCATACTTCTGCATAATGGCTTGGACTTTGGCGACAAGATCATAGTGTCTTTGGCCGACTATCTGAGGAGTTAACAGTGAAGAGGTGGTCTGCAATAGATCGACTGCCGGACGGATACCCTGCTCGGCAATCGAACGGGACAATACCAGTACCGAGTCCAACTGTTGGGCAATTGACTGTACTGCCGGGTCAGACAGGTCATCTGCCGGAATATATACGGCTTGGACTGAAGTAATCGATCCCTTCTCGGTAGAACTTAAGCGGTCCTGTAATCTTCTTAGCTCCGAGTAGACCGTAGGGGAGTAGCCGCCTTCGGAAGGGATTAAACCGAAGTTAGTAGATATCTCAGTTAAGGCCTGGACATGCCGGTAGATGTTGTCTACAAAGAAGAGGATATCTCTCCCCTCTTCATCGCGGAAATGTTCTGCGGCTGTTGCCGCAGCCGGGCCAACCATTGAACGGATTGCCGGGGTAGCATCCATCTGACCGAAAAACATCACCGTGTTCTTCAATACGTCGGTTTCCTTAAGAGTTTCGTAAAGTTCGTTACCCTCACGAATTCGTTCCCCTACCCCGCAGTAAATAGAAAGGTTCTTTTTGTTGTCCCGGGTAACGTTATGAATCATCTCCATAGTTAAGACCGTCTTGCCGACGCCGGCGCCGCCGACAATGCCAATCTTGCGTCCCTTAACAAACGGCGTCATAAAATCTATAACCTTTAATCCGGTCTCCAGCAGTTCTGCGCTGTGCGCCTTACGGTAGCTTTTAATACCGCTGGCTTCAGTTATAACTTTGCGGTTAGAGGTAATCTCCGGCCCGTTATCCAGTGGTTGGCCGAGAGCGTTAAATACTCTTCCTAGCGTATCCGGGCCGACCGGCACAGATACCTTTTTACCTGTTGCGCTGACCTTTAAGCCGCACCTAAGGTCAATATCGTTATTAATATTAACGCACACAGCACTACTGCCTTCAAAGAAGTTAACCTGCAAAAATACCCCGGGACATCCGTCAACGGCTAACAGTTCCCCCTCTTCAGGCTGTTTGGCTTCAATATCCACTCTGACTACCAAACCCTTAAGCGCGCTGATTCTACCTACGTAATTTGCATCAGTAACAGTAGTTCTAGGTTCAGTCTTAGGCATTGGCTCTAGCCCTCTCCTTCCGCTTAATGCTGATCATTACTTCGCGCATTCTTCGGTCATTATCCGCCCGCTTGGACCGGTGATACTCAAGTTTATATAGGCTTACGAGCTCCATGGCCCGTTTTTTAGCTACCGACATGGCGCTGAAGCGGCTGGCGTCTTGAGCCAGTCCGGATTCGAGAATTGCCTGAGAAAACGCCAGGCTCATCATGGCATCTTCCATAATGTCGGCAATCTCATCAAGAGACGGCTCAAAGATAGTCTCCTGGTCGGAGATAACTTCACTGCTGCCTTCAGCATCTTTAGTCATAGTCTGAATCTGCTGGATTAAATCAATGGTTTTAATGTCCTGAGCCCCTAAAGAAACATATTCCTCAAAATAGATTTTCACATGCCGGTAGTGTCTGATAGCCTCTACGATCGGGCTAACATCAACATAAGTATCGGTCATTGGCACCTTGTAGTATCCGACATAGTGAATGCCACGCTGCTTAAGCTGCTGAGCGCCGTGAGTTCCTAGTACGATGATGTCAGTTGTTTTGGGGTCATAACCACGCAGCACGGTTTCTATAAGACGCAAGTCGATGTCTCCAGATAAACCCGCCTCTGCAGAAATCATGACATAGACATCCCGACCGTTGTCTTCTTTCTGTCTTCGGGTTATCTGTGAGTCGGAATCTACCCTAAGGGAAATGTATTTTCCCCAGAGCAGGTTAAAGAAATCCTGAGACATCTGCACTTTGTTCTTGATTTTGGCTACTTGAGTACTGGCAAGGCTCTCAAAGACACTGGTTAAATCTTCAACCGTTTCAATCTCTTCGGTATCTTTCTTAATTTCGTTAGCTCTTCTCAACCGGGGTCTCCTTTTTGTCTTCAGTTGGCGCTTCTGCCGGTTTGTCTTCAGTCTCAGCTGGAACTTTCACAGCCTTAGAAAACTTTTTAAGCAGCAACTGTTCGATCCTATCTAGGTCAGCCTCATCTTTAACTTTCTTGGCCTCTTCTCTAGTTGCCTGCTTAAGCCCTAAAACGTCGATTTCCGAAGCGGCATCGCCTAAAATAATGGTTTCTAAAAACAGCTGCTGTTCGGTAAGACTGTAAAGCTCTTCGGGAGTTTGTTTTAATGCCTGCATCAACTGCCCTCCAAGAGTAAGGTCTTTTGTGGCCTCTTTTGACAGGCTTGATCCGAAGTGGGCAAACTCTTCCGCCTGGTGATAGGCAGCCAGTTTTTGAAACAGGGTTCCGGACAAGCGTTTCTGGCGCACGGTTTGCGCTTGTCCCCCGACACGGGAGACCGATAATCCGGCATTAACCGCCGGCCGCTGTCCTTGCCGGAATACATTTAAGTCAAAAACTATCTGGCCATCGGTAATCGACATAATAGAGGTAGACAAGTAAGCGGTAATATCGTTATTAGGGGTAACCACCACCGGTAAGGCCGTCAGGGTCTTTTCGCTTCCCTTTAGTCGGCCGGCCCTCTCTAGTAGTGACGAGTGGGCGTAGAACATGTCCCCGGGGTATGAATCGCGTCCCGGGTCAACCTCTTGGATTAGAGACAGCTGCCTATAAGCTTCAGCATGACTGGTTAAGTCGTCATAGATAATGATTACATCGCGTCCTGCGTGCCACAAGCTCTCGGCTATAGCGCAGGCTGAATAGGGGGCGAGATAGGACAGAGTTAGCGAGTCAAACACGTCGGCAATGACTACAACCGTATGGTCCATGGCACCGGATTCCTGAAGTCCTAAAAGTAAGGCCTCTACATCGACCTTTCTTTTACCGATCATCGCATAGACCACTATCCTGTCAGTACCGGACTGGTTAGCGGCCAGTTGCCTTAAGAAAGTACTTTTACCGGACTTGCTGTCCCCTAAGATGGCAATACGCTGGCCTAGGACTACGGCAAAGAAAAAGTCGACCGCAGGAACACCGCTAGCCAGCTGCTGGTTAAGCTGAACCCGGTCCATAATTCCCGGAGCTTTATTAAATACCCCGGAGGTTTGCTTAGCCTTGAGTGCGCCTTTGCCGTCTACCGGGTTACCCATCGGGTTAACAATTCTGCCAATTAATTCCTCGCCTACGGGAATCTGCATTAGATCGTTTTCAACAACCGCTAAAGTGCCCGGCAATATCTTCTCCGAGTCTATATTAAACAAGGTAGCCATATCGCCCTTCGTTTCGCGCACCAGACCGCGTTGGCCGTCTTCAAACAGAACCTGAGCACCTAATCGGACACCCTCAAGCCCCTTAACCTCTATTATGAAGCCGTTAGTTGAAACAACTTCTCCGGTTAAATGGTCCTCTTCGACCAACTTCTGGAACTTGCGGTTATCAAACACGGCGCAATACCTCGCTAAAGCTGACCTTGCTTCCCAGTATCATTTTCCGCCACGACCAGTCATAAGTATGACTGCCGGCAGACACCACCATGCCTCCGAGCAGCACCGAACTGAAGCGAAAATCAACTAGCGCCTGGCTATCAACTGAATCGCGGAACCAGCGGACAATTTCCTGCTTAAGTTTTAAGGGGGGTATATCAGCTAAAGTAATCCTAATTTGAGGAGTAGATTTTAAGATGCCGCTTAAAGCATTGGCCAGCTGTTCGATGACAGCAGGAGAGGGCTTCTTTCCTTCAAGAAAGCCGCCTAAAACAGCCGAAGCTGCCGGCGTAAGTTCATTCGGCAAGGATCCCTTTTTATTGGTAACTCGCTTTTTTATTTCGGCTCTTCTTAAGTCTCGGGCATAAGTGTTAAGCTCTTCGCTAACTGACTTGACGTCTTGAGGCGATATGATTTCCTCGGGCAGTTTAAGTTTCATTTTTAACCGCCTGCTTTAATTCCTCTTTATGGGCATCCAACAGAGACAAGAGATAGCTTTCCTGGCTGCCGAGGTCCACCTCGTGCTGCATCGCCTCAGTCAGAAAGGAGGTTAGCGCATTTGACAGGTTAGCGTCAATCAGCGCTACCAGGCGCTGTCTCTCCTGCTCGACGTCTTCGGCCATTTTGGCTTTCAGCTCACTTTTCAGCTGCTCATTCTCTCCCTTGGTTTTACTTAGTTCATCAGCCGCCTGTTGCTGTTGCTGCTTAAACATTGCTTCGATCTTTTCCATCTCCTTGGCAGCAATTTCGCCAGTAAGTTTAGCGACCGTGTTGTTAACGCGGTCAGTTGTAGCCTTTAGCTCCTGGTCAAACTGATCTGCAGAATGATTAATAATCCGGTTAAACTTTTCTTCGGCGGCACTCAACAGCTTTTCGCGCATTTCGTGCGGCAAGGCGTTATTGCTGGTAACCGGTTTGGGCGGAGCCTTTTTAGTCTCAAAATGCGCCCGGGCATGGCGGTATACCAAAGTCGCCACTACTCCGATTATGAAAATATCTATGTATAAGAATATTTGTAAAAAAAGATTCATCCCAACCCTAACTTACCCTAGTTAATATCATGAATATGGCAAACAAGGCAACTATAATAATTCCCACCACCAAGGCCGACAACTGTAAGACGTTCCTATAAACAGCTGATTGGGCCATCGGGTTACGTCCGATAGAGATAATGCTGCTGTGCACCATCGAGTAGACAATGCTCACTACCGCAATCAAGGTAACGATAAAGATTACGGAGCCGAGGATTATAGGCAGTGTCTTAACTTGCTTGCCGGCAATAGAATTAGCCAGGTTCTGCAAGGCAGCCGGAACTAAAGTCTTATTAGGTTGTTTGGTATAGTAACTGACGCTTACTACTACCGGGATGCCGCCCATATCTACCGTTTGTTTGCCGCTGGAAGTCTTAATGGTTACCTTTTTAGAGCTAGAGTTAGGAAAAGCAGACTGGGCCACACCAATTACCTCGGTGTTGTCCGAAGCCAGCATGCCTACGCCGCTGATAGGCGAAGGAGCAATCTCATCCCCGGGAGCAATCTTACCGTTAAAGTCAGTTACAATTACCGTATTTACGCCGCTGGTTGCTACCTCTACCTGGTTTGAGCCAGAAGACAACGATACCTGGGCATTATTATTAGCGATGATTACCCCAACCAGAGCTTTAGCATTGCTTAGATTAGCTGCTTCCACCTGATTAGTAGTCCCGGATTTAATACTTACCATCGCGCCGATGCTCAGACTTTGCCCGACAAGATTGTACCCCTGGGTAATAACCGGATCGGCTTTGGCTCGTGCAGCCGAAAGCGAAACTACTGCTATAAGGGCAGCCATAAAGCCAATCAGGTATCCGGCAAATAGTTTGCCGCTAAGTGGTAAGCTTGGATATTTAGCCATCTTTTTGTTGTTTACTATTATCTAAACACTAATTATACAAGTATTAATCCTTATGTTAAAAGTTGACGCTAGGCAATAGTTTTACTTATCCTATTAATCAGAATGGGAAAAATAAGGAAAAGTCAGTCGGGGTATACAGCTTTAGAGCTGATGGTTGTTATTTTGCTCGTCCTCATTCTAGTAGGCCTAATTATCTGGCACTGATTGTTAATAAATATGCTTATTACAGCCTCTTCTAAGAAATAGCGAGTAAATTGCGACTTAACTGATACAATAAACTCTATCGTGATTAAAGCGGAACATCTGTCTAAAAAGTTCGGTGATAAAGCGGCGGTTAATGATATCTCATTTACCATTCACACCGGTAAAGTAACCGGTTTCTTAGGACCGAACGGGGCCGGTAAGTCTACTACCATGCGTTTAATGCTCGGCCTGGCATCGGGAGAAGGAGTCACCCTCTTTGATAGTAAAAAGCTGAGGGACTACGCCAAACCGTCAGATTTAGTAGGTGTCTTACTTGAAGCAAAGGCCTTCCACCCCTCACGTTCGGCACGTAATCATCTGAAGATTCTGGCCACTCAGGGCGGGGTACCCCTAAGTCGGGTTGACGAAGTATTAGACATAGTCGGCCTTAAAGAAGAAGCCAAAAAGGGACCGGGCAAGTTCTCGCTTGGAATGAGTCAACGCCTCGGTTTAGCGGCAGCGCTGCTAGCCGAACCGAAGTATTTACTGCTTGACGAACCGGCTAACGGCCTGGATCCGGAAGGTATAGTCTGGCTACGAAACTTCTTAAAGTCTTATGCAGAAAACGACCATGGAGTGTTTGTCTCCTCCCATTTACTTAGCGAAATGTCACAACTGGCGGATAACGTAGTAGTAATAGGCAGAGGCAAACTTCTTGCAGACACTTCAATGAAAGGCTTTATTGCAGGCAATGTCGGAACTTCGGTTTTCATAAGAGTAGACGGCCTGGAGAAGTTCATGGCCTTTTTAGATAAGCAGAAGGTTAGCTATATAAAGAAGTCAGGTGGCCTGGAGTTGGATAAGGCTAAGACTGACTTTGTAGGCAAGCTTGCATATCAGGCAAAGGTTCCGGTATTGGAACTGAGTATGAAGACAGCATCGCTGGAGCAAGCCTTCTTAGAGGTAACCGCCGGTACTGAAGAATACCAAGGACGGGAGATCAAGAAGTGACAAATGAGCTAAAAGCCGAGTTTAAGAAGGTTTTTACTATTAGATCGACGTATATCATTTTGGGTCTAATGCTTATTTTGGTCATCTTTTTCGGATTTTACGTAGGTGGTTGGCACAGCCAAAAGCTTGATCTGCTCGATCCTTACCGGCTGCAAACGATAGCCAAACAAGCAATTAGCTTTCTCTCAGTATTCTCGGCAATCCTGGCAGTTCTGCTGTTTACTCATGAGTTTCGCTACAACACCATAAGCTACACCCTAACCTTGAGTAACTCTCGTCAAAAAGTTCTTCTAGCTAAAGTTATTACCGTAGGCGTAATTGCCTTAGTTGCGACGGCAGTTGCCGGATCCTTAACCCCCCTCTTAGCCAACTGGGGCATCCATGCCAACCATTTACACTTAGTAACTCAGCATTTTTACTATCTGGACTTGCTTTGGCGAGGTCTAGTCTTCGGGCTTGGCTACACTATGGCAGGTTTAGTTATTGCCGCCCTAATCCGTAACCAAATCGGTGCAATTGTCGCGCTGCTGCTTATTCCGACCACCGTGGAGGGACTGCTTAGTATCTGGCTAAAAAGCAATACCGTCTATTTACCGTTCAGCGCCTTGCATACCATGCTAGGGGCCGGGACCGACATACAGAAAGCCAGCCTTGCTCCGATTGACGCTATGTATGTATTCCTAGGATACCTGGCCTTTAGCGGCGCTATTGCTTGGTATTTGTTTATTAAGCGCGATGCCAATTAGGTATTTTACTGAGTAATATTCCATAGATGATATTTAACGTAAAGCTCATAAATAAAAAGGATATAGCAGACGGCACACTGGCCTTCTATTTTAATAAGCCAGCCGGGCTTGAATTTCGAGCCGGTCAATTCGCTGACATTACCCTCATTAATCCTAGTGAAACCGATAGCGAAGGCGACACCCGCAGTCTGTCGATAGCTTCTGCTCCCTATGAAAATGAGCTGATGTTTGCGACGCGGATGCGGGATTCTGCTTTTAAGCGAGTAATGCGGAACTTGCCGGCTGGGTCTGAAGTTAAGCTAAATGCGCCTTTCGGAGACTTTACGCTTCACAAGCGCGAGTCTACGCCTGCAGTATTTATTATCGGGGGCATTGGCGTAACACCCGTGCGCAGCATGATAGCTCAAGCAACTAAAGATAATACGAGTCATTCTATTACTCTGTTTCATGCCAATAGAAGCTTAGCCGATTCGCCTTTTAGGGAAGACTTTGAGCGATTCTCTAAAGAAAATGCCAATTTTAGCTATATTACCGTAATAACCGGAGACGATACGAGCGGCACTTACGAAGAACATGGACACATTAACGCGGATATACTAAAACGCCATTTAAGTGATTTAACTGCTCCTATTTACTACCTATCCGGACCGGAAGGCATGGTGAAAGCTATGCGTAAGCTACTAATAGAACTAGAAATAAACCAAGACAATATTAAAAGTGAAGAGTTTGCCGGTTATTAATGACTTGCCTATTAAGGAGTCGGCCAGCTGCCGGTAATGACATTGACTCCGCTCAGCGAAGTAGAATCACTGTATGCAGAGTGAGTTATTCCGAGAACTGACGCACTTAATCCGAATAGCACAAAAACTGAAATAATCAGTAACGGCCTCGAGGCTTTGGCACTGGACTTGCCGGCACTATGGATATTAAAACCGTTGCGCTTACGGCTTATGGTATTTAGCGACTTTTTATTTCTTTTG
>JAJZNT010000012.1 GCA_021811685.1 bacterium
TAAGTTAGTCACCGGATCAATCGGTGTTATCTCTACGGCTTTTGCCATTTTTTTCTTACTTCCATTGTTTATTTCGCCTCTAATCACATAATAAGACGCTAATGCTTTAAGTTCAAGTATTTTTAGATAATTTAATAAAAAAGTAAAAGCCGGGGTTATGATTCCAAAAAATAGGTATCAGGCCCCCCGGCGATCACTTGGCTTTTAGTCTAGCCCTTCAAAAAGCAGTTTTCGACGCATACCGGACCTTGCGAGACCGGGTATCTACTGTTGTAGATGTTCATGTAGACACTTAACAGCGTAACTTCAACGTTCTCACCATCAGGCAACATGGCTACCTTTGTAAGTGCCAAGGGTTGGCCGCTGTAGTCGCGCATTGTGATGTATGCTGAACCGTTGATTGCCACGTAAGTGTCAGAGCTACCAGGCTCGATGGTCTCGAACCGTGAGCTCTTGAAGGTCAAAAACCTGCTGTGTATGAGATCCACGACGTGGAAGTTTCCGCATGACATAGTGCATTCGTGCATTACGTAACGCTGTGAGATCGGTAGTCGTGCGATGTCCTGCGGTACGACCATTACTGATCGAGCGCCTTGGTGCGAAGCGGTAGGCATCATCCATGTCGCATTTTCATTGACGTACATGAAGATTGGCGGGTTTGGTCCTGCGCTGGATGCCGCAGAAGCTGCTTGCATTCCGATTGACGACAAGAGCATGGACAGTATAAAGACTACAAAGAGCGGAAGTTTTCTCATGGCACCTCTTCTGAGAAGGAACACTCAACAATCAAGCCAAGCAGTAATATACTACCATCATACCACGGAAAAGTCAAGTTATCTCGGGTGAAGTAGATCTTGATTTATGATCTAGGCTCCTTAAGTATTAATTTACTATCGGACTTGTTGAGCTTAGTAAAATTTTATAAGGTGGTTATATGTATTTCGCCAGCACGATAACTGATATCTTCAGTAACAACTATGTACAAATATTAGTGACCATTATTGGCGTTATTGTAGTTCAGGCCATTGTTGCGCGGGCTATTGCTCAAATCATTAAAAAGACAGTTAGAGGCAGTAAGTACGCTTCTTCTACTGAAAAGAAAAACCGCGAGGATACTCTAATCCGCATATTTCGAACTGCCTCAGGCGTAGCCTTATGGATAATTGGGCTGGTTATTATCTTAGGCGAGTTGCACGTTAATATCGCCGCGTTAGCAACCGGCGCAGGCTTAATCGGTATTATTGTCGGACTGGGAGCGCAAAATGTAGTTAAGGACTTTCTTGGCGGCATATTTGTAATTTTAGAAGACCAGTACCGGGTTGGAGATATTGTGATGTTTAGTGCCAGCAGCGGCATGGGCTCAGGGGTGTCAGGAGTGGTAGAAGACATATCGATACGGGTTACCAGGCTGCGTGACCTTGATGGTAATTTGCATACCGTATCTAATGGCTCGGCAGGTATTGTGACCAATATGAGCCATCAGTACGCAAATGTGAATATAGATGTAGGTGTAGGCTATGACTCAGACATCGATAAAGTTAAGGACATAATTAATGAAATAGGTGGGCAATTGGAAGAGGACCCTAAGTGGCAGGACAACATTATTGAGCCTATTAAGTTCTTACGCCTGGACAGTTTTGGGGACTCTTCAATTCAGGTTAAGGCCGTAGGCAGGGTCAAGCCAGCTCAGCAATGGGGGGTTGCCGGTGAATTTCGTGAGCGTATCAAGAAAGCCTTTGAAAAAAACGGCATTACTATCCCATTCCCCCAGTTAGTAGTACATCAAGGCAAGAAAGATTAACTTTTCTGCCGCAGACTTTTTAGATTAGCTATATTTAAAAGCTGCGAATTATGTTAGTAAGAATAAGCTAAATAAATAACGTTGACAGAACGGCCAATAAGCAAAATAATATATTACTAATATGTTTGAGGTATTACTCGCGTCATTGATCAAATGGAATTCTGTGAAGAACGAGCGCCAGAAGTTGCAGCATAGCTATATAGTATTTGCGTTATTAACGGTTCTGCTTGCGGGTATTATTAGCCTGTTTAACGCCAGCTTGGGGCATAAGATAGTTTTAGTAGCCCTGGGAAGTATAGGCGCTTTTGTTGCTAAGGCTATTCTTTGGAACTTGCTCAAATCTTCTCTTATTGAAAGACTACAAATTAAGCCAAAGCGAAAATGAGTAACAAATCACAAGAATGACTTCGTTATAGCTTTGTTTATTTTTCGACTAGTATGGGAAATTATGCGTCGTTTTTTAATGCAAGTATAAGTACACTTTAGTCAGCTAATGTATTTATAGCCCTTTCTCCCAACTTCCTCCTTAATCCATCCGATTCTGCTTTTAGTGCGTACTGTACCTCAATAGGGTAGTGTGTTCTGGTTACGTATTGATCATCTAGGTATTGTATTTCTAAGTCACTATAAGCAACCAGTCTTAAAACGCACCAAGAATATGACCGTTTAATAGCGCGGCTGATAGCCCAAGCTGTTACCATATTACTCCTGGCCAGTTCTGGTCTATCACGCTGAGCTCTCCTTAACACGGCTAAGCTTGAGGGCGGGTAATAGTCTAGATTCCTTCCGGTTAGAGCAGAAGTTCGCGTGTTAGGCAAGACGTTATTTTCTTTTAGGCGCCTAGCCACCCAGCCCCTATATTCTCCTGTTGCTTCAGCCAGCTGGTTTAAGTTGTAATGATCTCCCTCCAACGGGAAGCGCCTGATCAAGGACCTGAGACGTTTAATAGCTGACTTATTAAATAACCTGGCTCCGTTTGGTGGGTTCTTGCTGCTTACTGCTTGCTTTATTCCTACAGACTCAAGATTGCTTGCGGTCCAATAATATGATTTTCCAAGGAGGTCGGCTATTTGTTGTATGGTTAAGCGAGACGGAAGTTCAGCGAAGGTTTCTTTCCATTTCCGATCGTCCATAAGCAGAGCTACGGTATAAGGAGGATAATAGTTTATAGTTTGATCCTTATTTGTCCTTGACTCGGCTTCAATACCCAGCCGTCTGGCAATTAACGGTACGGAGGATCTGTAGATTCCGGTTATTTTTTCAATTTCGCCCGCCGTTAACCACGAATTAGTCAGGCACTCTGTATCTTCCAGGTACGATAGATTGATCGCTAAAGCATTAAGCGCTGAACTTGCTAGATCTTGCTTATCCAGAAAAGGTTCCGGCTGCAACGTTTCGTTAAAGTCTAATTTCTCCGGGCTCACGTATATCTTTATAAAATAAACATGTTTAACAGTGGTCTATTTTCCTTAACCATACATTAGCACACCGATAACCACAGTCAGGTTTACTACTTCCCACAGGCTAAAGCTGACAATGATACTTTTATCTTTATGGGCAATCCCATAGAAAACCCATGGTAGAGTGACAATGAATATTAACAGCCAGGTTGCCAGGGAAACTCCGGTTGCTGATTGAGAAGAAAATATGCTGTAGATCTGGGGTAATACAGTGAACGGGCCTACTACGCCAGCAACAAAAGTTAACTTATCAAGGAATATCGTATAGCGCGTTTGAGGATGATTAAGATGTTGGTCCGATCGTTCGTGCTTGTGGCGCATGCCCAGATGATGCATGTGTTAACTATAGCATGGCATTTATTGCCCACAGTTAAGCATCTATGACCTTATATGTTGATGCTGCTCCTTGCACCGCCGGGCTATCAAAGAATAATTGACAGTTTAGATTAACAAGTATAAGTACTGGCATATGTAGTCGGGGCGTTTAGAGTATGAGTACCTTCTTTTAGCTATAGGTGTTTCTTTAGGAGTTATTGAGCTTAAGGGGCGTTATTATGCTCGGATACGACTATATACTGCGAGCAATAGTAGTGAGTTACGCTCACAAGGTTATTAAAAGCATAGCTAAGCCTTACGCTATTGCCCCGAGAGGATTTAGCCTTCCGTAGCTAGTTGTACTCCGCCCATTAATCTTAAAGCTTTCTCATTTACGACAATTAAAAGCGTACAAGCTTTCTCCCGCTGGGTCGAAGCTTCATTTGGTCGGCTAGTCTCTTTTACTGCCCACCGGACACCTTCCAGGTATCTTCCTTGTGTTTCGGCGGAACTCGTAAATGCTAACGGTCCGGGAAGAAGCAACACCCCATTCTCCGTATTTAAATCTTTCTGTTCTACGGAATTCTCAATTGCCATTATCTAGGTATACTATATTAGCACTAAAATACGCAAGCATAATACTTTTGTAGTTTTCACAAACTTACGTTTATACTGCGTATTAAACTTATCGAGCTTCTTGCGAAATTAGACTTTTTAATTAGGAAGACATTTAAACTATTAAGAATATTATGAATAATCTAAGGCCATCAACATTCTTAGGCTCGGTCGCAGAGATTAACTACTTTAGGCTGTTAAGAGTATTCCCTGGACTAGACGGGGTAATGTTCGATTTAGACAAGACTCTTGTAGGCCAGTATGAGGAGGAAGTCCCTGAAGAGCACATGGAAGCACTTATTTTGATTAGCGGTCTCGGTCTTAGGCTTGGGATAATTAGCAATGCGGGAAGTGAGGATCGCACACAAAGAGTCCGCCAAGTAGCTAAAGATATAGAACGTGCAGTTGGCGATGATGTCCCAGTCGTAACTTCTTATATGGTAGGGGGGAAAGTTAAACCCTTTCGCCCTGTATTTGATGCCATGGCTAGCAAAGTAGGGATAAAAAATAGCCGCTTGTGTTACGTTGGCGATCAGCTGCTTAAGGACGTTTTAGGAGCAAACAGGGCAGGGTACGGCGGATCTATATTGGTAGCTCCTTACGGCAGTGGAGATGATCCTGGGGTAAGGTATCTCCAAAGGCCGATCGAGGCGGCAATCCGCCGGTCAATGGGACTGCCGCTTTTTTATAGGAACTTTAGTAAGTAATAACAAGACTTAAGACAGACTATTTTGATGCGCCTAGAAGTGCTTTTCTAAAGATGTCTAAAGTTGTTGATGGAGTAAAATGTAACAATTTGAGAAATGCTGGAGTAGGTGATGAATATAAAGAGAATAAGTGCCGCTAGGGCTGGTATCTTAGTCACGCCATCTCTTTTTAAAGAGGGCACAGCAAGTAAAAAGATACTAGCTAGAGATAATAGCCCGATAGAGCCAGCCGCAACATTATAATAACCCCAACTCGGGGGTGTTTTTATAAAGAGCCAATTAAAAATTCCAATGTCTGCAGCGCCTAATATGATAGAGGAGATTAGGGCGTAACGGCCCCGCCTGGAATGCGAGTTATTCTTCGAAAGCGTAGGTGGACTATTTTCATTTACGATTGACTGTATGGGAGAAGGACTATCGTGAGAGGCTTCAGTCAACTGTTTATCTTTTGGGCTGTTGGCGTTTGCGGATGCGGCCTCTTGCTCGGTGTCCATAGCGTTATTATTGCTTATCCTTAATATATCTTATATTCATATTAGCAGATATACATAACCCTACGTTACTGCACATACCCTAATGTCTCTTTAGTTCTTCTTAGCTTAGAGTGAATGTTCTTGCTGTCTTTTCTGCCAGCACTTTGCCAAAGATAAAACACGGGTCCAGGGTATGTTTTTCACTCAGAGCTTCGCTGTTGCTCAGTTCATTTCTTGCCAGGTTCTCTATGTAGTCCAAGCAAATATCCGGCATTTTACCGATTAGAACACTGACTTGTCTAAACTGACAAATTTGCAAAAACCCTTGCCGCTCTCCTGGAGTCAAGTACCTCTTCTCTTCTCGGAGAATTGAGTCTGATGCCGACTCGATAAGCCTAGGTTACTTGGGACTCCGGGCAATAGCTCCGGGTCAGAATGCATTAATGTAAGTAAGTTATCAAGGGCGCTCATAAAGATTAGTCTATAATAATGTATTCTACGATAACTTTAGCTAAACCCTAAACTAGGAAATTGATATAAACAAAAGCCTATTTGCCTATAGGAATGACCTATATATAATAGCGTTGTAAGCCTAAGCGGGATTGGGGTAAATAAAGACTTGAGGACATAAAAGGAGCACAACCATTAGTTATAGGGTTAGGTTAAGGGGAATAGTTAAAGCTCTTTTACTATACCTGCAGCGTGCAGGTGTAGTTATTGTTCTATCTGTCCTCATTGCCAGTATATTTCAGTTCTTGCCTCAGATAATAAAACACGCCCATGCTAATTCTATTAGTACTACCGTTGTACCGGTTAGTGACGTAAGTGTTGCCTGGGCTCCTGTTGGCACTGCAACAGTTGCTTGTGCCGGAGGGACTAGCTGCGGCGAGGTGGATGAGGGCACAACGCCAAATACTACTAACTATGTTCAAACTGGGACAGGTGGCAGGAGTAGCGTTACAGACACTTATGGCCTTACGGCCGCCACAAATGTGTCTAGCGCATCATCGCTAACACTGTATGTCTATGCAGAAGCATCGACAAATGCTAACGGCGGGGCAGCGGATAACTTAAATATTAACCTTATAGTCAACGGCACGGCACAGACGGCAAGCGTCGTAACTCCTGTTTACGGAACTTGGGGCTGGTTTAGTGTTACATTTACCGGATCCTGGACATCAACTCAGACTAGTAACTTGCAGGTAAGTATATCTAATACCATCAACGGGAGTGGTAGCCCGAGTAAACAGGAAGATAATATAGAGGTAGCGGATATTTACGGATCTTTAACTTATCAAGTTAACGTAACAGCAAACCAAAACAGCTACAGGGTGTTTAACAACCAGGACGCAACAACTCAACCCTCTTTTGTTAGGGCTTGGGGGGAAGCGAATGCTGGCGTTACTGTTTATGACGGAATTCACACTAGCGACGGCGGCTATGCCGTTACTGGCAATTTTATTTCTAACTCAGTCGGAAATGTTATGTTTCTTGCTAAGTTTAATCCAAATGGGTCTACAGCTTGGAGCACTACATGGGGTGGCGACGCCCAGTCTTATGGGGAATCTGTAATTCAGACTAGTAGCGGTGGCTATGCTGTGACCGGCTTTACTAACGGGTTCCCGGCCGGTGCAAGTTATACCATGTTTCTGGCAACTTTTACTTCAACCGGATCATTGTCTTGGGATATAACATGGGGTGGCGGCGGATGGGAAGCCTATGGAACATCCGTAATTCAGACTAGTAGCGGTGGCTATGCTGTGGCTGGGTCAACTTATGCTTTTGGGCCTGGTGGAGGTGGGGCACAGTCAGTCTTCCTAGCTGATTTTACTTCAACCGGTGCTTTCTCATGGAGTAGAACCTGGACTGGACTTCAGCCCAACTCTTTAATTCAGACTAGTAGCGGTGGATTTGCTTTAACTGGTGAAGCTTATGGATTTGGGCCAGGCGGATCTTCAGGCTACTCAATGTTTCTAGTAACCTTTACTTCGACCGGCTCATTCTCCTGGAGCATAACCTGGGGTGGTTCTACGGGCAACACTTACGGCAATTATCTTATTCAGACCAGCAGCGGGGGGTATGCAATTACCGGATATACGACCGCTTTCGGGCCGGGCGGTACTACTTATGATTCAATGTTTCTGGCAACTTTTACTTCAACCGGCACTTTATCCTGGAGCATAACCTGGGGTGGTTCTACGGGAAATACAATTGGGAACTCAATTATTCAGACCAGCAGCGGGGGGTATGCAATTACCGGATATACGACCGCTTTCGGGCCGGGCGGTACTACTTATGATTCAATGTTTCTGGCAACTTTTACTTCAACCGGCACTTTATCCTGGAGCACGGCACTCGGTGGGACTGGATCGAATACCTATGGTAACTCTGTAATTCAAACTAGTAGTGGCGGGTATACTGTGGCAGGTTATACTGATGTTTTTGGGCCAGGTGGTAGCCTTGGATCAATGTTCCTAGCTAGCATAGGAAGTACTGGTCAAATTTCTGGCTGTACAAGCTACTGCCAGTATGACGGCACAAACTATACTTCTACGACATACACCGACGGTAGTCAGTATACTTCTACGACATACACCGACGGTAATCAGTATACTTCTACGACTTGGGTTGACGGAGTTAACTATACTTCCAGCACTTATGTCGACGGAACAAACTACAACTCAACTACTGGCGTAGATGGTATTAAATATGCATCTTCTAATGAAACTATAGTTGCTGAGTCACCATTAATTGACGTTGGCACTCCTCTTGCGGCTCTTAATACTGCAGCTAGCGTATCACCAGGACAGGCATTTAGGGTTAGGGTGGATTTAAACATGACCACAGCAGAACCTGTTAATGGAACAAGTTTTGAACTTCAATATGCTCTTTGCGGCGGATCGTATGCCAACGTGACTACATCTACGCCAATAAGCTACTATCAAAACGCAAATGCAATTATGGGGATGTCTTTAGCTACAGACACAAATGATCCTACTGATAGTAGTAATGTACTAGTTAGGCAGGAGTACGAGCAGTCAGGAACCTCAACTTTCACTAATCCCGTTGCTATACCAGCAGGAGAGGATGGTATGTGGGACTTTGCATTAACAACTGTTGGTGTAAGTGCTGGTCAAAGCTACTGTCTGCAGATAGTAAATGGCAGCGGATCGGTCATTAGTGCATATAATGTAACACCGCAAATAAATATTGCTGCTAGCGTTTCGCCGCCTAACACCCCGACTAGTCTGGTTCAGGAGACAACAGCAAATTCGGTTATATCTACCGGTGGTTGGGTTAACTCAACCAGTGTTAAGTTTGCCGGTTCGGTTAGCTCTGCTAACTCCACAGATACTATTCAATTCTGTGTAGAGGTAGAGCCGCTTGGTACTAACTTTACCAATACTGCAACCTGCGGTACGGGGGTAGCCTATAGCGGTACAGCAGTAACGGCCAGCGTAACTATTACGGGATTAAGCAGCGGTACACAATATCACTGGCAAGCGCAGGCACAAAATTCAGGAGGAACCTCCGCCTGGACCAGTTACGGTGGTAATCCGGAAACTTCGAGTGACTTTGGTGTAGATACGGTTGCTCCGACTATAGGGACGGTTTACGACGGCACCACTGCCGGGTTTGAAACTACATTTAATAGTGGGTCTTTGTCTCAGCTATCTGCCAACTGGAGCGGTTTTAGTGACACGGGCGGATCCGGTATTGCCCAGTACATGTATTCAATTGGTACGACCCCCGGCGGAACGGGTGTTCTAGGCTGGACCAGTAACGGACTAAACACTTCGGTAACGGCAACGGGCCTGACTCTTCAGACCAGCCAAGTCTACTATGTGAACGTAGAGGCAATTGACGCGGCCGGTAACACCAGTAGTGTGGCTTATAGCGCGGGGCAGCTGGTGGCGCCGAGCATTACCTTCAGTGTTTCTCCTGCTACCGTCAGCTTTGGCGCGCTTAGTCCGTCAAACTCCTGGACCAGTACTCAATCAACCACCTTGACCGCCAATACCAATGCATATAACGGCTTTGTTATAAGGGCGTACATGCCGGCGCAACTGACGGCAGGGTCATATACTATCCCCGGGTTTACTGGGGGGTCTTATGCCAGCCCGGACAGTTGGCAGACGGGAGATACTGGGTTTGGTTATACGTCTAGTGCTACTAGTATTCAGGGATCTAACATTTTCCAATCGAATCCGTGTCCGGGAGGTTCGAGCTTAACTGCCCCCGGTTGCTATGCGCCTTATTCGTTGACGGCACCGGGAGATATCGTGGCCGATGTGGCCGGACCGGTAACCGGGTCTAATGCCAGCGGCAGCTTCACTATATCTAACCGTATTACTTCAACTACTACTCAGCAAGCCAGTAATTATTCAGGAATAATTGTATATACTATAACGGCAAGTTATTAACTCTATAAGGGTAGTTATTGATGGGTCGTATACTGAAGATCTTTGCGGTATTTACTTCTGCTGCTGTTTGTCTTTGGTCGGGAATTGCCGGTGCGGCTCAAACAAGTGCTCAATCGGATAACTCGGCACTAGCTGTAACTCCTTCAATTGTTGATCGGGTAATTGCTCCGGGCGGAAGCGAAAAGTTTAACCTGCAAATTTTTGATGTCATAGGGGAGCCGGTGCCGGTTCAATTGTCGGTTGCGCCACTGCAGGCAGGCGGCTACACCTATATAAACGATCCGATAGTTAACTGGCTGACGTTCTCTCAGCAAGATATAATTCTGCAGCCGAACAGTGCTACGAATGAGACCGTAACCATTCATCCTCCCGCTAAAGCTGAGCCGGGGGGACACTACGCAACAATTTACGTAACTCCCTTGGTGCCCGTGGATACACTTAAAAGCGGCCAGACGCACCAGATTGTTAGGATAGGGGTAATGTTATCGGTAATTGTTGAGGGCAAAATCGTTGAGCATGAATCACTAAACAAATTTAAAGTCGCCTCGCACTTTCAGCAATCCGCACCGGTTAACTTTAGCTTTACTCTTCATAACAGCGGCAATATTCATTTACTGTCGGCCGGGAGGATTATTATCTATAACTATTCAGGAAAACAGATAGCCAGCGTTAATCTCCCCTATAAAGTAACTCTGCCTAAATCAACAAAAGTACTGAATGCTTCATGGAATAAATCCTGGGCGATTGGTTATTTTAGCGCTCAAGCAGAAGAAGTTTACGGACCGCACCACATTGCAGTATTTTCCCAGAAAGTACACTTTTGGATTGTCCCGTGGCTGCCGATCAGTATTTATGTGGTACTTACTCTGCTGCTTATATATTTTATAAAACGTACGCATAGCCGCTGGACGCGGGCCGCCAGAGCCTTATTTAAAAAGTCCAAAGAGTAATTTATAAGATCCCTAAGACTTAAAAAGTAAGAATAAAATATGTGAATATAAAAGGCTTGACCATAGCTTATGCTTATGTTTACAATAGACTAAATAGTGAAAAAATTACGGAGGAATTGAGAAAGTGAAAAAAATAAAAGCATTATTAAGTTTAGGGACAGCCGGCATACTTGTCTTAGGTCTATCTTTAATGAGTCTGGCTCAGGCTTCAGCTGCCACCTTAACCAGCGCATCGGTTACCTTATCCGATAGCCGTCCGGGTGTGACATCGAACTATACGTTTCAGGCTTCTGGTTATACCACAGCAACTG
>JAJZNT010000006.1 GCA_021811685.1 bacterium
TAACAGTTATTATTGTAATAATAATATATCTTCTGTTTAGATAGGAGTTTATAAAGAAGCTGTATATGCAAAAGATTATTCTATTCTATATTTTTACACCGGTTCAAGATCCGGAAGCAATAATGCTGTGGCAGCGATCTCTTGCCCAAGGCCTAAACTTAAGGGGCAGAGTAATTATCTCTAAGGACGGCATTAACGCCACCCTTGGCGGCGACATTGACGATCTTAAGTCGTATATTAAAGAAACTAAAGAATACCCGCCGTTTAAGTCGATTGTCTTTAAGTGGAGCGAGGGAGTAAGAGAGGACTTTCCCAGGCTAAGTGTCAAAGTGCGTCCGGAGCTAGTTGCTTTTAATATTGCCGATCAGTTAAAGGTAACACCTAAAGGTATTACCGGCGGGGGTAAACGGGTTAAACCAGAAAAGCTTCACGATATGGTGAGTAAGAAGGGTAAACAGCTGGTTTTTGTTGACGGGCGCAATGCCCGGGAAGCGGCTATCGGCCGGTTTAAAGATGCTTTAGTGTTTGATGTTAATCATACTAGGGACTTTACTAAAGAAATATCCAAAACTAAGTATAGAAACCTTAAAGACAAAACCCTGGTTACTTATTGTACCGGTGGAATACGCTGTGAGGTACTTTCTAAGTTAATGATAGATGCCGGGTATGCCGATGTATATCAGCTGGACGGGGGTATAGTAAGCTATCTGGATAAGTACGGAGACGATGGTCTATGGGAAGGGTCTCTTTATGTTTTTGACCGGCGACTTAAAATTCGTGCTTCCGATCATACAAAAACTATCGGTCAATGTTCTTTATGCGGCGGCGCTACGGATAATTATGTTAATTGCGCCAATAAGTCTTGCAACGAATTAATCCTTGCCTGCAGTAAATGCATAGAACGTACAGACGTCTGCGCTTCTTGTTTGCAGGTTAGGAAAAGGCTAATAGCCGACGACCAGCTTAGTCCGGCCAATAAAGTACAATAGATCTGTGATAGAGGTCAGTGATTATCTTAAGTCAAAACTTAAAGAATTGCCTGCAACACCGGGAGTTTATTTTTACCGGGACAAGGCGAATGAGATTATTTATATAGGCAAAGCAGCCGTATTAAAAAACAGAGTCAAGCAGTACTTTCAATCTAGTCGCTACCGCGACCCTAAGACGGATGCTCTGGTAAGAGAAATTGCAGATATTGAATGGATGGAGGTCGAAACTGAACTTGATGCCTTATTCCTGGAAGCGGAATTAATCCGCAGATATCTTCCGCGGTACAATATTTTGCTTAGGGACGATAAAGCGTATTCATATATCCGGATCGACTATGACAGTAATTACCCGACGGTTAGTTTTACTAGGCGTCCTATGGACGACGGTGCACGCTACTTCGGTCCCTATACGTCTATGACTGCCACCCGTCAGGCCCTGAAATTACTCAGGCGGGTTTTTCCCTATGCGACCAAACGTGAGCCTAAGGCTAAACGGGCAAGTCTTTATTATCATATAGGGCTAGACCCTGGTTTGGAAGCCGGACATACCAGCCTGGCCGAATATAGGGCAAACTTACGTAGGTTGATGGCGTATATTAGCGGAAAACGAGCATCGATTACTAACGAGTTGGAGCGAGAAATGAAGAAGGCTGCCAATAACCAGGAATTTGAACAGGCGGCTCATTTGCGCAACCAACTAACTAATCTGCGCCGCTTAAGTCAGCAAATTGTTTTTAGTGATAAAGAGTTCTCGGATATTAGTAAGGACGAGGGACTAAACGAACTGGCGGAATTACTTAGTTTACCGTCGGTCCCTAAGCGAATTGAAGGATATGATATCAGTCATATGCAAGGTTCGGACGTAGTTGCCAGCATGGTGGTATTTACTAACGGCGTTAGCAATAAAACCCAATACCGAAAGTTTAAAACCCGCTTCGATATTAATAATGATTTCTATAACATGCACGAAACAATTTCACGGCGCCTCAGCGATAAACACTTAAAAGACTGGGGGGCTGCTGACTTGGTGCTGATTGACGGAGGCAAGGGTCAGCTGGATGCGGCAATAGAAGCCCGTAATGCATCTAATGTTGATCATATGCCCTTTATAGGTCTGGCTAAACGCGAGGAGCAAATCGTCATAGACATAAAGCGTAGCGGTGCGGTCTTGAACCACACTTTGCTAAGCAAGCTTAGGGGTCATGCCGTGCAATCGGATCGGTTTATTCTAGTCACTTTGCCGAAGAACAGCAGTTCGATTAAGTTGCTGCAGCGGGTTAGGGACGAAAGCCATAGATTTGCAGTTAGCTACCATTCAACCCTTAAAACCAAGCGTATGACCGTTTCCAGCTTGTCAACTATTCCGGGTGTCGGGCCGGCCACAACCAAGAAGCTGCTTAAGCATTTTGGCTCGATTAAAGCCATTGAGCAAATAAGTGATAGTGAACTCATTTCCCTGGTGGGTAAAGCTAAAACCAAACTGATTCGCGCTTATATCGGAAGTTAATCTGCTAAGCTGGTATACATGCAATCATCTAGGTTTACTGCCGAGTTTTTTACTGACAACCGCAGAAAGCTCATCAAGCAATTGCCTGACAACCTAGTAGTAGCCGTTGCTGCTAACGGTTTAATTCAAAGAGGATCAGACAGCGCCTATCCATTTTCTCAAGACGCTAACTTTTTCTATCTAACCGGAATTGAAGACCCGGACATAATTTTAGTTATGGAAGGCAAGCGGGAATTCTTAATTGCGCCGGTTAGAGAAGGTAGCCGCATGACGTTCGACGGGCAGGTGGACAATAATCAACTGAGCCGGGTATCGGGTATTAGCGATATCATTAATGAACCAAACGGATGGAAATATCTGGACACCTTGTTGTTAAAGAATCGGCAAGTGGCCACCTTAGCTCCTGCTCCCCTGTTTATTGAGCAGTACGGAATGTATTCAAACCCTAGTCGCTCGCGTTTTATTGAACGCCTGAAGCGCCACATTGAAGACCTTGAGATTATAGATATTCGCTCCAACTTGGCCTATATGCGTATGGTTAAGCAGCCGGTGGAACTTAAGGCCATAGAAGATGCCATAAAGATCACGCTCGATACCCTAAAAGAAGTATTAAACTCGCCTTACGAGCATTATGGCTTTGAATACCAGATAGAGGCGGACATATCCCGCGGCTTTCGCTTCAGAGGAAGTTTAGGCCACGCTTTTGAGCCAATCGTAGCTTCCGGAAAACAAGCTTGCACTTTGCATTATCTGAGCAATAGCAAACATCTTAAGCCGAATGAGTTGGTAGTGATTGATGTTGGGGCTAGCGTCAGAGGTTATGCCGCAGATATAACCAGGGTATTAGCTACAACTAAGCCAACAAAACGACAGAAGGAGATTTTTTCTGCAGTAAAAGATAGTCAAGATTATGCGTTAAGCTTGTTGGGTCCTGGGGTGAGGCTAAAAAGTTATGAGTCTAAGGTTGCCAGATTTGTCGGAGAGCGGCTGAAAGAACTTAAAGTTACGAGTAATCTAAAAACGGACACCATAAGAAAGTACTTTCCTCACGCCACTTCGCACTTCCTAGGTCTTAATGTGCATGATGTTGGTGATTACACTATGCCGCTTAAGCCCGGCAGTGTCTTAACGGTTGAGCCGGGGATATATATCCCAGAAGAAGGCATAGGGGTGAGAATTGAAGACGATATTTTAATTACCGATAAAGGAATTAAGGTTTTAAGCGCAGGGTTACCGGCTAAAATATAGCTTGGGTATTATTCAGGCGGTTGAATAGCAACCCACTATCCGTTAAACTAATTTAAGAAAGACATTTTGAACTAGCTTAAATAATATGAACGTTTACGATTACATTGCTTTTGGAGCCATGTTGTTAATGGTTCTTTTAATACTGGTTCAGACGCGAGGAGCCTCTTTAGGTGCGGGACTGGGGGGTGCCGGTGAAGTAAATACCACCAGACGCGGAACGGAAAAGACTATATTCCAATTAACGATTGTTTGTTCTCTGATCTTTTCACTGGCTTTGCTATTTAGCGCTATCGGCTAAAACCGTACTCTATGCGTAACCAAACAGTACGCAGAGTGTTCTTAAGACGGCAAAAGTCGGCACTGAACCTGTCTAGGCAGGCGTCTGACAGTCTAGAAAAGAATTTCATATCCCGATTCGACCGTTTATTGGGTGTGCGCCGGTTTGTGACTACTTGGCTGTTATTCTGGGTTTTACTGGCAATAATAAGTGTTTGGCAGCTAACGTCTCTTAGTAGTTATTTCCAGACACTAACTCCCGTACCTGGCGGCATATATAACGAAGGAATCCTGGGGACCTTAACCAACGTTAATCCTATCTATGCTACAAGTGAGGTAGATACGAGCTTGTCGCACCTTATTTTTGCGGGCTTACTATCATATAACGTCCAAGGGCAATTAGTGAATTGTTTAGCCAGCAGCTTAAAAGTAGATAGCGCCGGTACTGTCTATACGGTAAAGTTAAAGCCTGATTTAAAATGGCAAGACGGTAAACCGCTTACAGCTAGCGACGTAGCCTTTACTTTTAACACTATAGAGAATTCAGAGGCTGAATCGCCCCTCTATTCAAGCTGGCAGGGAATTCAGGTACAAGCAGTTAATTCAACTACCGTACGTTTCAGACTACCTAATCCCCTGGCTTCATTTCCCTACAATCTTACCGTTGGTATTATCCCGAAACACTTGCTGGGAAATATTGCGCCGGCAGATCTGCGTGCCGCCAACTTTAATACAATTAATCCGATCGGATCCGGTCCGTTTATGTGGCACGAAATTGCAGTAACCGGGAACACACCACAAAATGCCAGCGAGCAAATCGCTCTACTTCCCTACTCAAACTATGTCTTTTCCAAGCCAAAGCTTAGCGAGTTAATAGTTCATGCCTATGCCAACAAGAGTCAGTTAATTGCTGCTTTTACTTCGGGCCAGCTTACGGCGGTAACCGGGCTTAACGGTGTTCCGCCGCAAATTAGCAGCATGTCAGGAGTAAAAGTGAACAGTCTAATTCTAAGGGCTGGTACCTATGTTTTCTTTAAGACTCAGGGCAGTATTTTGAGCGACTCTTCAATCAGAAAAGCTCTAGTGCTAGCCTCCAACCCCACGGACATTATTAACCGCCTAGGTTATGCGACAATACCGGTAAATGAACCCTTACTGGTAGGGCAGTTGGCCTACAACCGTAAATATTCCCAGATAACTAATCAGCCTAAACAGGCGGACAGCATTCTCCTTAAGGATGGATGGGTTACGGGGCCGGGAGGTTATCGTTACAAGAAGCACACCATACTTAGTTTTAATCTGGTAACCACGGATACCCCGCAAAACCATTTAGTAGTGGGTCTGTTGCGCAAACAATGGAAGGCGATTGGGGTAAAGCTGGAACCAATCTTTGAGTCTCCGGCTACCTATCAGACGACGCTACAGGATCATAACTATGACTCTACACTTGACGGTATTTCAATCGGTATTGACCCTGATGTCTTTGTCTACTGGGACAGCTCTCAATACGATCCTCGCTCCAGCGGGCTTAATCTGTCCGAATACGATAGTTCTACGGCCGACTCGGCACTTGAACAGGGGCGCACCCGACTTAACCCGGCGTTAAGAATCATAAAATACCAGCCATTCTTATCTGCCTGGCAACAGGATGTTCCCGCCCTTGGACTGTATCAGCCTCGAGTTATATACATTACGAGGGGGAATGTATACGGTTTAACTACGGCACCCATCAATACGGCTGCCGATCGATTTAACGGGGTAGAGAACTGGGAGATTGTTACCGAGGCGGTAACTGACCATTAGAGCTTGAGTTTTACCCTAAAACTCTTTAAGATAGCCATAATAAGCTTAAAATAAGCGGATGTGGCGGAATGGTAGACGCGCTAGCTTCAGGAGCTAGTGGGCTTAGTGCCCGTGGAGGTTCAAGTCCTCTCATCCGCACCATTTTTTTCAAGACTAAATAACTACTGTAAAAAAGCTATTAGGGGAATTCAAAACACTCTAAGCGTGGACTAGGTATTTTTATACAATTCCATAAATACAGCTTGGCCGCTGCTAGGCAAGCTTAAATCAACTAAGCGTTTTGGCCTCTGCTGTGGTATTATCTTAAGAATCAGGGGGTAAAGGGGGAGAAACCAAAAGAGCATGAATAAAGTTGCGCATTATCTTCAGGAACACGTCTCAGGAGAAGTTATGACCGGAAGTGATGCCAGAGATTACTTTTCGACAGACAACAGTATTTTCTCTTTGACGCCCAGTGTAATTGTTTATCCCAAGAACGAAAGCGACGTTCGTAAAACCACTCGTTTCGTCTGGCAACTGGCCGAACGGGGACGTATTATACCGATTACAGCCAGAGGCAGCGGAACAGATCTGACCGGAGCATCAATAGGATCGGGAATCCTAGTTGTATATCCGTCGCACCTTAATCGTGTACTTTTTTTAGATGCTAAAAAAGGTGAGGTGACCGTGGAGGCTGGGGTTAATTTCGGTAAACTTCAGCAGCTCTTAATATCTTATGACAGGTTTTTACCCGCAGTGCCGCAAAGTATGGAATATTCGACCGTAGGTGGGGCGATAGCTAATGATGCCAGTGGCAGGCGGTCTTTTAAGTACGGGGACATGCGGGCCTATGTAAGCGGATTAAGGGTGGTGCTGGCAAACGGTGAGGTAATAGAGACCAAGCGTCTAAGCAAGCGCGAACTGAACCGTAAGTTAGGTCTTTCAACTTTTGAGGGCGAAATTTACCGTTCATTAGACACGTTGCTTGAAGAGAACAAAAAAGTCGTCGATAGAAGCCTGATTAAGACCAGTAAAAACACTGCCGGATACGACCTGTTGGATATTAAACAAAAAGACGGATCATTTGATCTTACGCCGCTTTTAGTGGGCAGCCAGGGGACGCTAGGTTTAATTACCGAGGCTACACTTTTAAGTGAGCCGTATAGCGTTGACACCTCTTTAGTTATAGCTTATTTGGATAATCCGGGGGATCTGCAGTCTGCTGTAATTGATCTTAACGCTCTTTCTGAAGCGCCATGCGCGATTGAAGTGGTAGATGATAAGCTACTGACTAATGTTGCTAAAGAGAATGCTAACTATCTAAAGGATATCATCGCACCTCCTTATCCAAAGTTTGTTTTAATATGTGAATTTGATGACCCCAACGAACACAAGCGCTCTAAAGGAGTTAAAAAGGCAACAAAAATTCTTGGTAAATACAGCCAGAATGTTTACGTTGAAGATGATCCTGAGAAGCAAAAACTCGTTTGGAAAGTACGAGACGCCAGTGCCCTTATTAGCGGTCATAATCAGGGAAAGGCTAATCCCCTTCCGCTTATCGATGACGGTGTCGTTCCCTTAGATAAACTGGCAGACTTCATCTCGGCAATATATGATCAATTCTCTAAAGAGCACCTAGAGGTTTCAGTATGGGGCCATGCTGGAGATGCTAATCTGCATATTCAACCTTACCTTAATCTGGGACAGGTAGGTGACCGGCAAAAAGCCTTTAGGCTGCTTGATGAATACCACTCGACACTTAAGCGTTTGGGGGGATCGACAACCGGGCGCTATAACGAAGGAAGGTTAAGAGGCGCCTATTCGAGCAAGCTATTTCCGGACGATGTTTACCAAATGTTTAATAAAGTCAAAAAGATTTTTGATCCATACGGCACACTTAATCCGGGAGTTAAAATTAACGTTAGCCTTGACTCTGTGAAGCCTCTGCTTAGAAGCGGTTATAGCTTGGAGCATATTTACGACCACTTACCTCTGTCGTAAGCATTGCCTCTTAGGTGTTTAATCGGTTATTCTATTAAGGCAAGTTTTTTTAATGCGCGAGTGCTGGAATCGGTAGACAGGCCAGCTTGAGGTGCTGGTGTCCTTTTGGACGTGGAGGTTCAAGTCCTCTCTCGCGCACCACATCGACGTCTTTAATAACTTGAAAGTTTTATTTTTAACTTCTTACCAAGATTCTATTTATCTAAATATTCATGGGTAGGATAAAAGTACCCCTAATAAAGCCGCAGCCGCTAGCGCCCAAGCTATTTCTACGACAATACCAATGGGTCGCTCAAACCACTGGATCAAAAAGTGAAACCTGACAATAGCATGTCTTTTTGCCAGATCCTCCTTGCTCTTAACTATTAGCTTTTTCTTAAAATCTCCAACCCACATTAAATCGGGAGTGGCAGCAAGGAATGCACATAATACCGCAAGCCACCAGTAGGATGGGTGCCTAATCCCCAATACCGCCACTAAGGCAATACAAAGAAGAATATCTACTATCAGTATGATTTTAAAAACTGCAAAGCTACGAGGAGGCTTATCATAGCCGTGGTGCGGGATAACGTCTAGCGCGTAATGAGACATAAACGCCAGCGGTAGAGCGATCGGGTTAGTGATGGTTAGGCCTATAATGGCCCCCGTTATAGCATGATTTATTGCGCGCATTGCTAGGTTTATAACTGCTTATTTAAGAGCAGGAATTTTTTCTTAAGCTTAGTTAATTGTAATAAACTGCCAGATACTTTAATACTGTAAAATTGACACGGCTTTATTCAGCTCAATTCTGATTATGACTTTAATATTAGACAGCTCTTCTCTAACTCTCAACTGAAATAAGAGAGGTATTTAAGGCATTATCGACGAGCGAATGCCAAACCTCAGGTATAAAACGTTTGGCTGGACAGCCTGATGCATTTACAGTTGGCGGGGGAGCCGTCTCTTCTGCGGTTAGGATAGACTGCAAACTGGGTTCGAAGTAGCCCTCAGGGGTTCTATACTTAAACTGATCATTGCTGATTGAGATCTGTCCATTCCTGAGCCCAAACACCAGTTCGTATGCATAATTCTGGCGTCTGTCCATGGATGCAAGCCAAGTTAGAACTCGAATAGTCTTGGGATGTTTTAGAGCGCTAGATAGCTCGTATGTATAAAACGGCCGGTCTGTTGCTTCAATGTGGCGTCTATACGTTTTTAGGCAAGCATCGCCAAATCGACCCAACACATCAAAGCCAACACCTATGGCAATCATCGGAAGATTGCCTGGCGCTTCTAGGGCGAACAGTTCATATTGGCGCTTGGCTTCCGCGATAAAAGGGGATTCTTGACTCGGGTCTGAGGCTTTTGCCCCGCCTTTATGAGCAATACTTTCAAATGTTTTGCCGCAAACCGCTTGTAACTCCGTTCGATTCATAAGATAACAATAACACAACAACTTTTTGATTAGCGCAGGAATAAGAGCTTAGGCGTTAGCTTAATTGCACTCCCGGCTTTGAGAGGGTAACTGCCGACTGGTATACTCGACAATATCTGTCTTTTTGTCATAATAGCTTAATAGCTTTTTATAGGGGCGCTTAGCTCAGTTGGCTAGAGCACTTCGTTTACACCGAAGGGGTCGGGGGTTCAAGTCCCTCAGCGCCCACCATAAACAAGCTAACTTAAGATATGTTACGACTGACCCTGTGAACTCAGATCGTTATGCTGTTTATCCTCGGGAGTGTAGACGGTTCCGCCTATAGCTTGTCCGACTTGCCCTTGCCGTCTGTACTTGAAGATAATCCGTAACAGAAGTGCGATGAATATCACAATTGCCAGACTGCTGAATGCCAACACTAAATCAGTCCCGACGCTGCCTGATGATGTGTGATGTGGCGCGGCTGAGCTTGTAGTGGTTGATGTGCCTCCGTATGAGTAGCTACTGCTATTTGAATACTGGCTGCTGTTTACGTTCGAGTTGTCGCTATTGTTTGGCGCAGCATAAGTATTTGTTTGGATTGAGGTAGAGCACGAACCGTTTGAGTACGCACCGCAATTTCCATAGTTGCTACTTCCGTATACCCCCGCAAGTTGTACATAGTTATCTTCTAGCATTACTAAAGTGGACTATTTATCTTAGGATCGTTTGTTTTGATCCTTGCATTTATGCTTATGCTAATGTAGAGTATATTACGTAAGTATAAAAAGTGGAAGGAAAAACACAAAATGTTGAATCAACTCGCATTTTTGGACCTTGGAGCACCGGAACTTGTCATAATTTTGGCGATTGTTCTGTTGCTGTTCGGGGGGAAGAACTTGCCCAAGTTGTCCAAGTCGTTAGGTGAATCAATGCGTGAATTGCGTAAAGGTTTAAGTGGCGACATTCATGAAACGAGCGAAAACAAAGAGACCGAGAGTAAATCAGCGCATAACGACGCCTGAACGGGTTGCTGTAAGTGAGCACCTTAGAGAACTGCGCTCGCGGTTACTCTTAGTAATTAGTGTTGTCTTACTAGGAGGAACCGGAGCCTATTTTGTGCAACAACATATCGTGAACTGGCTGCTTTCTCCTTCGCACAATCAACAGTTTATCTATACAAGTCCGGGTGGGGGGATTGGCTTTCTGTTCTCTCTTTGTACGTATGTAGGCATCATCTTAGCTATGCCTTTTATTGTTTATGAATTGTTAGCCTTTTTGAGTCCCATTATCGGCAAGACCAAGAAATGGCTTATT
>JAJZNT010000025.1 GCA_021811685.1 bacterium
AAGCCACTTTTCTAATTTGGCAAGTGCGGCCGGAGTGTTTAGGTCATCAGCTAATTCACTCAGCAGGTTCGGCGGTGGAATATCGTCTCCGTTATTAAGACTTTGGAAACGGCGCACTGCGAAGTTTCGGTATCTGAGCAGACGGCTTGCTGCCGAAGATAGAGAACTCCAATCGAATTTACTTTGGCTGCGGTAATGCGACTCTAGCACTAGTAGCCTTAAGTCCTCGGGACCATATCCTTTTTTCTCTATTTCCTCTAGAGTAATAGTATTTCCTAAGCTTTTAGAGATTTTAGTGCCATTAATTAAAATGTGGTTGGTGTGCATCCAGAATCTGGCCAATGGCTGGTCATTTAAGGCTTCTGATTGGGCAATTTCGTTAGTATGGTGAATTGGTATATGGTCAATTCCCCCACTGTGTATGTCCAGTGTTTTGCCTAAGTACTTTAAACACATGGCAGAACACTCAATATGCCATCCGGGAAAACCTTTTCCCCACGGGCTGTCCCACTCCATATCTCGTTTTACTTTATCGGGCGAAAACTTCCATAAAGCAAAATCGCTGGGGTTATGCTTCTCGGGATTAACTTCAATTCGGGATCCGGGTTGCATCTCATCAATATCTAATCTGGCAAAATCAGCGTAGCGGGAAAACTTTGAAGTGTCGAAATAGATACCGTCGGATGTACGGTAGGTATAGCCTTTTTCCTCAAGACCTTTTATGAAGTTAATTTGCTCAGATATATGATCTGTGGCCTTAGGTGTCTGCCAAGGTTCAATAAAGTTTAGTTTCCTTGTGCTATCAAAGAAATATTTGCTGTAGTAATCGGCAATCTCCCATGCGGTCTTGCCTTCTTTCTTGGCCCGTTTATCCAGTTTGTCTTCTCCGCTGTCTGAGTCAGAGGTTAAGTGTCCTACGTCGGTTATATTAATTACCCATTTAGGTTTGTAGCCGGAGGCTATCAAGGTTCGGATCAATAAGTCGTATCGGATGAAGGTAAACCAGTTTCCTATATGCATATAGTCATAAACGGTTGGTCCGCAGGTATAAACCTTTACTTCGGGAGGGTTTAGGGGAGCCAACTCTTCGACGCTATGCGTAAGCGTGTTATATAACCTCATCGAGCAGCTCCATTGATTTATTAACTATTTCCTTTTTTAGAGTCTCAATATCTACTTCACCTAATAATTTAAAGCCGCTGGCGTATTCATGCCCTCCTCCTTTAAATGCTTCAGCCAGCTTGGCGGCAATCGGGTAGCCGTAGTTTGTCCGGATCTTGCCGGTTATTTTGCCCTCAGGGTATTGCTTAAGAGCTACGGCCACTATGGTGTTAGTAGTTAGGCGCATATCGTCTATTGCCAGCATTGAAGGGTTATAGCTGGGACTGTACTTCTCTATTTCCGGCCAGGGTATTGTTAGTAACGCAATCCGGTCGTTGTCGTAATATTCAATGCGTTGAAGTAAGCTCCCTTTATATCTAACTAATTCAGGGCTTTTGCGCATCATATCACGTCGAGCATTCTCCAGGGCTGATAGGGATACTCCGCCTTCAACCAACTCGGCCATAACATACATCGTTTTAGGTGATGTAGACGGGGAGGTTAGGCCTAGGGTGTCGGACAAGATGGCCGCCGCCATAGCATTTTTGGCTGCTAGGTTCATTGGCCAGTTTAAGTCTTTTGCGAGACGATAAATTACCTCTGATGTAGCTGAGGCGTCAGCTACGTTTAAACGCAACGACGCAAAGTCGATACTTGATTCGCTGGCGTGGTGGTCAAGGATAATCAACGGCTTAGAGCTTAGTCTGTGTTTAACACTCGGGTCGGCTGCTAACAGGTTGTTAATTAGCGATATAGCTGACGTATCGACAAGGATGGATAGATCAAAATCGTTAGGGATTTCAGTCTCGACTCTGTCTTTTCCGGGTAAGTAAGAAAGATAGCTGGGTATATTTACGCCGCAAACCATCACCGTGTCTTTATTAAGCTCCATAAGGATCTGCTCAAGAGCCAGACTGCTCCCAAGACTGTCCCCGTCGGGGTTATCCGGCTGAATTATAACCACACGCCTGGCCGCTTTAACTAACTTATCTATTTGTTTTGAGGCTTTTTCCATAGTTAACTATTAACCGTTTGACGATTTAGGATAGCTCGTCCTAGTGTTATTTGATCGGCGTACTCCAGATCAACTCCTATGGGTAGTCCCTGGGCTAGGCGGGTAATTTTTACAGGCTTATTAGCTATTTGCTGTTGGATATAGAGGGCGGTAGATTCCCCCTCTACGCTGGCGTTGGTGGCAAGAATTATTTCCTTAACATTGTCGTCTTTAATTCTATTTACAAGTTCTTTTATATGCAGTTGCTCTGGCGTAACTCCATCAATAGGAGAGACCAGCCCTCCCAGTACGTGGTAGGTGCCAAAATATTGGCCCGTCTTTTCTATCGCAAGAATATCAAAGGGTTCAGCAA
The DNA here is from genome assembly GCA_021811685.1 of bacterium. GTDB lineage: Bacteria > Patescibacteriota > Saccharimonadia > Saccharimonadales > UBA4665 > JAJZWH01. Next base: position 2,469 of record JAJZNT010000025.1, read on the forward strand.
CTACAGCTATTAATGTTTTGTCCCGCTCAGGATTTGTGTACAGGTCGGATAGGCGTTGACCTGCGGGCACCAGCGCAAAAGTCTTTTCACAGTAGCCGATTCCGCCTTCTAATTCGCTAAGTGCGCGGGCTAATTTAGAGGCGCTTTTATCATCATGCCGGACAAACCAATAAGCATAACGCTCTGCCGTGCGCGGGCCTACGCCCGGCAAAGCATTAAACGCTTCAATAAGGTCAGTTAAAGCTTTTGGTAATACACTCATAATAACCGATTAAACTTCTAGAGTCCTAGGCTTCCTAGTAAGCCCATCATAGGCTTCATTTTTTCTGCAGCTAGCATTTGGCTTTGGGAAATGGCGTCACGAACTGCGTCTTCCAACCAGCGCTCGAGTAAAGTGATGTCTTCCAGATCAACACTGGCCGGGTCTATATGAATTTTCTTAATTTTTTGATCACCTGTTATTTCTACGGCTACCGCACCATCGCCTTTTTCGACTCGGAGTACCTGTTTTTCTAATTCTTTTTGGATTTTTCTGGCTTGCATTGCCGTCTTGGCTTGATCTAACCTGCTCATAACTGCCGCTCCTATTCTTAAAGGCTAAAATAACGTCTTCTACATCTTATATAGTATATCAAAACTAATTAAGTTTCGATTTATATGAAGCTATCACGCTTGGGGTGTGACTCCAGGCAACTATATAGCTTCTCACTCCGTAAAAGGCACCTAAAGACAGTACCCCTACAGCTACTATTAAGCCTATCGCCCTGGCGATTTGGTTGCGGGGAAAAACTGAATACCACTCTTTGAGGATATATGCGATACCGGTAGCCCCGCAAATACTAAGTAGCGGAATTAGGGAGAGAGGGGATATAACATTAAAGCCGCATAGCAGCCAGCTTGCGCCCAATAGAAATATTAAAGTGCGCCAGCGCCAGTTTGAAATACGGGTAATATATGTAATTAATCCAACGACAATTAGGGCGCTATAGGCTATGGGGATTAGGGGTAAGTGGCCAAGCGTTGAAATAGGATTTATTGCATAGCTATGGATAAACAGGGTCATAGGAGTGTGCAGGAAGTTAGTTAAGAATTCTTTTAAGGCGTGAACTTTACCGTTTAGGCCGTAGCCTAACCATGTAGCTAGATTAGACATAGAACTAAAGCGGATCAGGAAGTTGGCGATCGGAGTAATCAGCAATAAGCCTGTCCCGATAATAGTCAACCTGAGCGAACTAGATAACTGCCCGAAAACTTCCATTATCTGTTTATAGGTCAAAGCCAGAGCGGCAATAATTAACCAAACTGCTCCGGGTACATAAAGCGAGCAGGCAAAGACGGCAACTAAGAATAAGAGTGATTTAAATCCCGGATTACGCTTTATAAGGTCGATGGCTATAACTAAGAAAATAGTTACTAATAGTTGGGAGCTTATAGGTGTAGCCTCCCGGGATATGGCTAAGAAGCCAAAACTTGTTAGGCATATTGCTGAAGCCAGTAGCCCGATCTTATAACCATGCCAAGTACTGACGATCCAATACAGAGCGGCTATTACTAATATGCCGACCACTACAGAGGCCAGTCGGAATGTCCAAACATTTCTGCCGATTGCATAGGTGGCATGCAACAATACGTAATACGGTCCATATATGTTAGACACTGACTTCCACCAGGGGCTGTTTAAATACAACTGGTGTTTGGTAGCTATTTCAAAAGAGTTTAAATAATTGCCTGTTTGGCTGGAAAGACGCCACATAAGTAATAGTGCGCTTGCGGTGATGGCGGTAAGCAAGCCGTACGCGCGCGCATTTAAATGGACAAAACCGGTAAACGGTCTTTGTTTCTTCTTTAGGGTTTTTGCCTGCACAATAAAGGCCTATTCTAAAAAGGGTCTTTATGTTTAGTGTCTAAAGAGCGAAAGCGTTGTTTATCGTTATCGAAATATAGCTCAATCCCGCCTATTGGCCCGTTACGGTGTTTCTTGACTATTATGTCGGTAATCTTTTTACGATCGGTTTCCGGGTTGTAAAATTCCTCGCGGTAGATAAATGCCACTATATCACTGTCCTGCTCCAGGCTTCCAGATTCTCTTAGGTCGGCTAACTGAGGTATCTGCGGACTACGGCTTTCGACTGACCTGTTTAACTGGGACGCGGCCAGCAGCGGCAAATCCAGTTCTCGAGCAATACCTTTTAGGCCTCGCGATATCTCAGATATTTCCTGTACCCGGTTACCGTCGCTTGCAAACCGGTTACCGCCGCTCATTAGCTGTAAGTAGTCAACGACTACCAGGCCAAGTTTATGCTGGTGGTTTTCTCTTCTTGCGATTGTTCTTAGATCACTTACCGTTATACCGGGAGTGTCGTCTATGTAAATGGGAGCCTCACTTAAAGTACCCATGGCTGCCGCTATTTTCTCGAAATCCGTATCCGTAAGATTTCCAGTACGCAGGGCCCATGCATCAACGCCAGATTCTATGCTTAATAAACGATCAACCAGCTGTTCCTTGCTCATTTCCAGGCTAAAAAACAGTACCGGCTGTTTCGATTTAACTGCTACGTTGTGAGCAAAATTAAGCATTAACGCAGTCTTACCCATTGATGGCCTTGCTGCAAGGATAAACAGGTCAGACCTTTGAAAACCAGCCAAGAGATTATCTAGGTCCTTAAAGCCGGTAGATATTCCGCGGAGCTTTTTCTTATCCTTATGCAGCTCGTCGAGACGTTCAAAGCTTTCGGCCAGTATTGCCTCCAAACTAACAACTGATTGCTTAATATGCTGCTCGCTTACGGAGAATAGATTACTTTCAGCCTCTTCTATGAGTTCATTAACAGCTTTAGTTTCGTCAAAACCTAAAGATACCATTTGTTGGGAAACTGCTATTAAACGACGCCTTAGAGACTTTTGCGCTACGATGCCCGCATATTCCTCAATGTGTGAAGCCGTAGGTACAAAGTTGGTCAATTCCGTGAGATAGGCTGCTCCTCCAACACTGCTAAGCTCTCCTTTGCTTTTTAAATGGTCGGATAAGGTAAGTACATCTATCGCTGCGTGTTTTTCGTACAGTTCTTTCATTGACCCGAAAATAATCTCATGCCGTTTGTCGAAAAAGTCGGCAGTTCTGATTTGATCGGCAATCTTAACAATCGCGTCAGTGTCGATCAAAATAGAGCCGAGCAGCGACGCTTCAGCATCGACATTTTGCGGGGGCTGTTTTAGGTTAGCTATAATATCTGGCATTATTGTTTTCCTGCTTCACTAGCAATAGATTTCTATTATATTATCCAGCATCTTAAACAGTCTAATTTTATAAACAGTTTATCCCCTATTCTAAGACGGAGCTTTCGCCGAATATCGAGTTGATGGTTTCCAGTCCTGCATTACCCTCGCCGTTTTGGCTTACTGTACTTAGCAGATTTTCATCGACTACACACTCAATAGATACATTGTTACCGGTTATTTGATTAATAGCTTTCTGGATTATGTCCCGGTTTTTAGACTCGCTAACTCTTTTCTGGTGAAACGGGAAAGCGAAAGACAGCTTAAGAGAATTTTGGTCTATAAAGTCGACACTCGCCATTCTGACCACGCCATAAAGTGTGTTGTAGTTGGATTTGAGTAGATTCAGCACTTCTTGCCAGGATTCCGCATCAAGCATTAGTGGTTTTGTGGTGGCATCAGAAGAAGGAGTCTTACTTTTTCGGACTTGTTCTATGGCTTTATCTTTTATTGGTTCATCGGTAACTTTTAAGTTGTTTTCGCCTGTGTTTTTAGGCGATTTATTGTTTGTTTGCTCCGGTTTGGTTGTTGGGGCGGGATCATTAACTATCGGCATGGCTTTAATCAGACATATTTCAAGCAACCGGTTTGGATCATATGATGCCGGCACGTCCAGCAGGTTTTCCAGCAGTTTTAGTGATTCCTGGTAAGATATTAAGGGCTTGTTAGCTATTAGTAGCTCGCGAATCTTTGAACTTAAAAGTGATGCAATGCTGGCAGCTAAGTATCCTTGTTCAATTAATTCACCTAGAGTAGACGTGACTTTGATTACTGATCCCGCTTCTAAATCTTTAATTAGTTCCTCCAGTAGCTGGTCGGGCGGAATTCCTAGAAGTAGCCTGATAGTTTCTGCACTGATCTGATTATTGTAGTTTGAGGTTTGCTCCAGTAGGCTGATGCTGTCTCGAAAACTGCCTTGTCCGTGTTTAGCGATTAAGCCGAGAGCTTCGTCGTCAATTTTTATACCTTCGTTTTTAGCTATGGTTTTTAGATGAGAAACGACTTTGGATTGATCTATGGGCTTAAACTGAAAACGTTGAGTGCGGCTGATTATGGTTTCCGGAAGTTTGTGTGCTTCTGTGGTTGCTAGTATAAAAATGACATGACTAGGCGGTTCTTCCAAAGTTTTCAGTAGCGCATTAAATGACTCCTTGGTCAACATGTGGACTTCGTCTATGATATAAATCTTGTATTTAGCGCTTATCGGGGCTACATACACCTTCTCGATTAGTTCTTTAGTTTCTTCGAGTTTTCTGTTAGATGCTGCGTCTATTTCGATAATGTCAATATGGCTTGAGTCATCTGCGTATGGTAGGCCGTTAATGTCGTGAGCTAAAATACGAGCAATAGAGGTTTTACCTACTCCTCTTGGCCCGGTAAATAAATATGCGTGTGACAGTCGGCCGCTTTTGACCGCTTGAGATAGAGTTTTTGTTATGTGTTCCTGACCAACTATCTCGCTTAAAGATTTAGACCGGTATTTACGGTATAGTGCCTGTCCCATAATACTATTACTATTATAGACTAAGGTTTAAATGCCGGCTGTCATGTTTATTGTGGACTTAAAGGGCGGCTTCAAGAGCGGCCCACTCTGCGTTATCGTCTTCAGGGATATTAGCACTAACCTGATCACCCGGCTTTGCCTTAAAGTAAGTTACGCTGGCTAGGAGTACTCGGTAATTTTTACCATTGACGTTTACGAAGTAGTGACCGTTTTCCAGATTTAGGGTACCGACAACCTGTTTGCGCGGTACCGGTCCGATTTGCTTATATAAGAAAGCTCCGTCGTCGGCAATAGTAAGTTTTAGAATGTCTCCCTGAACTAACTTTGACTTGGAAGCATAGTTTGCCGGTACTGGGTATGTTTTACTGTCACTACCTACCATATTTTGCCCGTCAAATACTCCTTCTATAACTTTACCTAGAGTCTCGTCTCTGGCTACGGGAGTAATCTTTTCATCGTCACCAACCAAACTGATCAGCAACTCACTTGCTGCAGCTAGATTAGTTTCTGCTTCTCTTATTAGTGATCTTAGTCTTTTGATTTGCTTGTCTGGTACGTCTGACATCTGATTTCTATGCTCAGCCTCTCCTTAGGGTATTTGTCTAGATAAAAGCTAACTTTAAACTACCATTATATATAGATAAAGTCAAAGGTGCTGTGGATAACACATAATCAAAAAGTTATCCTGTATGCACCCTTGCTTATGAATTGACCCGCTCTAATTAGGGTCAACCTGCCTATTTTTGTTTAAAAAATAGTTATTTAGGCTAGCTCTACGGTTGCGCCGGCTTCTTCTAGCTTCTTCTTAGCTGCTTCGGCGTCTTCTGTCTTGGCCTTCTCTAAGATGGCTTTAGGGGCATTGTCGACTAGGGCTTTAGCTTCTCCGAGACCTAAATTAGTAACTTCTTTTACGGCCTTAATGACTGCTACCTTTTGTGCTCCGGGGTCCTTTAGTATTACGTCGTACTCACTCTTAGCCTCTTCTGCCTGAGCTGCTTGATCGCCTCCAGCTGCAGGAGCTGCCATAGCTACAGCTGCCGCAGCGGGCTCTATTCCGTACTTGTCTTTTAGGGTATTGCTTAGTTCGTTTACTTCGAGAACGGTCAAACCGACCAGTTCTTCTGCGAGTTTATCGATGTTTGCCATAAATTATTCTCCTTATATTAATTATGATGATGCCTTTGCCTTTAGGCTTGCGATAAGGTTCGGCAAGTTGCCTCCCGTTGCGCCGACAACAGAACGAATCGGTGACTCAAGCAGGGCTACTACAGAGGCGATTAATACCGGTTTGCTGGGGAGTTCGGCTAATTCTTTTACGCTGCTCGCTTCCAGCCAATTACCGTCGCCGGTTATAGCGCCGACAAACTCTACTTCAGGTTTGCTTTTAGCAAACTCGGCTATGCTCTGAGCCGGCGCTACTTCGTCTTCGCTGTTGAAGGCGTAAACGAGCATACCTTGGAGCTGATCGGTATTGATAGATGACAACTTGTCATTTCCCTTGAGCGATTGAATAACCAGCCGGTTCTTAATCACTTTTACCGTAGTTCCGCTGTCTTTTGCGGTTGCCCTTAAGTTTTGCATGTCTTTAACGGAAGCGCCTTGGTACTTGGCTATAACTGTGAGTTTTGATTGTTCAAGTAGTTGCTTAACGCTACTGACTACTTGCTCTTTTTTAGCTCTGGTTAGTGGCATGTAATTCCTTAGAATTTAAAATTTAAATTTAATACCTAACAGCATCGACCCGGCGCTAGGTTTATAGTTGCCTAAAATCTAATGGTTCTTACACCAAAGACTTCTTAAGAGAATAACCTTACCTAGGCGACATGATTAAGGAATTTATCCCGTCGCTGTCTTTGGCAACTTAGCAAACATTATATCTGTTTTACTTAATAATGCAAACTTCAGGTGCGTTTTTCGTCGCCAGCGCCCCACGTATAAGGAAAAGGGTGTTCTAATCTGTGACTGCTAGCTTCCAGGATCTGATCTATGCCCCTTTCTCCAAAACACTCCATAGGGCTATCAACCATAAGCGGGAATAGTCGGTGCAGAACTCTCCTTTTATAAACGATATGGTATAACAC
>JAJZNT010000009.1 GCA_021811685.1 bacterium
TTTTAATGGTGATTGAAGCTCATCTACCAAACTTTAATCAAGACGATGTAAATATTCAGGTCGAAAACAACGCATTAGTAATTAGTGCTGAGCGACATGAAAAAGAAGAAGATAAGGGCAAAAAGTATGTAGTCCGCGAAAGTAGTAGTAGCTTCTATCGAAGCATCCAGCTTCCTGAACGAGCAAATGCGGATAAAATTGAAGCTCATTTAGACGAAGGCGTACTAAAAGTGAAAGTACCGTTAACGCCGCTACCTGAGCCAAAGAAGATTGCAATATCTGCCAAAACCAAGAAGTAAGAGTGGCTATTCAGCTAGGGTCATGGTCATGGAACCCTGCCTTAGTTTGAACATTCCAATCCTCATATAGAGGATCGGTCAGTTCTGGAACCGCTTCTGTAGGGGTGTTGTGGGCATTTCAAAGAGATAGCATAGTTCGAGCCAATGAGGATATAACTCGAGCCGAGCAACAGGGATGAGTATTTAAGAAGTAATAGAAAGACCGGTATAGAAACCCGGTCTACCTCTGTTGATGCATGATCTGGTTGAGCATGCCGGTCTAGAACCATTTCGGACTTTGTTCGGCCTAATCCATGATCCTGCTAGGACTACGGATTCTCTCCAGTCTTGCTGCGTTCAACAGATAATTTAGTTATCTCCATGCTGCAGCCCTGATATTTCTTGCAATAGGCTTCACATTGCTTAGCTATTTGCTCATCTTCATAGTGCAATCCGCATTCAGGACATTGATATAAACCTTTGTCAGCCATGATCTTATTATACTGCGACTGAGGTGTTATAATCCGTACTCCTCGTGCGATTCTGGACTGCTTCTCAAGTTCGTGGCATATGGGGATGAGGGATTCGAACCAAGTGTTTCTACCGCCTAATTTTGGCTCGCTTCACTTTAACTTACTATTGAAATTATCAAAATCAGTTATAGCAATAACTGTTGCAAACCAACATTAAGTGCCGTATTATACTAAATATGAGTAAATCTATGCAAAGCGCAATCAGGTTATCTGTTACCGATGAAATTAGTCGTGCTTTATCGCAGGCCAAAAAGCTTTATCCAACGCTATCAGACCCTGAGATACTAAAGCTCGGTTTATCCAAGATTGTCAGAGAAAGCTACGGGGAGAATCGAGTTTCAGGTGAGCGAGAAGAGATACGAAGGAGTTCGGCATACTCAGTTGGTGAAGATTACTTAAATGATCCAGCTGAAGACCTATATACATCGGATATGGGCAAGAAGGTCCAGTTTTCGTGAACCCTCCCGTAATATTCGGCGTTTACACTGCGAAGTTCCCTTTTTTAGAGACAAACAAGGATAAAGTTAGACCTGTAATTGTTGTCAGCAAACCGCATGGACAGCATAATGCAATTATTGTCGTGCCGGTGTCGGCAAAATTAGAGCGAACAGATGTAGATGTTGAACTGCTAGACTGGCGTAATGTTGGGCTGGTAAGACCTTCTATTGGCCGTGTTCACCGCTTATCGGCTCTGCTACAGTCAGATCTAACCAGCCAGCTAGGGAAACTAAGTGCGGGTGATCAAGCCAAGCTGCAAAAGGGTTTAATAAAGTTGCTAAACATTTAGCGAAGGCATGAGTGTGAAGAATACCGAGTCACTTACTCTAGCCCTACCTTTAGAGGGCAAACTAATACAATATGTAGGTCGCCTAAGGCATGGCTCCCACCCCAAGGTATTAATTAATTATCAGATAAGCACATTCCCTTTTTGGATAGACAAATTAAACAACGGCAACGAACCTACAAGAAGTTTTAGGAGGACGTAAGGAGCTCGTGCTGAACAAGACTGGACTTGAACCAGCTAACCTAAATATAGCATTAGCTGTGCCCCTATCAAGTTCTTTATGCATAGGTATGGTTAGGGTCTAATTTTCATCATTTATAACGCGCCTAGGTTTTATGTGGCTACCCTTTTGACTTACTTGAGCAAAGCTAAAAAGACTCAGTATTTTAATAACATCGTTACCTGAGAGTCGCTTGAGTTTAGGCATAAGATGGCAAGCCAAGCTCCATGCTGAGCATGACAGATGGCTTCGGTGCTAGGCTATAAATCGCAGGATCTTCATCTTCTAGGTGTAGACTTACCGCTTCCTCAATATTTTTAGCCAACTCATCTAGGGTTTTCGCTTGAGTAACTACAGGTAAATCGAGACCCTCAGCAATGTAGTACTGGTCGCCTTTGTCTACGTGGAATTGAATAACGTGTTTCATGATTACATAATAGCATAAGTAGATAGGCTATTTACAGGTATACTTTAGGCATGAGCAAGGTATTGGCAATTGGTGATATACATACAAAAATCTGGGTTATTAAAAAGGTTTCTAAACTACTGAAGAGTTATGACAAAGTTGTTTTCTGTGGTGATTATGCAGACGATTTTAACTCCGCCCCACAAGATACTATCAATACTTGGAACGCGTTAAAAGACTTACAGTCTAAAAATCAAAGCAAAGTTGATCTGGTTGTTGGTAATCATGACTATATATATGTTCATGACACACCATCACTTCAGACTGGTTATAATCCTTTGACTCAAGTCTTAATTGATGCGCCAGAAAATAAAGATTTAAAACAGTGGCTTATAAGTCTACCCGTTATCGTAGAAGTTGATGGCGTGTCTTATTCTCATGCCGGTATATCTAACCAGTGGTCTGGTTCCGAAGACGTGAGTGGTTTATGGAATGACATGAGTCCTATTTGGGCGCGACCGGGCGGCAATATTACATATAAAAGTATCTCTCAAATATTCGGACACACCCCTTCTGAAACCTGCTATGAAGTTCAAAATTGCGTGTGGTGTATAGACACATTCTCTACCATGCCAGACGGTAGCCCTTTTGGAGATGGGTCAGTCCTCCAGATTATTGATGGTAAAAAAATCTCAAAGTTATACTTAGATAAGGGGTTGGCGTCTTAGACTAATTCAGCCTTAAATTAACCCCGTCTATAACAGGCCTTACAGACACACAGTTGCTGCATATAAAATATGTAGCTTACGAAAATAAGCAACTTAAATTTCTGAATAACCTATGTGATAATATATATTAAGTAATCAAATCGCCTTTAGTACAAGTCATGGCTGAGCACTCCGGTCTGGAACCCAAACTGGACACAAATGAAAAAGTCCGGAAGGCCTGGACTTTACGGACTTACATGCTGTACTTAGCTTGGTTGCGGGGGGCGGACTCGAACCGCCGGCCTCGTGGTTATGAGCCACGCGAGCTGCCGCTGCTCCACCCCGCGATAACTGTGGAAAAATACCAAATAATCTTATCAGAACAGATGAGGGCAAGTCAATGACAGACTAAACTAGTTATTGTCTGTGCAAGAAAAAGTTAATCCAGTCATTAACGTGTTTTTGCAAAGCCGGAACGGATACTTTTGAAGGCTCGGTAGTAGTCAGGCTGACCTTCGGAGCATAAGCCAATGCTACGCTTCTTGGTACTAAAATCTCCTGCTCTCCAGGGCTAGCTAGCCCGAAGTTCTGTCTTGCTTGTAACTCCAGGTATTGGTTAGAGCTATAGTATTTGTCCTGAAGGGTAAGGTTATTGTTTTGGAGCTTCTGAATTTGGTTTTCTTGTTGAGTTGTAGATATCTGTTTCTGTAAGTTATAGTTCATCTGAATCGCCTTAACGCCACTCCAACTGATAAGCAATACAATAAATACAAACACAACCTGACCGGCAAAGCGAATATCTCTTAGGCGGTTTATAAAATCTGAGGCGAAAGCCTCTAAGTATTTGATCTTTGTTTGCATAGACTTCATGATTAATTATATATCCACGTTGCATCTGGTGTATACTCTCTGGTAAACACGCTATTTGGGGATGTAGCTCAGTGGTTAGAGCAGTCGGCTCATAACCGATTGGTCGCTGGTTCGAGTCCAGCCATCCCCACCAAAGTTCATTTGTTTACTTATATAAAACATAATGTGAACCGGCTGCAACAAATAACGCAGTATTATCATCTAGCATTCTAAAGTGTAGTCGTAAATCAGTGTCTGCGGTAATAGAATGGTATCCTTTCCACTCTTTTTTTAGCGGGTGGTTCCTAAGGCTATCGTGGTATGGATCTTCTTCAAAAGTTTCTAACGCGCCCTTAACTAGCTCTTTTTGTGACTTTGATAGCTGCTTAAATTGCTTGCTAAAACTTTTATGGAAACGAATTTTCATAAGGAATTTAGATAAGCTATGGCCTCCTTGATATCCATAGCTTTGGTTATATTCTTGTCTGTCCTTAAGTCTTTTTCGACTTGCTCCATTATTTTCACAAGGTAAGGTGTAGGTTCGAGCTCTGTACTTAATATCACTCTTCGATCTCTCAGCATCTGTTTAATTTGAGCATTTATAATTACACTAACGGGAACTCCTAGCTCAGAGGCAAACTCTTGTATTTGCTTCTTGGTGCTAGGTTCCGTCTTAATGTTTAGAATAGTCTTAGTCATATATACATAGTATTACTTATATATGCATCAATCAATACTGCTAAAATTATCGTTATCTTATTGGTCATAAGCAATTAAGATACTCGTTCAGCTTCTTCGGCTGACCCAGCTGACTACTTTATTAAATCAGCAACCCTAGCCTAGTTAAGAGAAATGTCTTTATTAGTAGACTATTCTTCAATATTGTTGTACAATGCGCCATTATATTAATTGAGTGTATCGAGGAGAGCTATTAATATGGCCGACGTGCCACCGGAGCCATATATACAATCAGCAGCAAAATGGATATACCGTAAGCTGAAAGACCAGGGATATTTTGAAGGTTATACAGATGCTCCCATGGGTAAACCTAAGCATATCGACCGGGTAAAAAATCGTAATACCATAATCGGTTCTGGAGAAGTTAGAAATTCAGACGATGCACAACCGGAGCCATATATACAATCAGCAGCAAAATGGATATACCGTAAGCTGAAAGATCAGGGATATTTTGAAGGTTATACAAATTACACCCAGGCAATCGACATAGAAAGCGATATTGAAAGCCAAGAAATAACGACTGCAAATCAAAAAGAACAAGATCTGAGTCATATAGCGAATGAGTCTTTAGAGTTAGAGTATTTATTTTCTCAAAGCAAGTTGTCATATGATCATCTGGATAAGTATCAATCAGAGCTAGATAAGATTGCTCTGGAGTATCAAAACGACCAAGAGCTTAAAGAGTATTGGTATGTACTTATGGAGTTGCAGTTTCTAATCTATTACGTTAAAGAGGATTGGCCGAACGCTAATATGTATCTATTAGAAGCTATGCAGATCAAGCCAGACGGTCAGTCGTTCGTATCCAACATTGCCCAGTCATGGGAAGTTGAGATGCAGGATCGACAAAAAAAACAGAAATTACTTGATAAGCAAAATAAGAAGGCGGAAAGAAAACAGTCACGCTCCCATAGGAAATACCGGAACATGGCCATAGCCTTAGCGGTTATCTCGGTTTTAGTCTTATGGGGGCCGGTTTCCGACTGGTATACCTTGCATAACGCTAATCCAAAAATGATGCAGCTTGCAAATGATGCAAGCATGAGCCGCTCTGGAAAGCTCTTGTTTTTAAGGGCAAGTCCGAGAATTGATTCTCCCTCACAATTTCAAAATGATTGTACTACGGCGAACGCCAATAATAACGGTACGTCCCTTTTAGGGTGCTATGATCCGTCTACCAACAGAATATATCTATTAACTATGCCCAGTCAGCTATATAACGTCGAAGTAACGACCGCGGCTTATGAAATGCTTCATATAGCCTATTATCAACTGATTCAATCAGATAGTTCAAAACTTAAACAAGCCATAGAGAATAACTACAATATATTTAGCTATGACCAGAATCTTAGTGGACAGGTAAAGACGTTTGCAAAAATTGAGCCCGGCCAAAGAGATTTAGAGCTATTTTCTATTCTGTGTACCGAGTACCCCGGTATTACTAACCAGTTATCATCATACTGTTCCCGCTATTTCACCGATAGCATGAGTGCTGTTGTTAGTGATAACCAGCAAGTAGATAATCTTTTTAGTAATGATCAGAGTCAGCTTACTCAGCTGGACAATAGTATAAATCAGTATCAAGCTGAGGCTACCGCTGCATATAACGACAGTGTCGGTTGGGCAAATATAGGCAATCAATACGAAGATAATTACGACTACAACATATACGTACAAGACCTAATTACGGCAAACAGGATGGTCGATCAATACAACGCTCTACTTAACACCTTCAACACTTTAGTAACGGCATATACCGGCGGGCAGCCACTTAATCAGCAGCAGTCTATAACGGCAGCAGGCAATCAATAGCCTATTTCGCTCACCATTATCTAATAACGGTCTACCCGTAAAAGGACAAATATACTACAACCTAAGCGTTGAATGCACGTAGTTTTTCGCTTATACTTATACTCGTGTTGAAGACATAGAAACGGGGTGATCATAGGACAAGATAGTAATTTAAGATAACGGCTCTATAAAAAACCAACATTTTCACCTCAACAATCTCTTTTTTTAGGCTTGCTGTAAAAAAGCGCCTGTTCTGTCCAGCATTTGCTGGACAGAGTGAGCTAATGCCAATTCAGTTCTTAGTTCTTTAGCCCCGTCAAACCCGTTTATATAAATCTTCGCATACTTATTTAGACGACTGACCCCCTTATTTGGTTTGTCGGCCCATGACTCGTACAACTTAAGATGTGTCATAAAAAGCTCGGCTCGCTCCCGAGCAGTAAATTTGGGCCACGGGCTCTCTTTACTAAAGGCATACGGATCATGAAATACGCCGCGTCCGATCATTACCCCGTCAATACCATATTTATTGATCAGCTTGTCTCCCTGACCCCTGCTCAAGATGTCTCCGTTGGCAATAAGTAATGTACCCCGGGATAAGCTGTCTCTTTCCTGCTTGATACGCTCCAGCTCTTCATGATGCGCATTTGTTAAGCTCATCTCCTTAACCGTCCTTAAATGAATGCTTAGCATGTCCAGATTCTGGCTAAACAAGAATTGAGTCCAAGACGGATCAATCTCAGAATAACCAAGCCGGGTCTTAACGCTTATAGGTAAGCGCCCTTTGGCACCTTTTTTTGTAGATTCAATAATATCTTGAGCTAGGTCGCGGTTATTCATGAGAGCCGAACAGGCACCCATTCTAGTAACCGCTCTGACCGGGCAGCCCATATTGAGATCAATGCCGCCGAAGTTATCCTCCAGGCCGATCTCTTTGGCCAGTTTTCCTGAAGCAACTTGATCGGCGATCTCTTCAAAATCATCCGGGTTAAGCCCCCACAGGTGGGCAATAAGCGGCGGCTCATCTTTACTTCGTTCCAGCTTTCTTAACAAACGCTTACGGCCGTCACTCATTAAGCCCTCAACATTAACAAACTCACTAAAACAAAGATCAGGACTTGCGCAAGAACTGATTATTTGGCGGAAAACGGTATCCGTAACATCATCCATTGGTGCCAGGATAAATAACGGCAGCTTAGGAAGGGCCATTTTAAATATATTCCACTGGCTTATTCGCAGTTATCGGGGGGTGTTTGTCTACTTTCCCAAAGAGCCCTGCGCGCAATAGCTATATGATTGCTCTGAATATCAGCACCAACCCCCGGAAGCGGCATTTGATAATGGCGACTATTCTCCCCTGGTAGGGTAGTATCGATAATCTTCGGAGCAAGAGGGGCTTTTTCAAGTGCCGCCCTTAACTTAGCAACCCTTCTCTTACCTTCAGTTACCTCAGCCTCACCGTTGTTGGCTTCACCTTCATCAGGAGTTGGTACTATAAATGATCCTTGTTCGTGTCGTGGCATGCATTTACACTAACATAATCCTTATGTTTTGTCTATTACTCCGCCCTGAATTAAAACTACCGGCTTGGTTGGCCGGTAGTCATTCTTTAGTAAGCTGTTTAGCTTAGCCTTTGCGCTTAACGGTCAGAAAACCGTTTCGAGGGTTTTCATTTACTTCACGATCTGCTGGCAGATCGGTAGCTTCCGGGCGCTTGTCCTTGCTGAAGTAGTAAATGGTCTGCACCTTACCTCCACGCAGAGTAACCTGCTTAGAGTTTAAGTAATAAGTTACGCCCTTTGAGTTTGTGTGCTGGTATGCCATATATTGAATACCTCTCCCTCTTAAATAAGTTGTTGGTACACCTAACATACTCTGTTAGCTTTTCTTTTGTCAATATTTTTATCCGCATAACCCTTTAGCGGAGGATAAGTTGTTGCATGCCCCTCATGGTTATACTAAACTTATTTAAGAGTAAGTATTAACTTCCTAATTAGGTGGAGAATAAACACGTATGGATTTTTCTAATAACCCTGCTCCGGTAGCGCCAAATCGTGCACCCGAGCATCCCGTCCTCGGCAACAGGGGCGGCTTGAGCAACCGCAGTAACAAGGTGGGGCGCAGAGAAGGGATCTTTAAATGGATTCCGGTTGTTGCCGCCTCCATCGTCGCCCTCCTGGTAATAGCAGTTATACTGGTTATCTCGTTTACTAGTACTAAGTCTCAATCACAGTATGTATATAGTAATAAGCTACAGGCGGTATTTCTAAATACGGGACAAGTATATTTCGGTAATATTAAGTCTATCAATCAGCAGTATCTAGTGCTGGATAATATCTTCTATCTGCAGAGCAATAACTCCAGCTCTAGTGCCTCTACTTCAAGCTCAGCCAATAACGTATCCCTAGTAAAACTAGGTTGTGAACTGCATGCTCCCTATGACCAAATGGTCATTAACATGCAGCAAGTTACCTTCTGGGAGAACCTAAAGAGTACCGGTCAGGTAGCTAAGGCTGTAAGTACTTACTACCAGAAGAACCCTAACGGACAGACCTGTTCTAACAGCAGCTCAACTAACTCTAGCAGTGTAGGTAGTACCCCATCATCTACTAGCTCCAGTACTACTAGCTCTACCAGCTCTAGTGCTAAGAAGCCGTAGGAATCTTAGGGATATCTGAA